>JASJCF010000033.1 GCA_030066265.1 Acidimicrobiia bacterium | reverse complement strand
GGAGTAACCCGATCGACACATCCGGCAACGACGACCGCAACCGCACGTACTCCTGTGTCGCCGAGCGTGCATCGATCTTGTCGGATTCGTCGACGAGTGGGCAGATCACGAAGACGCGATGACCGTCGGCCACCGTTGCGGCAACCACGTCGTCCACCGCCGATTCGGCTTCGTTCGACAGCGGCAGGGCTGAGGTGCTGATCGGCGAACGTCCGAGCGGCATCGTCCGGATCGTCGACACGTCCAAGTCCCCGTACAGCGCCATCACGAACGTGCGCGGAATGGGCGTCGCGGTCATGAGGAGCAGGTCCGGCACCCCCTCACCGGCGTCTCGATCGCGGAGGCTCACGCGTTGCTCCACACCGAAGCGGTGTTGCTCGTCGACGATCGTGATCCCGAGGGAGGCGAAGTCCACGTCCGGCTGAATGAGCGCGTGTGTGCCGAAGGCGATGTCGATGGTCCCGTCGGCCAGCCACGCCAAACCCTGGTCGCGGCTCACCGGTCCTGAGCGGAAGTTGACCAGCACGCGGGAGGCTGTGAACAGTCCGACTCGGGCCTCCCGATCTCCCGCGGACTCGGAATCGAACAACGAGCCGGTGCCAGTGTGATCGGCGGCGTAGGTCGAAGGTGCGAGGCCGGCCTCGTGCAGGGAGTGAACGGCGCTCAGGTAGTGCTGCGTTGCCAGCACCTCGGTCGGCGCCATGAAGGCGGCCTGGTGACCGCTCTCGACCGACGTGAGCATGGCTGCGATGACGACGACGGTCTTCCCCGATCCGACCTCTCCCTGCAGCAGACGATGCAGCGGTGTCGGCGAGGCCATGTCGTCGAGGATGTCGGCGAGCGATGAACGCTGATCCGTGGTCAACTCGTAGGGAAGGGCCTCCAGATACCGCTCGAGCAGCGGACCTCGAACCGAGTTCGAAACACCGGTCTGCGTCTCGAACTCGTCGTGCGCCCGCACCTTGAGGGCCATCTGGATTCGCAAGAACTCGTCGAACACCAGGCGTCGCCGTGCGGGGGGTACGTCTTCGAGTGAGTCGGGGAAGTGGATTCGCTCCAATGCGAACGTCCGATCGACGAGATCGAGTTCGTCGAGAGCATCGGATGGCAGGGGGTCCTCGACGGGGATGCTGCGCCGGACGGCGTTGGCGACCGCTGAACGCACCTTGGCTCCGGTGAGGCCGCCGATACCCCCGTACACCGGGACGACACGCCCGGTTGCGAGCGACTCTGATCCGGAGAGACGGTCGACGTCAGGGCCCTTCATCTGCAACGAGCTGCGGAACCGCTCGATCTTGCCGGAGAGCGCGACCTCTTCGCCCTCCGAGAGCGAGATGTAGGGATTGAACCAGACCGCTCGGATGGCGCTCGTACCGTCGTGCACCCTGGCCTCGACCATCGTCCTGCCGCGCGAGATCCTCCGTTTGCTGAACGACGCCACGACACCGCCGATCGTGACCTCTTCTCCAAGGGGCGCAGCTGCGATGTCGAACAGCTGGCTTCGGTCGAGGTAGCGCCTGGGTGGGGTGAGCAAGAGGTGGGCGACGGAGTGCACCCCGCTTTCGTCGAGCCGCCGCATCGTGGTGGGCCCGATTCCTTTGACGGCATCCGTGGGAATCCCCCCGAGGTACGTCAGCGTGCGGCCCGTGCGTTCCGTCGTGACCATGGGGAGATCTTGGTCTCCGAGCGTGACAATCGCCAGCTCTCGCGGTCCGGCCTCACAGCCAGCTGCGGGCACTGAGTGGCTACGACGGTCCCACTGCTAGCATCCGGCCTCGCCTCAGGAGGTTTCCCGCACATGGCATACCGATGTGAGATCTGCGGCAAGGAGCCGTGGACCGGCAAGCAGGTCAGCTTCTCGCACAAGCGTTCGTCCAAGACCTGGCGGCCGAACATCCAGAAGATCCGTGTCAAGCACGGCTCGAATTCCCGGCGCGCCCGGGTGTGCACGTCCTGCATCAAGGCCGGCAAGGTCGAAAAGGTCTGATGCAGGGCTTCGTCAAGGCCTACGACCCCGAGACCGGGATCGGCTTGATCATCCGAGACGACGATGACACCGAGGTGCTCCTCGTCCCCGGATCCCTCGAAGGGTCACTGTTCCGGTTCCTCCGGCAGGGCCAGCGGGTCCGCTTCGATCTCGTCGGTGAAGGCGACGACGCCCACGCCGTCAACCTTCGCTTCGGGTCCGACGGATACTGACGGATCCTCAGATCCACCCGGCCAGAGGCTGACCCAGGACCTGGTACAGCGTGCGGTGGTAGCCTCGGCTCATGGTCCAAGCATTCGTCCTCATCCAGACCGAATCGGGGAAGGCGTCCGAAGTCGCCCACTCGATCGGGGCGATCGAAGGTGTGATGTCCTCCGAGGCGGTGACCGGCCCCTACGACGTGATCGTGTCGGCCGAAGCTGCCGACGTCGATGCCCTTGGGCACCTCGTCGTGACCGAGATCCAGCCGGTGGCGGGAATCGTGCGGACGCTCACCTGCCCGGTGGTTCGGCTCTAGCTCAGCGAGTGGAGAGCTTCGCCTGGGTGGCGTGACGGTCGATCGCGGCCAAGACCAGGTGGTTGCACAGCTCGGGATACGAGACCCCGGATGCCTCCCACATCTTCGGGAACCCGCTGATCGACGTGAACCCCGGCATGGTGTTGGCCTCGTTGAACAGGAACTGGCCCGACGACTCATCCAGGAAGAAGTCGATGCGCGCCAACCCGTTGAGCCCGAGGTGGTCGAACACCTCTTCGGCGAGGTGTGCCACGCGACGGGATTGTCCCTCGGCGAGATCGGCGGGAGTGACGAACTGCGACGTCGCATCCGCGTACTTGGCGTCGTACGTGTACCAGCCGCCGGCCAGCACGACCTCTCCGGGGACCGAGGCACGCGGCCCGTCGAGCACGGCGACCTCGATCTCGCGTCCGTGGACGAGCTCCTCGACGATCACCGTATCGTCGTAACGGAACGCATTGATCACGGCCGATCGCACATCCTCATTGGACGAGGCTTTGGCGATCCCGATCGATGATCCCTGGCCGACGGGCTTGATGAACACCGGCAGCGAGAGCTCGGACACGATCCGTTCGATGAGCGAGCCATCGCCCGTCCAGCGATGCCGGTCGATCTTGATCCAACGCGGAGTTGCGATGCCCGCAGCGGACACGACGGTCTTTGCGAGGTGCTTGTCCATGGCGACGGCGCTGCCACGGACCCCGCAACCCACGTAGGGCAATCCAGCCACCTCGAACATCCCCTGGACGGTCCCATCCTCACCACGCGGTCCGTGCAATACGGGGAAGATCACGTCCGCCTGGACCGCCTCGTCCCCGACGACGAGAGCACCCGACGGCAGCACGAAATCGACTTCTCGCCCTTCGGCCCGGAAGGGCCGCACTCCCGAATCGGCGACGAACCACGAGCCGGATCGGTCGATCCCGACGGGGATCACACTGTGCCCGGCGGCCTCCAACGCATCGTGAATCGACACCGCGGAGCCGCACGAGACCTCATGCTCGGCGGATTGCCCGCCGAAGAGAAGAAGGACCCGTGGCATGCGGCGAGGTTACCGTGTGTCCCACGACAGCAGGGGTATCGGCACCGTGATTCAGACCGATCCGATCATCGAATACCGCATTCGCGTGCTCTCGACGGGACTGATCGTGTCCTGGTTCGGCTTGCTCCTGGCCGCCATCGGTGCTGCGACGGCCGAAGACGTCAATTGGTCGGTGACGGGCACGGCGCTGGGCGTCATGTTCGTGACGCTGGTGATCGTGACGTTCGCGCCATGGCGAACGATGATGCGAAGCGGTGTCGCCGACTGGTTCCTCGTGATCTGGTCGGTGATCACGATCATCATGGTCCTGCTCTTCGAGTTGAGCCGCGATGACCGGCCGTCGGGCATGGGCTTCCTCATCGTGACCTTCTTCGCAGCCGCAACCCTCCTGCGGACCTCTGCGCTGGTGGGAGTCGGCTTCGTCGCGACGCTCGCCTATGGGTACGCCCTCTTCGAGAGCACCGAGCTCGAGTACACCAGCATCGAGTCTGCATCGCCGGTCTTGAGCTTCCTCGCCTTCGTGGCGACCATCGTCTTCATCCTCCTCGTCACGATCGGCATCCGCACTCAGCTCGCCCGGACCTCCGAGGCGTATCAGGCGCTCGTGGCGCGGGAAGCCGAGCTCGCACAACACGAGCGCGAAATCAGCCAGCTATACGACGTCTCTCGCACGATCGGCGCCGGCACGAAGCTCGACGAGGTGTTGCCTGAACTGATCGGCAGGGTCGCCCAGTCGGTCCATGCGCGGGTGGGCCTGGTGCTCCTCTACGACCCCGAGACCGAGCATCTCGACCTGATGTCTCCCATCTGGGCTGCCGGCCACACCGTCCAAGCCGATCCCTTCTCGCTGTCGCTCGACGAGTCGAGCATCGGTCCACAGGTGTTCATGGGAGGCGACGCCACCGTCATCAACGATCTCGCAGAGGCCGGGGACGATCGCCTCATCAAGGAACTCGAAGCAGATCGGCTCGCTGCTGTCGCAATGCGTGTCGAGAATCGAACGATCGGCGTCCTGATCGTGGGAGACAAGACATCGGAGTTCACCCAGGAGGACATCGCCACGCTCGAGTCCGTTGCAGCCCCCGCCGCCTTGGTGCTCAACCAGATGGCCCGATACGAGCTTGCACGCTCCACGAGTGAGCGCATGGCCGAGCTGGCAGAGCTGAAGACCGACTTCGTCTCCGTCGTCTCCCACGAGCTCCGGACCCCCCTGACCAGCATCATCGGCGCCCTCACGACGCTTCAACGGCCTGAGTTGATGCCAACGGACCCGCGCGCCGAGCAACTCGTCGACATGGCGGCCAAGCAGTCGACTCGGCTCAAGACCCTCATCGAGGACCTGCTGGTCATGTCCCGGATCGAGGCGGAGTCCCTGCCGGTGCGCCCGGAGAAGATCGATCTCGAACCGTTCATCGCCGAGCTGCTCGAGGCGCTCCCGGGAGGTGACGTGGTCGAGCACGAGCCGACGGCCGGTGTGGGAACGGTGCTCGCAGACCCCGATCACCTCGCCCGTGTGCTCACGAACCTCGTCGACAACGCCATCAAGTACGGGGGCGAGAGTGACATCACGCTCATCACTGCACCGGGGAACGGCGAGGTGCAGGTGTCGGTGATCGACCACGGGCCCGGGATTCCCTACGAGCAGCACGATCGGATGTTCGACCGCTTCACGCAACTCCAACCGCACGCAACCCGGTCCAAGGGTGGCGCCGGCCTCGGTCTGTCGATCGTGAGGGGTCTCGTCGAGGCAATGGGCGGCCGGGTGTGGTACGAGCCCACCGTCGGTGGAGGCGCGACATTCACCTTCACCATCCCGACGGCGGACTAATCCTCGTCTCCTTCGACGGCTGACGCCACGGCGAGAAGACCTTCGGTATCTCCGGCCGCAACGGCATGGAAGCCCCCGTCCACATGGACGATCTCACCGGACGTCGAAGCTGCGAAGTCGGACAGGAGGACGCAGGCCATCTTCGCCACCGGCTCGGGATCTCTCGGGTCCCAACCCAATGGGGCTCGGATCTGCCACAGATTCTCGAACTGGACGAATCCCGGGATGGACTTGGCCGCAATGGTCCCCAGCGGACCGGCCGAGACGAGGTTCGCACGGATGTTGTCGGCGCCCAGGTACTGCGCGAGGTACCGGTTCACCGACTGCAGGGCAGACTTCGACACCCCCATCCAGTCGTAGGCGGGCCACGCCGAGGAGTTGTCGAAGTCGAGCGCCACGAGTGCACCTCCCCCGGCCTTGAGCATCAGAGGCCGGAGGCCAACGGCGAGGGTCTTGTACGAGAACGCCGAGGTGAGGAAGGCGGTACCGGCGGACTCAGCGGGCGTGTCGAGGAATTCGCCACCAAGTGCGTCGTTGGGCGCAAAGGCGATGGCATGCAATGCACCGTCGATGCCTCCCCATCGGTCATCGAGCTGGGCAACGAGCGCGTCCATGTGGGCCGGGTCGTTGATGTCCAGCTCGTACACATCCGCTTCGTTTGGCAGCCGCTTCGCCGACCTGCGGGTGAGCGAAAGCCCCCGACCGAAGCCGGTGAGAACGATGTCCGCCCCCTGCTCCTGGGCGACGCGTGCGGTGTGCCAAGCGATCGAGTCGTCCGTCAGGACACCCGTGATCAAGAGTCTCTTCCCCGAGAGCATGCGTGCCTCTCCCTCGTGCCGGCAGACAATATACGCAGAGAGGGCCGAAGCGCCGATCAGATCACCCGACGTTGGACCACGCCCGCAGGCCGAGTCCCATGACGAACAGAAGCAAGACCCCGTACGTGAGGGCGGGTCGCTTCGCCATCGTGGACCGATACAGATATGCCAGCGTGAAGGTCACGGCGATGACGACCCCATAGAAGACGTGGAACGAGTTGCCGGGACGGACGCCGCGGTAGTAGAGGTAGACGCCCGCACCGACCTGGATCAGCATCGCGGCGATGGCCACCCCACGTGCGATGGAGAACGTCCGCCCGGGCGTCCATTTCGCAATGGCGAAGATGAGCCCCCAGAGCCCGACGATTCCACACGAGATGACTGCCACCCAGAACCAGTTCTGGTGGAAGGTCAGAACCTGATCGAGGCGCACCGCAGTTCCTTCGTCCGCTCGGGCCACCGGCGTCTGGCGCCCGCGTCGATCGGGTAGGTTATCCGGGTGCTGGAACTCCACCCGATCTCGATGGCACACGGCGGTGAGGCCGTTGCACGCCATGATGGCAAGACGCACTTCGTTGCCGGAGCCATGCCGGGGGAGGTCGTCGAAGCGACCATCACGGAAGACCGCGGATCGTGGGCACGTACATCGTTGGTGCAGGTCCTCGAGCCGTCGGCTGATCGGCAGGAGCCCCCGTGCCCTCATGCCGACTCGTGCGGCGGGTGCCAGTGGCAATTCGCCGATCGCACGATCCAAATCGCGTGGAAGCGCGAGATCGTCGCCTCCCAGCTCGAGCATCTCGGACGCATTCCCGATGCCCCGGTCGCTGAACCCGTGGCCCCGGGCCCTGCCTTCCACTACCGCAACCGCATGGACTTCCACGTCGTCGACGGGAAGCCGGGTCTCATGCGGAGCCGATCGAACGACATCGTTCCCTTGGACATCTGCCTCCTCCTGGATCCCTTGCTCCAGCCTCTTTTCGATCGCCTCGGTGACCTCAGCGGAGTCGACCGCTTCACGATCCGCTGCGGCACCCGCACCGGAGACGTTCTCGCCATAGTCGACGGCGCCGTTCCGGCGCATGCCGACACCTGGGAGGTTCCGGTGCTCCAACGGACCAACAAGCGCCTCCACACCGTGCTCGGCGATCCATCACTCACTGAGACCGTCGACGGCACCGGCTTCACGATCCCGTTCGCAGGGTTCTTCCAGAACAACACGCACGGCGCGGATGCACTCGTCGAGCTCGTCCGGGCTGAAGCTGCCCTCGAGCCCACCGACACCTTGCTCGATGGCTACTGCGGAGTAGGGCTCTTCGGTGCAACGGTGGGCGCGGACGCAGCGTTCGTGGTCGGCATCGACACGGACGAACGGGCGGTTTCGTTCGCACGCCGCAATCTCGAGGGCGCCGGCGTCGAGCATTCCCTCGTGGCAGGGGCCTTCACCCGCGACATCGAGCGACTGGATGCGTACTGGGATGTTGCGATCATCGATCCGCCGCGCAAGGGGCTCGGCACCAACGGCGTCGATGCGGTCACGTCGGCCATGCCGAGGCGCATCGTGTACGTCTCATGCGATCCGGCGTCGCTCGCCCGCGATGCACGGACGCTCGCATCCGCCGGGTACGACCTCGCCAAGGCGACACCGGTCGATCTGTTCCCTCAGACCTACCACGTCGAGACCGTTGCGACGTTCGACCGGGCACCACTCGGAACCGATTGACCGATCGCCGCCCGGCATCACCCGGATGCAGCACACCCGCTGCGACGTCTACATGTCGTCGAGGAGCTCGCGACGCTTCCGCTCATACTCCTCGTCGGTGATGAGACCGTCCTCGTGGAGCTTCGCAAGGCTGCGAATCGCCTCGGCGGGGTCTTGCGGTGGCGGGGGCGTCTTCCCGGACAGCTCCATCGATCGTCGCTCCCTGACCTTGTACAGGAGCGCTTGGAACTCATCGGGGTGCGGGATGTTCTCGAATTCGCTCTGACCCGTGGTACCGGCGGATTCGATGAGGAGATCACCGGCTCCCAGAACACGCTCGATCACCGTCTGGGAGAAGTTGACGTTCGTGATGTTCTCCAGTGGGATCTCGACGCCCTGCTTGGCGATGAGGCCGGAGCGGGTGATGAGCCGCTCGGTCGTGAGCACGTACCGGGTCCAGTACCAGTCGATGAGGGGGCGCACGACCAGCCAGATCATGAGGCCCAAGAGCGCGAGGTTGATGACCCAGCCCACCCAATCGAGGTACACGCCGAGGAGGACGATCAACACCGAGAGCCCGATGAACCACAGAGCCGGGATGAACAGCAGCTTCCAGTGGGGACGGAACGACGAGATGATCTCTTCGTCGTTCGACAGCGCGTCCTCGGGCCAACCCATGTGGCCAGCCTAGCTCCGGCGGCCGACATGGAACGACCATCGATCGGTCGATGTCCCGACGCGAGAAACCCCAAGGAAGCCGAAGCCCCCTTGGGGTTCTCGAGCGAACCGTCGGCCTTGCGACCGGCAGTCACGCCGCCCCGCCGAAGCGGGACTCGGCGAAGGGCCGAAGCCCACGCCTCTCCTTCCGCTTCCGACCGGCTTGCGCCGCCCGGCGGGCTTGCGCCCCATCCCACCCGAAGGTGGTCTCCGTCAGGAGGCGGTCCGTCTCCGGACCTACCAGCTTGCGCTGGCCGCCGTCGGTTTCCCTCCGGCGAGCGCTTCGGGGTTTCCCCCTCTGCGGTAAACGCATGATGGACCATGAAGGGGTGCACCGCAACCCAAAACGCTGGTTCGTTTTCGCGGCTCTTCGGGAGTTTTCGCGGTCGCTCTCGAGACCTCATCGCCGCTGCTGTTTTCAGGCTGGGTACCCTCGCCGGCATGTCGCTCCCCATGCGCCGGATGCCGCTGCGCAGGGCCCTCGTGCTGGGCACCATGCTGGTCCTGGCGGCGAGTTCGTGCTCGGATACAGCTCCCCAGAGCGCCGTTCGCGCCGACCTCGACCTTCGCCCAGACGGCATCGGGCTCTATCTCGTCGGACAGCCCGCCGACGAGGTCATCGCAGGGCTCTCGGAATCGATTGGCGGGCCGGACGGCGACACGGACGAGCCCGCATCGCCCATCTTCGTTCCCGACTGCGGTGCACCGGGGACGAGGGTGGTCTCGTGGGGCAGCCTGGCGCTGTACTTCGTCGAGCGCAACGGAGCATCGGTGTTCGAGACCTGGTCGTACGGATACGACCCGATCACCGGCTCGGCTGACGACACTCGCAATCTCGGGCTGGCCACGGAGGAGGGAATCGGGCTGGGGTCGAGCCGAGACGCGCTGACCGAGGCATACGGCCTCCGCCTGCAATTCGACGATGACGTCGCGCTCGACTTCTCGACCTTCGAGATCGATGCCGGGCAGGCTGAACACCTCGCCGGTCGCATGGACACGACCTCACCGGAGGGCGTCGTGCAGTTCCTCGAACGCCGGCCTGCGTGCGAGATCCCCGGATCCGATACCCAGTGATCCGCCACGCGGTGACCCGGCTCGCAGCGATCCGGTGATCTCGTCGGCGACAGCCGCCGCCCTTCCGTGGAGGTGACCGAGCATCGGGTGTCCGCAATAGCGGAAACCCCGAGGAAGCTCGACCGGAGTCTCGCCCTCTCGGGGTTTCGCCGAAGTGGACAGAATCCACTCCTGTGCCAGATCCATCGGTTTCCCGACGCATCCGGGTGTTCAGCTCGAGACCGTCGGCGTCGCCGCCGTGGCCGAGAGCCAAACCCGCCACCGGAGCCGAAGCGCCGATTGCGGTTCCTCCCGGAGCCGAAGCCCCGTTCGGACGGGTGCCCGCCCGAAGGCGGAAACCCATGATCTCTCGAAGGCTGGGCTCCCTCTCGAGATCCGTCGGCCGCCGAGGCGACCAACCTGCGGATCGGGTCTCCCCTCACCGCTCGGTCCGGTTTCCCGGTGAACCGATCCCGAGGGACCGATCCGTTTCCGAGCCCGTCGGGCTTTCACACCCTCTGAGCGATACGGAAGCTATCCCCGGCCCCGGCGCAGTGCAACCTCAGCGCCTGCTTGCTTTTCGCGCATTGCGACGAGTTTTCGCGTGCCCCTCGACGTGAGCTCGCGAAAGCTGGCGACGAGCGAATTACACGCGTGTCACACGCACCCGGTACAGTCTCCGACATGACCGTTGCGCCCATCGAGTCTCCCGTCGATCCGCCGACGCTGACGTCGCTCTCCCCGTCACGTGCGAGCGACTTCAAGACCTGTCCGCAGCTGTACAAGTTCCGGTCGATCGACAAGATCCCGACCGAGCCATCGGTCCACCAGGCCCGCGGAACGACGGCACACCTGGCGTTGGAGCGCCTCTTCCTCGAGCCTGCGGCTGCCCGAACGCCCGAACGGCTCTACGACCTGTTTCGCGAAGCATGGACCGAACTCAAGCCGGCCGAGTTCGCCGACCTGTTCGACTCAGTCGACGAAGAGCGCACATGGGGCATCGACAGCCTCCATCTCCTCGCCGACTACTTCGCGATGGAGGACCCGTCGTCCTTCGAACCTCTCGAGCGGGAGATGGACCTCACCGTCGACGTCGACGGCATGACCATCAGGGGGATCCTCGACCGGATGGAGCACGTCACCGAAGCCGACGCCCAGGGCACCGAGCGTTCCGTCCTCGTGATCACCGACTACAAGACGGGAAAGGCACCGCCTGAGCGATATGCGCAGAAGGCCTTCTTCGCGCTCAAGATCTACGCACTGCTCATCAGGATCACCCGCGGCGTCACACCCGACCGGGTGCGTCTCCTGTATCTCAACGGCCCAACCGAGTACACCCTCGACATCAACGACGCGCAGCTCGATGCCATGGAGCGTCAGCTTCGGGCCCTATGGACCGCAATCGACCGAGCCATCGAAACCGACACGTGGCCAGCTCGCGTGTCCGCTCTGTGCGACTGGTGCGACTACCGGGATTCGCATTGTCCGGCATGGAATCCCGAGCAAGGCGCCGGGTCGACGACCTGAGGGGAACCGTGGCCCAGCTCACGCTCGACATGGATGCTCCGATCACCCGGGAGCGACGGATCGACCCAACCGAGTGGGCGCAGCACCGCGCTCCTGCGGGCATACCCCAGATCGTCGTCGGAGGTCCGGGGACCGGGAAGACCCAGTTCCTGTGCGAGCGCATCGCCGGTGCGATCGACGCAGGAATCCCCCCGGACCGCATCCTGGTCCTGGGTTTCTCACGCTCGGGTATCGAAGACATCCGGAGGCGGTTGTCCCAGCTGGATGACGGTTCGAGCCCGCAGGTCACGCTCGCCACCTACCACTCCCTCGCCATGCGCGTGGTCGAGGCGCGGTTCGCTGCGCTGGGGTGGTCCCAACCTCCCGCCGTGCTCACCGGCGCTGAGCAACAGCAGCTCGTCGCCGACCTCCTCCGTACGGAGGATCCACGGGACTGGCCTCCACCGTGGCGGCCGCTGATCGGCGACGACCTCATGGCGGAGGAGGTCACGAACTTCCTTCTGCGGGCCGCCGAACACGGCCTGACACCGTCAGACGTCGAGGCAACGGACCGACCGCAATGGCGGTCGGTTGCACGCTTCGCCGCCCGGTACGAGGAGACGCTCACGAAAGCACATCGCATCGACCACGGCCAAGCACTCCGGGAGGCGGGCATCACGCTCCAGGCCGGGGACCCGATGACGAAGGCCTTCGACGTCGTGGTCGCCGACGAGTACCAGGACACCAACCCGGCCCAGTCATCCATGCTCTTGTCGTTCCTCGCCGGCACCGACGATCTCCTCGTGGCCGCCGATCCCTATCAGTCGATCTACTCGTTCCGGGGTACGGACATCAACAACGTCTTCAGCTTCCCGAGCGATGTGCGTGCGACGAAGGGCGAACCTGCGGAACGGTTGATCCTCACCACGTCGATGCGCGTCCCCGAGGAGATCCTGGAGGCGGCCGTCGCCGTGACCGGGCGCGAGCTCCCCGGTGGAGCGGGCAAGGTGCTCAGCACGAGGACCGGTGGCGCAGTGGCCTGTCACGAGTTCTCCACCCGGGGAGAAGAAGCGGAGTGGATCGCCGCCGACATCGAGCGAATCCACCTCGCAGAGGGCATCGCCCTGCATCGGATTGCGGTGTTCGTGAGGCGTCACAGCCCGTTCGTCGCCGAACTCACCCGGGCGTTGGAGCGCAGGTCGATCTCCCACACCCAATCCGAGGAGCGGCTCGTGGACGAACCGGTGATCCGCTTCCTCCACGACATCGTCACAGCAGCCTCGAGCGGGGAGGAAGCGGTTGCGGCGGCGCGTCGGGTGCTCCTGGGGCCCTTCGTAGGCCTTCCACCTGGCTTGGTGAGTTCCCTGCCGGACGATCCCACGGCGTGGCGGAGCTGGATGGGGTCGCTCGATGGGCACATCGCAGCGCTCGCCGAGTTGATGACCGACGCCGAGTGGTGCACCGAGCGGACCGCTCCTCATGGCCTGTGGCATGCATGGACTTCGCTTCCTCAACTGGTGGCCATCGCCAGCGACGAAGGGGATCAGGCGGCACGGGCAGCATGGTCGGCATACGCACAGGTCATCGATCGCTTCGCCGAGCGGGCCCCCGGAGCGACCCTTGCCGACCATGTGAACCTCGCTCGGAACCTCGACTACGAGGCCGACGCCCTCCTGGTGATGAACGATGGGCCCGGAGTTGCGATCTCCACACTCCATCAGGCGAAAGGCACCGAGTACGAAGCGGTCTACATCGCTGACGCCGTCGAAGGCAACCTCCCCGATCTCCGTGCGACCGACTCACTCCTCGGTGTCCGCCATCTCAACCCCCACTTGCCCACGGAGACATCCGACTACGTCGCCTTCCGGCTCGACGAAGAACGTCGCCTCGCCTACACGGCCATGACCAGAGCCACCAAGCAGGTGGTATGGACGGCATCGGTTCCGAACGACGACGGACATGGAGTGCGGCCGAGCCGCTTCATGCGGTCTGTCGCACCCACCACGCCGGCGGAGTCAGCTGACGAGCCGCTCTCCCCCGGCGCGTACCACGCTCACCTGCGCCGGATGGCGGCAGATCCCTCCAGCGCGCTCGTCGATCGCCTCGCTGCGTTGGTCGTGCTGGCGACCTCACCCCTCGACGGGACCGATCCCTACGACCGGTACGGTGTCCGCGCCAGCGGCCCGGACACGGGCATCGTGGCCGAAGACGTCACGTTGTCGCCGAGCAAGGCTCATGCCTACGAGCGTTGCCCTCGACGATTCGCATTCGAGAACTACGTCTTCTCGCACATCGACGAGTCGGTGTACATGAAGCTCGGTTCCGTGGTGCACGACGTCCTCGAGAAGACCGAGCGGGCGGCGATTGCGACGGGGCGCGCGCGGGGGAATTCGTCCGAGGCGATGCATCACCTCGACGAGGTCTGGGAAGAAGGCGGCCTCGGCGACGACGCCGTCGGGCGGGCATGGAAAGGCCGGGCAGCCCAGTTGATCAGCAACCTCTACGAAGGTTGGCCATCGAACGCCGTGCCCGTCGATCTCGAGGTCGACCTCCCGCTCGAGCTGGACGGGACGCAATGGCGTGGCCGGGCCGATCGCATCGAAGCCAACGGCGGCTCCATCGGGATCGTCGATTACAAGACGGGGAACGCGGTCTCGGTCGAAGACGCAAGCGACTCCCTCCAGCTCGGGTACTACGTGCTCGCCGCCATGGAGAGCCGCGAGCCCTACGCCGAGGGATCGATCGAGCGAGCAACGTTCTGGTATCCCAAGTCACCGAACAAGCACGCCGTGGCTACGCGCGATTTCGACCTGGCGAAGCTCGATCAGGTTCGGAGCCGGCTCGTCGAGATCGCCCGATCGGTCAAGTCCGAATCCTTCCCACCGAACCCGGGTGACGCCTGCCGGACGTGTCCCGTCAGCGGCACGTGCCCTGCCGTGCCCGATGGCGCCGAGGCGTTCGCATGAGCGCACCACCTTTCGCTCCCACCGACGAGCAGCGTGCGATCATCGAACATCCCGCAACGCCGCTGCGGGTCGCAGCCGGCGCCGGGACGGGCAAGACGACGACGATCGTTCGGCGACTCGCTGCAGGTGTCGAACGCGGCGGGGATCCAGCCCGAGCGCTCGGCATCACCTTCACGAACAAGGCTGCCCGGGAGCTGCGAGCCCGACTCACCGACATCATCGGTGCCAGGCCGGACGGGCGGGAGCCCGAGGTATCGACGTATCACGGATTCGCGGCGAATCTGCTCGACGAGTTCGGTCGACTCATCGGATACGCAGGTGGGAGCGCCATCATGGACGAGGGCCACCGGTCCGAGCTTGCCATTCGGGTCTTGCGATCCCTGGAGCACACCACGCTCGATCTCACGGCCCTGAACCACCGTCGAGACGACCTCCTCACCGTCGTCGGCGCTCTCGACGACCACCTGCTCGACACCGACGCCGTCCGCTCGGTGGCACCCGAGGTGATCGACGACGTGTGGGTGAAGCGCCTGGCTCTGCTCGACGCAGCCGATCGCTATCGCACCCTCAAGGACGAGCTCGGCGTGATCGAGTACAGCGACCTGATCCGCGGTGCGGTGCGAATCGTGGACGAGCATCCTGACGTCGCCGCCACCGTGCGGAGCCGCTACGACATCGTGCTCCTCGACGAGTACCAGGACACCGACCCTGCCCAGCGTCGACTCCTCACGACGCTGTTTGCCGACGCCACTCCGGTGACCGCCGTCGGGGACGCCGATCAGACCATCTACGAGTGGCGAGGTGCCTCGATCGAGAACTTCGAGCAGTTTCCCACCGACTTCCCCGAACACGACGGTTCACCTGCCGACACCCTTCCGCTGTCCATCAATCGACGCTCAGATGCGCTGATCATCGAGACGGCGAACGCTATCCGCGCCCACCTCCCCGCTTCATCCGGATCCACGGATCTGCGCCCCGGGCCCGACGCCGGTCAGGGATCGGTGGTGGCAGCGTTCTTCCCGACCGAAGAGGAGGAAGCACGGTGGATCGCATCGGACATCGCCGCGCGTCACGATGCGGGCACACCGTATGCGGAGATTGCGATCCTCTCGAGGAAACGCGAAGGCCTCCGCCCGATCGCCGCCGTACTCAAGGAGGCCGAGATCCCCTTCGTGGTGTCGTCGATGGGTGAGCTCCTGTCCGTTCCGGAGGTGGCGGATCTCGTCGCGTGGCTGCGCATCGTCGCCGAGCCCCGTGACGAAGGGGCCCTCATGCGGATCCTGCTTGGAGGTCGGTATCGGCTCGGGATGGGCGATGTGGCTGCGATCACGCGAGTGGTCCCTCGGGTCGCACCGCACGGCCTCATCGACGCCATCCTCGCCGACACAACCGAGGAAGCGCCATCTCCAGGAGCAACAGCACAACACGCAAGCCCCGCCATCGACCTCGCCGCCATCCTGGATGACCGCGCCGCCACCAGCGTGGCCAGCTTCGCCCGAACCTATCGCCGGTTGCTCGCACACAGCCAGGCGGCATCGGTCATGGCAACGGCGGAGGCGGTGGTCGCCGAACTCGACTACTGGTCTGAGATCGCTGCGCTCGGTCATGCCGCCGCCGTGACAGCCCGGATCAATGTCAGCCGCTTCCTCGATGTCGTGGGGCGATGGCACCCGCTCGACGGCTCCGCAACGATCACGGCGTTTCTTCGCTACCTCGACGCCCTCGACGAGTCCGGGCGGGCGGACGAGCTCGACGCCGCAGTTACGACTACCGAAGACGCCGTCCAGCTCCTCACCGTTCACGCGGCAAAGGGCCTCGAATGGGATGAGGTCTACCTCCCAGCACTCTCCAAGGGGATCTTCCCCAGCGACATCAGGCTGTACCACGACCCAGCCGACTCGGCCACGGCGATTCCGTATCACCTGCGGCTCGATGCCGA
>JASJCF010000154.1 GCA_030066265.1 Acidimicrobiia bacterium | reverse complement strand
GGGATCAACGATTGGGGTGGAGTCAGCCCGTTGACGATCGATTGGGTGAACCCGGAGGCCCCGTGGCCGCATCTCGACGCGCTGAGCACCGTCACCGCAGCTGCCCGGTTCGAGCTGAAGCCGCGTCTGCCGGTGTACCCGGAGTATCTCGGCGACGATTGGATCGCCCCTGAGCTGCGGGAAGACGTTGCGAACCGCACCGACGATTCGGGGTTCGCAGTACTGTCGGCGGCCGCCACCGTATGAACATCGTCACCTTCCTCCAGATTCGCCCCGCCGAGACCGTCAACGAGGTCTGGGCATCCACGCGCAGACGCGAAGGGACGCTCGGTGTGGAGATGGCGTCCCCGACGGCAAGCGACATCGAAGGGGCACAGAGGGGCGGATTGCTCGTCCAGAGCCGAACGCTGGATGCGGCCGTGCAGGCACCTGCCTATGTGCTCGCCCCCGATCGGTCGCCCACCGCGTCGGAGCGGAGCCTTCCCGGCTGGCGGGTCACCATCGAGCACGCTGGGTCGGACATGCAAGTCCTCGATGCGCTCGCCTTCACCAGGGCTGCCTTCTTGAGAACGCAGCGGAGCCGAATCCGTGAAGCGGCCCGTCTGGTCGACCTTCCCGGTCTCGATGTCGGCATCTCGGTGTACGTCGACACGGTCGACGACGCCGTGGAAGCCGTTGCGTCGGGAGCCACGGACCTGCTCCTGCGCGACTGGGACACCGAGCGCCTCGGAGAGTTGCGCGACGCACTGGGTCCGGATCTCCTCACGGAGAGAACGGTCTTCCCGATCGGCTTGTCCTACGACACCGTGGCTGCTGAGCTCGAGCCGGGGACACTTGCCACGTATCTCAACCAGGTGGACGGTGCGGGGAGGGCGCGGCCGAGGGCGTCGTGGGCGCCCGGCAAGGACATCGACATCCCCAAGCCCGCCACGCGACCGTCGACCGCCTGGGCCGACGCAAGGTGGGTCGAGGGCTATCAGGCGACGATGCATGAGGCATCGGATCCGATTCGGCCCATCCTCATCCGTGCGGTGGAGGGCACCCCTCCGAGCCGGGACGAGGTCGAAGTGCTGTTCAGGGCACACGGTCGCGACGTCGAGGCGATTGCCGACGCAGCCGATCGTCTCAGATCGCTCGCCGTCGGTGACGACGTGACGTTCGTGGTCAACCGCAACATCAACTACACCAATCAGTGCTACTTCAAGTGCGGCTTCTGTGCGTTCTCGAAAGGACCACATTCACTCGACCTGCGTGAGACGCCGTATCTCATGACGATCGACGAGGTCGTCGACCGAGCGGAAGAAGCCTGGCAGCGCGGCGCCACGGAGGTCTGTCTCCAGGGCGGCATCCATCCGGACTTCACCGGTGCGTTCTACGTCGACCTCGTGCGTGCGATCAAGCAACGGGTGCCCGCCCTGCACATCCACGGGTTCACGCCGCTCGAGATCTGGCAGGGAGCAGAGACGTCGGGGATGAGCGTTCGCGAGCTCCTCGGCGTCCTGCGCGAATCCGGCCTCGGGACGCTGCCCGGGACCGCTGCCGAGATCCTCGACGACGACGTGCGGTCGACCCTGTGCCCGGACAAGATCCGTACGAGCCAATGGGCAGAGGTGATGCTCGCCGCTCACGAGATCGGTCTCAGAACGACGGCGACCATGATGTTCGGTCATGTGGATGGCCCCAGATCCTGGGCGAATCACCTCGAGGTGCTTCGAGACATCCAACGCCGCACTGGCGGCTTCACGGAGTTCGTGCCGCTGCCCTTCGTCCACATGGGGGCACCGATCTGGTTGCGGGGCCTGGCTCGACCCGGCCCGACCTGGGACGAGGTCATCTTGGTCCACGCGGTGTCGCGGCTGGCGTTCGTTGGGCTGATCGACAACATCCAGGCGTCGTGGGTCAAGCTCGGCCTCGAGGGAGCGGAAGCGCTCCTCCGGTCCGGATGCAACGATCTGGGAGGAACCCTCATGGACGAGTCGATTTCACGAGCGGCAGGCGCCTCCCACGGCACCGAGGTGTCCGTTGCGGATTTCACCGAGGTCATCCTCGGACTCGACCGGAGGCCAGTCCGGCGCACCACCCTCTACGAGCCCATCGAGTCCGGGATCGACATCCTGCGCTGAGAAGACGCCCGCCTGACCAGCCGACCGGAGCCGGCGGAAGAGCGTCCGGCGGTCATCGGAAGACGACGAGCCTCGGTTCGGTCGGATGGTCCGCAACATGGATTGCGCACCCATAGGTACGCGACAGAAGGTCGCTGGTGAGGACCTCGGCGGGTGCGCCGTCAGCGACGACTCGGCCCCCGTCCAGCACGGCGATCCTGGTTGCGTGCTTCGCAGCCAGGTTGAGGTCGTGCGTCGTCACGAACACCGTGGCCCCTTCATCTGAGCGTGAGCGCGCGGCTGCGAGGGCAAGATCGGCGTGAGAGAAGTCCAGGCTGTCGGTGGGCTCGTCGAGCAGGATCACCGATGCGGACTGGGCGAAGGTCCGGGCGAGCGAGACCCTCCGCCGTTCACCTCCCGACAGAGTCGACACGACGCGGTCGGCGAACTCGCTCACCTCCATCTCGTCCATGCACCGGCGGATGAGGTCGGTGCGATCGTCGGTGACCACCTCGGAAGCGAACGTGCCGAAGCCCACGACGGTTTCCACGGTGTACGGGACATCGCGCCGATCGGTCTGCGTCAGGAACGCCCGCTTGGATGCCCGATCCCCGACAGAGAGATCGGTTGGATCGGAATCGTCGATCCTGATGTCACCGTCATGCGCGTCGATCTCGCCGGCCAGGCAGCGCAGCAAGGTGGTCTTGCCTGCACCGTTTGGCCCGATCACCGCCACGAGCTCACCGCCCGTTGCCGACATGTCGATCTGCTGCAACACGGTGTGATCATCGAACGTGACGCTGACCCGTGTGGCTGACACGCGACTCATGCGGCGGCCCTCCGCGTGGTGATCAACCACACCAGGTACGGGCCGCCGACGAAGGCCATCACCAGCCCGACGGGGATCTCGAAACGGCCGCCGACCACTCGCCCGAAAGCGTCTGCCGCCACGACGAGGATGGCCCCGACGAACACCGCCGCCACCAGCGAGTGATCGTGGTGCTCGCCGACGAGTGAGCGCGAGATGTGCCCGGCCATGAGCCCGACGAACCCGATCACGCCGGCCGCCCCCACCGACGCACCGGTTGCCATGCCGATCGCGGCAAGGGTCACGGCGAAGACGAGGTTCACATCGACTCCGAGGTGGCGGGCGGAAGCCGTTCCCAGGCTGAGGATGTCGAGACGACCGGCGAACGGATAGACCACGACGAATGCGGCGGCGGCGAAGAGGGTCGCCCACAGTGCCGTTCCCCAGGTGGAAGCTGCGAGCCCTCCCACGAACCAGAACGGGATGTCGGGGATCCGAGGATCGTTGAGGGCGACCGAGGCCGTTGCCACGACGGCTGCAACCGCAACACCGAATCCGATTCCCGCCAGGATGAACCGCGATGGGTCCCCTTCGCTATTCCGGGCGAGGACACGGACGAATCCAGCCCCCAGCGCACCGACGACTGCGCCGCCCACGACGCCCGCGATCGGGCCCCATAGATCCCAGCCGATCCATGCGCCGAGCAGCACGCCGACCGATCCGATCGACGAGAGGCCGACGAGCTGGGGATCAGCAACGGGATTGCGGAACAAGCCCTGGAGGACCGCTCCGGCGAGGCCGAGGGACGCTCCGACGCCGAGGGCCGCGACGACCCTGGGGAAACGGATGTTCCAGATGATCGGATCAGCGATCGAGTCTGTCTCCACATCCAACGGAAGCAGCCGGTCGGCCAGCACGCGGACCGAGTCGGCCGGGCTGATCGCGACCGTTCCAACGGACACCGCTATGACTGCGACCACGACCGTTGTGACCACGCCGACGACCGCGACGAGCCACGCCGGTCGGTCCGCGAACATCAGCCTTCGATCTCCGGATGCAGGTCGAGGGTGAGGATTCGCAGCGCTTGTCCGGCGCGTGGTCCCATGCCCAGCATGAGCGCCTCGTCGTACACGAGCACGTTTCCGTTCTCACCAGCCGGCGTGTCGCCAACTCCGGGGAGAGCGAGGAACGCCTCGAGACCGCCGAGGATCTCGAAACCCTCGTCAGGTGTGACGATCACCTCGGGTGCGGCGGCGACGAGCGTCTCCGCGCTGAGGTTCTCTGCGAAGAGGACGCCCACTTCGCCTGCTGCATCGACGGCATTGGCATCTTCGATGAGGAAATGCGTCGGCATCCCGTTTCCGAACAGCAACAGGGTCTCGGGCCCCCTGACGTAGATGTAGGCGACCCGCGGAGTGGAAGTCGCCGTCGAAGCGAGGGCTCGGGCTTCGTCGATCTCCCCTTGGACCTGTTCCGCGAGGGTTGCCGCCTCGGCGGGGAGACCGAGGATCTCCCCGACGTTGTTGATCTTGCGAATGACACCCTCGAACGTCACCTCGGACTGGAGGATGACCACGGGGATGCCGGCCGCCCGGATCTGGTTGATCGCCGAAGCAGGCTCGATCTGCGTGTCCCCGATCACCAGGGTGGGCTCCAGACCGATCACGGCTTCCGGGTTCAGGTTGCGGCCGAGGCCCACATCCGGAAGCGCTTCGGCTTCCGGCGGGAACGTGGTGGTGAGGTCCCTCCCCACGACCCGATCGCCGGCACCGAGAGCGAAGATCGTCTCCGTGAGATCACCGTTGAGACTCACGATTCGGGAGGTGTCTTCGATCGACGACGAGACTCCGTCCACGCCCTGAAACGTGGAGCCGGTCGCTTCCGATGATTCCGAAGCAGTCGTGGTCGGCGAGGCCGACGACGAGGTGGCTGCATCGTCGGAAGATGCGCTGCAGCCGGCTGCGACCAGCATGGCGGCCAACAGCAGAGCGAACCTGGTTCGATGCATGCTCTTCACCTCTTCGAGAGGGACTCCGAAGATATGGACGGCCCGGCATCACTGCACCGACACGTCGTCGGCGAAGGGGAAGATGCGTTACCCTCCCGACATGGCGACA
>JASJCF010000153.1 GCA_030066265.1 Acidimicrobiia bacterium | reverse complement strand
GGGTGAAGTTCAGAGGCGTTCGATACCGCCTTCCGCTCGACCGGCCCACGTGTTCAAGCACGAGTATCCGCCCACCCACCGCAGGCCACGATTCGGCCCATCGACCGAGCCCGAGTCGCCACATCAACACCATCGAGCGATTGAGCGTCTTGAATGCCCGTCGGACCTGCTCGAGGACCCGCTCGTCGGACGCATCGATGCTCATTCGGTCGATCCAGTCACGGGAGACCAACCCGGTACAGATGCCACTCGCCGTTGAACCCTCTGAGCGTTCGAGACCCAATGGACTCGAACTCGAAGGCCGAGCCGAGCATCAGATCGCGCATCGACGCCGTCGTTGCCACCTCGCCGTCTGCTGCCGACTCCATGACTCGCGCCGCCAGGTTCACGACCGACCCGGAGACGTCGTCGCCCCGCAGCTCGATCTCGCCAGCATGGAGGCCCGCGCGAATCGGAATCCCGACGGCACGGAGCTCGCGCTCCAGCTCCGTGGCGGCTTGCAGCGCGTTCGAGGGTGACTCGAAGATCGCAAGCACCCCGTCCCCCGTGAGCTTCACCATCGTGCCGGAGTTTCGCCCGACGACCCGCTGCGCAACCGTGTCGTGGATATCGAGCAGCTCGCGCCATCGCACGTCGCCTGCTGACATCGACGACTCGGTGGAGCCGACGATGTCGGTGAACACGACGACGGCAAAGCGCCGATCGACCGGTACCTCAATCTCGCTCTGCCCGATGAACCGCAGATGGGCATCGATGATCTCCCGCCAGTTCGGGGCGAGCCAGTAGTGCTGATCACGCCCTTCGAACTCCAAGAGGGTCGAATTGGGGATCAACTGGTTCAAGAGGCGCCCGTAGCCGACGTGAATGATGCCGTTGTCCGCCGTGTGCGTCAGCAGCGTCGGTGCTTGCACCGTCGGAGCGATGTCGGACGCCTCGAGCGGGGCGATGCTCGCCGCTTGGCGCCGAATCATCTCCCGGTCCCCCCACATGCGCTCGAATCGAGGGAGCCATTGGACGTACTCGGGATGATTGAACGCGCTCGGAGAGTGCGCTGCGAGCGCGGAGAGATCGTCCTCGGTGAGTTCCGAGCCGAGGTGCCGTGCTGTCTCGATCATCTTCTGCTCGTACTCCGTGCCGTAGGCGAGCTCTCCCGGAGCATCGGGCTTGAGGGCATCAGCCTCAGCTTGGAGCGCTCGCCCCACCCGAGCGTTCGCGAGGACGAGACGCTCCACGGCGTCTGGATGCCGCGCAGCGAAGTCGATGCACATCTGACCTCCAGCGAACATGCCGATCAAGCTGAACCGTTCGATCCCCACGGCATCGACCACCGCCTCGATATCCGTGGTCCGCTCCTCGAGCGTCGGGATTCCCTCGATCCGATCGGAGAGTCCGGTGCCCCGGTTCTCGATGAGAATGACGCGGAGGTACGGCGCCAGACGCTCGAACACCCGGGCGATGACGGGCTGCTCCCACTGGACCTCGAGGTGATTGAAGAAGGGACCGACGTAGACGACGGGCGGCCCCTCGCCGAACACCTGATAGGCGATCCGCACATCGTCTTCCGTGGTGGCGTATCGGACTTCGGGTACCTGCACGTCGGCGCCTCTCAGCGATCCTCATTCCTCGTCGTCGAGCCGAACCCTGATGCGACGGAACCCGCGGCCCTTGTTCTCGGCCTTGGGTATCGAGATTCGGCCGACTTCCCCCGTGCCCCCGACGTGCGTCCCGCCGTCAGCTTGCCGATCGAGCCCAACGATGTCGATGACGCGGACTTCCTGGATGCCCTTCGGCAACAGGTTGACCTTCGTCCTGATCAGGCTCGGGTCCTCGTCGGCGGCATCTCTCGGCAGGAACGACACCTCGACCTGGCGTTGCCGGGCGAGTTCCTCGTTGAGCTCGCGCTCCACCACGGGCAGATCGTCCGCCTTCCAGTCCGGGATGTCGAAGTCGAGCCTCCCCTCCCCCGGTTGCATGTTGCCCCCGGTGACGGGACTCTGAAAACGATTCCAGACCACCCCACAGAGCGCATGCAGCGCCGTGTGGGTCCGCATCAGGCGATACCGCCGGTCCCAATCGATGTCACCGGTCACTTCTGTGCCCACCGCCGGCAGGGATCCCTCGAGCCAGTGCCAGACGCCGTCGCCATCCTGAGTCACCCGAACGACTTCGAGCACATCATCTCCGAGGCGCAGAACGCCGAGATCATGTGGCTGCCCACCCCCGCCGGGATAGAAGACGGTTCGGTCGAGGAGGATCCGCCCATCATCGGTGTCTGATCCGACGATGGTGGCTTCCATCGCTCGGGCGTAGGCATCGGTCGAGTAGATCCGTTCGGTCATGGCAGCACCTCGTGCCACGACCCTACCGCTCCCGGACAGCCGAGATCGTCAGGTGCGGACCGACCAGTTCACGCAGCGACCACCGGTGAGCCGTCGTGGGAGTCATCCCGTTGGCGTGTGCCGGCACGCCAGATCAGATATCCCACTCCTGCCGCCACGATGATGGCGAACCCGAACCACTGGATCGCGTACCCGAGGTGACTGCCCTCGGAGAGCTCGTCGGGAGGGAGGGGGACGGGGTCCCCTGCGGCGTTGACAGGCTCCTGAGCAGCCAAGACAAGCGAGACCGGCAACACGTCGCCCTCGATCCAGCGGTCGACATACGCCAGATCGATTCTGCTGAGAGAGCGCAAGACGCCACCTTCGGGATCGGGCTCGCCGATGCGCAGCGGCTCCTCCCCGTCATCGAGGCGTCCCACCACGGTGACCTCGCCCTGCGGAGGCTCGAACCCCTCTGCGGGAGGGCCGGCGGTTCCCGGGGGAACGAGGCCTCGCACCACCACGAGCAAGCTCCCATCCGTGAGTTCCAGCGGCGTCGCCACCAGAACCCCGGTCTGATCACCGACCGTGCGGCCGATGGAGAAGAACTCGAGGTCGGTCCGATAGACCCCGGTCACCGCAGCTGCGCGATGGTTGAGCTCGTCGGCTTCGAGACCGTGCCGGGCGACGAGCTCTCCGAACGCATCAGGCTCGCCTGCGCGCCGCACCTCGACGAGGGCATTGGCATCCCTGCGCTCGTCGAGGCGGTCGAGTTGCCACATGCCGAGGCGCACGAACGCAGCGACGAGCACGAGGGCGATCACCGCTGCGGCGATCCACCTCGGCTGCCTGAGCACCGATGGGTCGAACGTGGCCACCGCCGAAGGGTATGGATCGACATCGAGTTATCCGGTCGCGTGGTGTCCCAGGCGATGATTCCGCTCACGGTGTTGTTCGCCCTGGTCTATCCCCGGGAACTCCACTGGGCTCGAGTGACCGCGTAGTTCAGCTGGTCGTACCGGACGCCGTGCTTGAGATACACCGACTCGGCGATGCCCTCGAGGCGCAGACCGGCCTTCTCCGCCACCCGTGCCGACGCGACGTTCGGACGCATCACCGGCGCCCACAGACGCATGTATCCGCGGTGTTCGAAGAATTCGTCCACGAGCGCACTCACCACCGCCGACATGATGCCCCGCCGCCAGTGGTTCGGATTGAGCCACCAACCGATCTCCACGTCGCCGGTGTTCTCGAGCGTGAGGGGGAACCCACCGGCACCGCCGACCAGGACGTCGTTTGCGAAGATGGCGTACTGGGTGGGAGGTACGTCCTTGGTGGCCACCTCCATCCACGTCTCGGCGTCGTCGCGCGTGTACGGATACGGGAAGGCGTCGCCCATGTAGCGGTTGATGCGCGAATCGTTCGCCGCTTCCACGAGGGCTTCGACCATGTCCCACTCGTACGGCCGAAGCTCCACACCCTCGAGTGACGTCCGCAGCGTCGAGTCGACGGAAGGCGCATGGTCCGTTTCCTCGAGATTCGCATCGACGTCGTACCTGCCGCCGACTCTCCAATACACGCCGTCAGCCCGGTCGAGGAACCCCTCGTCGACGAGGTAGCGCCGAACAGCCGCATAGTCGGGATGAATCAGCTGGATCATGAAGTTGACGTCACGCTCGGGATAGCGACGTCCCGGCTCGAAGCCCTGGGTGATCTTCTCGAGGACCAGCCTCCGCTTCGATGCGCTCGAGGGAATCTCGGTCAGGCGATCGCCGTCGAAGAATCGCCCCAGCACTTCTGCCTCCCGCTGCGTCCACGGCCCTGGCACCGCCTCCCCCGTCGCTCTCGATGCCCGCGGGAGCTCGCGCCCGATTCTGCGCAATGCAATACGATCCAATGCGCCGTCCGCGTCGAGAATGCCCAGCGAGCGAAGATCGCCCACGGCCTTGGCGACTTCCTTCTTGGACGCGCCCGTGGTGTCGGCCACGTGTTCGATCGATACCGGTCCCGAGGTTGCTGCGCCAGCCACGCTCAGCCGCAACGGATCGAGCACGGCTCGAAGGAAATCGTACGCCGTGGGTTCCGTCACGATCCCCCGATCCTCACCGCCCCGGTGCGACGAGGGTCGGCTGCGCCCACGAAGGATCCGTCCGGTTTCAGCGCCGCAGCCTGCACGCCACCGAAGTACATGGAGAGCGCCGGCAGCTCGCGCACGGTGAGCCCATCAACCGCAGACGTGTCGATGTCGGGCTCGATGGCGAGCGTGGGCACGCCCTCGAATCGCTCGGCGTGCAGCCGAGGGGCCTCGACAGCCTCCTCGAGCGGCTGACCACACACGACGTGATTCAGGAGAACGGTCGCAATCGCGGAGGTGATGCGGTCGGCTCCCGGGGATCCGATGGCGAGGACCTCTCCGTCTCCCGATCTCGCCACCGTTGGGGCCATGTTCGAGAGCAGTCGTTGCCCCGGAGGGAGGGCGTGCAAACCCTCCGATGTCAGCTCGATCTCGCCCAGGGAGTTGTTCAGGCCGAAGCCGTAGCCGGGGATCACAGCTCCCGACCCGTAGCCGGCGGAAACCGTGACCGAGCAGGCCATCCCCGAGGCATCGACGGCGGACGTGTGCACTGTCGACGGGGAACGATGAATCGCGCGCAGATCGCCGGCCAGCGCCAACTCGTGCAGCGAGTCTGCGCCGACGAATCGATCCAGATCTCCATCC
>JASJCF010000152.1 GCA_030066265.1 Acidimicrobiia bacterium | reverse complement strand
TGGGTTGGCCCCCTCTGTCCGGTCGGGCTGGCGCCCTCCGGACATCTCCCCCGGCGGAGCCGGGGGAGAGTGACAATGAGGTGCCCGCTGCGTTTCGCGTCGGCATCCGGTGGGCTGTCGCCCTGCGGACATACCTCCCGGCGGAGCCGGGGGAGAGTGATGCGGGTTAGCGGGTGTCGAGCCAGGTGATCACGTCGGGCCAGAGGGTGGAGGAGGACTCCCGGAAGAAGCCCATGTGGCCGATCTCGTCGAGGCCCTCGTCGGCGGGGACCACGTGGCGGCGTTCGACGTCCGGGTATCGGAGCATCAGGTTGTCGACGGCCTCTCGGGTGCCCCACTTGTCGTCGTCGAAGCTGTACGCCAACACGGGCGCGGGGAAGCGGCCGTAGCGTTCGAGCGGCAGCGACGAGTCGCCGAAGAGGTAGTCAGGGTTCCTGCACCACCGGGCCCACTGGGTGGCGACACCCTTGGGGAGGTCCTCACCCGCTCCGAAGGCCGACCAGGGCGTGTATCCGAACACGGTGGAGAACGCAGGCAGCGTCGCATGGACGTGGAATCCCACCAGCCACTGTTGCTCGTCGCCCTGAAGTCGCCAGTAGCCGGATTGCGACGAGAAGGTCACCATGCCTCGGACGTGGTCCACGTTGTCGAGGAGGCCGGCGGTCTGACCACCGAAGCTGTGACCCGCCAGGAAGGTGCGGTCCGTCGGATACGAGGAACGGGCCCAGTCGATGACGCCCGCCATGTCGGAGAACGCCCAGTCGGTCATGTCGGCGTCGAAGCCTCGGAGCGATCCTCGCCGGGAGGCAGCGATCCCCCGATAGTCGTACGTGACGGCCGTGTATCCCGCCCCGGCGAGGGCGCCGGCGAACCGCCGGTAGAACCGGTGCGGGACGGCCGTTGCCCCGCTGATGATCACGGTGCCTCGGGTCTCGGGCACGGCCGGGGTGAGGACCGTGCCGCCGAGGTCGTATCCGTCTCGGGCAGGGATCGCCACACCGTGCTCGAGGATCTGGGGCATCACACCGCCAGGTCTCTGGTCCGGAACCTCGCCATGGCGTACAACGTGCCACCCACAGCCACGGCGGCCAGGGCGGCGTAGCCCCAGGTGAGCCCCTTGGCGAGGGGCACGGTGTCGCCGAGGTACCAATACCACGGGGACAGGATGCGGAAAGGCCCCAAGAGGTCGACCGACGCACCGAGGCCGTTGAGGAAGT
This sequence comes from Acidimicrobiia bacterium, assembly GCA_030066265.1. Classification (GTDB taxonomy): domain Bacteria; phylum Actinomycetota; class Acidimicrobiia; order Spongiisociales; family UBA5794; genus SZUA-442. The sequence continues at coordinate 3,834 of JASJCF010000152.1, read as the reverse complement.
ACGTGGCAACGGCCACGGCGGCGGTTGCTCCCACCGAACCAGATGCACCGATGACGGACCACAAGCCCACGGCGATCCCCCAGAAACACAACCCCAACAGGGCCAGCCCGATGTTTGCGGTGACGAGATACACGGGATCCATCCCGGTGTCCCACTGCACGTTCCCCCACAGAGCGACCCCGAGGAGGATGAGCACGATCACGCCCATCAGCAAGAACACGGCGTTGGACTTCTCGCCGATGACGTTGGGCCGCTCCTGGGCGGTCGACAGCACCTGATCGAGTCGTCCGGTCGACTCCTCCGAGGCGATCAGCGACGCCATTGCCGTGATGGCGAACACGATCACGACGATCGGCCCCACCGACCCGTAGGTCCGTGACGAGACGAAGCCCTCGGGTGTCGCCAACGCGGCGGTGTCGGTCAGCCCGAACAGGGCCAGGACCTCCTTGGGGAACGACTCGACGAGGCTCTGCAGCGCCTCGGAGTCGGCGGCGAGCGACGGCCATGCGGCGAAGGTGAGCAGGGTCATCGTCGACAGCCCGAAGCCCCAGATCCACACGCTCCTCCGGCGGTCCCACAACGACTTCCCCATCACGGACCGCAGAAGCCAGGCCGAACGGGGCGAGACTTCCTTCGTCTTCCTGCGCCGTGCGGCCGCCTCGGGCACCACGGCCTGCTCCGTGGCGATGTTGCGTCGTGCGAACAGCTCGAGGGCGGCGAGCAGGAACGCGATGCCAGCGATCAGGAGCCAGACGTGGCCGGACGAGAAGCCGTTGAGGAGGGGCATGTCGTGGAGGTACCAACTGAACGGGCTGAGCTTGGACGGCCACTCGAGCCAGTCGTACAGCGGAGCGAAGGCGTTGACGAACCAGGCCAGGATGGCAATCCCGGCTGCGAGGCCGCCGGTGAGGGTCGGGTTCCCAGTGAAGGCCCCCAGCGCCATCGTGATGTAGCCGAACACGAGACCGAGCAGCCACAGCCCGATGCAGATGGCGAGCAGTCCCTCGACCCGGAGATCCAGGCCGATGAGCGGGTTCATGACGAGCAGGGTGACGGCGATCGATGCCACGATCACGCCCGTCAGGACGGCGAGTGATAGGCCCTTCTGCAGCGCGACCGATCGCCGCGACACCGGGGTAGCGAGGAGCATGTCCATGGTCCCGCGCCGCTCTTCTCCAGCGGTCGCAGCCACGCCGGCGATGATGGTGAACGAGATGACCACGATGGGCGCGATGAACGAGAACATCTGCGCCGACAAGTAGCCGGCACCTGTCATGAAGGTGTCCGGATCCATGCCGAAGGCGGCGAGCAGCTCGACCGGGAACTCCTCGAGGAAGTCCTGCATCGCCTCCGAGTCCCGCAGCACCGGGTAGAGGACCGCGAGCCACAGCGTCAGCAACACCATGCCGACGACCCACCAGATCATCGAGACCCTGCGGTCCCAGATGTCCTTGGTGAAGACGTTACGGAGCATCGTCGGTGCCCGAGTAGTAGGAGAGGAAGACCTCCTCGAGCTCGTCGGCACGAGTGGAGATCGACTCGACGTGCCTGGCTGCAGCCGCCTTCACCACGGCATCCATCTCCCCCTTCACCGTGAGGGCCATCACGGTGCCGCCGTTGCGGGCCTCGGCGGAGGTGACACCCGGAAGCGACGAGAAGACGCTCACGTCCACCGGCTCGATGAATTGCAGGGTGATCGACTGGTGTGCCTGGGCCTTGAACGACTCGAGCGTGTCAACGGCGATGAGCTTGCTCTCTCGCACGATGCCGACGCGATCGGCGATCTTGTCCACCTCGGGCAGGATGTGGGACGACAGGAACATCGTGGCGCCGTCGGACTTCACTTCCCGGACGAGCTCTTGGAACTCCTGCTGCATCAGCGGGTCGAGGCCAGCCGTCGGCTCGTCAAGGATGTACAGCTCGGGGCGGTGCATGAAGGCGTTGACCACGCCCACCTTCTGGCGGTTGCCGGTCGAGTAGTCCTTGATCTTGCGGTCCAGGTCGAGGTCGAACCGGTCGGCGAGATTCTCCATCTCGGCATTGGCATCGAGGCCGCGCAGATTCGAGAAGTAGATGAGGTACTCGCGTGCGGTCATCGCGTCGTACATCGCCAGATCGCCCGGCAGATACCCGGTGCGGCGGCGGATGTCCGTCGTGTCCCTCACGATGTCGAGGCCGAGGACCGTGCCGGACCCGCTCGTGGGGAACAGGAAGTTCATGAGGGTCCGGATCGTGGTCGTCTTGCCGGCACCATTCGGGCCGAGGAACCCGAACACCTCTCCGACGTGCACCTCGAGATCGAGGTCCACGATCCCCGGAGCGTCGCCGTAGTACTTCGTCAAGCCGGACGTCTGGATTGCGTGCGCCACGCCACCTCCCCTTCCCTGCGATTCTATGAGGAGTGCGCGATCGAGGACGGGCCACGGCTTCGGGTGTCCCCGGACTCTCGCCTGGACGACGTGCTGCATACAATCGCTGCCGTGGCCGCCAATTCGAAGCGACTGATCATCCTCGCGCTCATCGCCAACGGGTCTATCGCGATCACGAAGTTCATCGCAGCGGGCATCTCGGGCAGTGCAGCGATGCTCGCCGAGGCGTTCCACTCCGTGGCCGACACCGGCAACCAGCTGTTCCTGCTTCGCGGCGATGCGGTCTCGCGATACGCAGCAACCACCACCCACCCCTTCGGCCGGGGCAAGTCGATGTACTTCTGGTCGTTCATGGTCGCCGTCGTGCTGTTCGTCGGTGGTGCGGTGCTGTCTATCTGGAACGGCTTCCAGAGGATCCTCCACCCCGGAGACGGGCACGGGGAAGGCCTGGCGTTCGCCCTCATCGTGCTCGCCATCTCGGCGGCGTTCGAGATCGGAATCGCCCTGGTACCGGCCATTCGGGAGTTCAACCGCATCCGGGGCACCAAGAGCGCGTGGAGGACGATCCGCGAGAGCAAGGACTCCGCCCTCATCATCGTGATCTTCGAGGACGTTGCCGCCACCATCGGTCTTGCGATCGCCGCCATCGGCTTGATCCTCGCCGAGGTCACCGAGAACGTGTTCTGGGACGGGCTCGCCTCGATCCTGATCGGGATCTTGCTCGCCGCCGTTGCGATGGTGATCGCCTACGAGATGCAATCCCTCCTCGTGGGGGAGAGCGCCACCCGCCAGGATCGCACCTCCATCCGGCTCGGGATCCTGTCGGTGGAACCGGTCCACCACGTGGAGCGGCTCCTCACCATGCAGCTCGCCTCACACGAGATCCTCGTGAACGCAGACGTGGCGTTCGATCCAGACGTCGACGAGGTCGCCGCCATTGCCATGGTGGAGGAGTCGATCCGCAAGGCGTGCCCCTCGGCGACGCAGATCTTCATCGAGCCGGTGCCGCGATGATCGGCGCGGCATCTGCACCGGCGTCGTCAGGGAACCTCGGACCGGGGTTCGACGTGCTGGCGCTGGCGCTGAGCCTGCGGTGCGAGGCAACGGCTGAGGTCGCGGACTCGATGACGATCAGCGAGAACGGGTCGACACGTCGTCTCGAGGACGACGACATGATCGCCCTGGCCGTCCTCGCAGCCGTGGGTCGCCCCATGCATGTGACGATCGACAACCAGATCCCGCGGGCGCGTGGCCTGGGGTCATCCTCGGCCGTGACGGCGGCTGCGGCCGCAGCCGCGATGAAGGCCACGAGCACCGAGGGCGGCAGGGAGCTGGTGTTCACCATCGTCGACGAGCTCGAGGGCCACGCCGACAACGCGGCTGCGGCCGTCTACGGCGGCTTCGTGGCCGCCACGTCTTCGGGAATCCAGCGCCTCACGCTCCACGAGTCGCTCGAGGTCGTGGT
>JASJCF010000151.1 GCA_030066265.1 Acidimicrobiia bacterium | reverse complement strand
ACCAAGTCACAGCTCCAGGATCGATGGAACTCCCCCGACGGTCGCGGGCCGGCCGACGGGACGACGATCGGCGAGTATGTCGCCCTCCAGGCCTGGCTCGCACTCGAACGGGCCGAGCGGCACATCAGAGGGCAGCGATACAAGGTTCCCCGGTTCCTCTACGAGGATCTGTTCTGGAGTCGACCGTTCCAACATGGAGTCTCGGAGCTGGCGGCCGCCGAGGGACGAACCGAGAAGCGCATGGGCCGGCGCACGTCTCGATATCTGAGAGAGATCGCGGCGCTGCCGACGCCGTATGTGATCGACATGGTCAACCACGCAACGCAGATCCTCATCGGCCTCGCCCACCAAAGCGTCGACTACTCACCCGAGGAGCTCAGAGACATCTTCGAGCTGGGCGAGACAGACCCGCTCGTGTTCCTGCCGTCGCACAAGTCGAACTTCGACCATCTCGTCTTCCAACATGTCCTCTTCGAGAACGAGCTGCCGCCGAATCACACGGCGGGCGGCATCAACATGAACTTCTTCCTGATCGGCCCCCTCCTGCGCCGGTCCGGGATCTTCTTCATCCGACGAGAGTTCAAGGACAACGAGCCGTACAAGTTCGTGCTGCGCCAATACCTCGATTACCTCCTCGAGAAGCGGTTCGCACTCGAGTGGTACATCGAGGGCGGCCGGTCCCGAACCGGGAAGTTGCGTGAGCCGAGAATGGGCTTGCTCGCCTACGTGGTCGATTCGTATCGACGGGGCATCGTCGACGACGTGGTGTTGGTGCCGGTCTCGATCAACTATGACCAGATCGCAGACGTCGGCTCCTATGCCGACGAACAGCGCGGAGCGGAGAAGCAGGGCGAGTCGCTCGCGTGGGCGCTCAAGTTCGTCACCGGCCTCCGTCGCCGCCACGGCAGCATCCACATCAGGTTCGGGGAACCGCTCCCCGTCAGCACCCGCATCGGGAAGGACGACGATCTCACCTCGGAAGAGGGCCGACTGGCGCTCCCGAAGATGGCCTTCGAGGTTTCGACCAGGATCAACGACGTCACGCCGATCACGTCGACCAGTGTGGTGACGATGGCGCTCCTGGCAGCAGGCAACCGCGGGTTCACCGTGGATGAGACGATCGAGATCCTCGAGCCGTACCTCGAGTTCGTGGCCGACCGCGACCTCCCCACGACGTTCGACCACCGCGTGGCGTCTCGGCAAGCCGTCGAAGGAGCACTCGAGGAGCTCCGGGACAACGGCGTGGTGTCACGCACCGACGGCCTCACCGCAACGATCTACTCCATCGGCCCGGAGCACCATCTCGAGGCTGCGTACTACCGCAACACGATCATCCACTTCTTCGTCAACGTCTCGATCACCGAGCTGGCGATGGCCATCGGTGTGCTGGGTGACAAGGCGATGGACGAAGAAGCAATCGTCCAACGCGCCGTGGAGCTGCGGGACCTGTTCAAGTTCGAGTTCTTCTTCTCGCCACGCAAGGAATTCGAGGACGAGATCCGCGAGGAGATCGCCCGATATCGGATCGGCAGCCACGACCCGAGCGCACGCGTCGAAGTCGACATCGACGCCATGACACCCGCCAAGAGCCCCGTGGTGTTGCGGCCATTCCTAGAGGCGTACTACGCCGTTGCGTCAGCGCTGGAGACCTTCGGATCGCAGCCGGTCACCGAGAAGGAGCTCGCAGCTGCGTCGCTGGCGATGGGCAAGCAGCTCTTTGCACAGGGCGTCATCCGAAATCCAGAGGCCGTCTCCACCACACTGTTCTCGACGGGGATCGAATTGGTGGAGAATCGGGGCTTGCTCGAATCGGATCACGCCACGAGGAGCGACTTCCAGAATGAGCTCGAAGAAGCCCTCCGAGCGGTCTCGGCGGTCGCCACCCTCTGAGCCTGCCTTCTGAGGCTGAAGTAGGTCGGACGACCCAATTCCTGCTCAACTCACGCCCTGCGATGCCGATACATGCAGGAAGGGCAAGCGGAGTGGTGCGCCGTGTGCGCACCGAGGAGTTCGTCTCATGACGACAGACACGCAGCAGGAGACGTCGCCGATGGCCGATGACCCCGCTGCGGCGGCTACATCGCCAGCCAAGGGCTCGCCGACCGGTGACGCCCAGGATGCCGCCAAGCAGATTCTCGCCAAGGCACGGTACGACGCCTTCCGGCTCGTGACGGATGCCCGCGAGGAGGCGGAATCCATCCTCGACGAAGCCAGGCTGGAAGCCAAGACGATCGTGCGAGAAGCCGAAGAGGAAGCCCGCACCATCGCCGAGGCCGCCGCTCGCAAGCCCGAACCCCCGGCCGACGAGGACGCAACCGACGGAACGACGAGCTCTGCGGTCGCCGAGCTCGAGGCGGAGCACCGGGAACTGACCGACCGCGTCGGGTCTCTGCGCGACCTGGCAGACGAACTCGAAGCCCGCTTCGCCGCCTTGGCGGAAGGAGCCCACCTCGACGCTGACGGCCGGAACGAGGCCGGCGATGGGGAGACCGACATCCTCGACTACTCGCCGTCAGTTCCGCATCCGCCCAAGCGCACATCGGCCGACGACGAGGACGAGGCTCCGGTCGTGCGCGAGCGCGGGTCCTTCTACAGCCGCCGCTCGGCGAAGTTGCCACGCATCGGCGAGGACGGCGGGAAGAGTGCGCTCGACATGATGCGCTCGATCCGAGAAACGCTCGACGAGAAGGACGCCTAGGTCTGGCCGAAGCCGACGGGGCTCAGGCGTAGAAGGGGTTGGTTCCCAACGAGTGGTCGGTCACGTCCACGACCTCGTCGACCTCGGGAACGGCATCCAGGATGGCTCGTTCGATGCCCTGGCGCAGGGTGACGGCCGCAAGACCGCAGCCCTGGCATCCACCGCCAAGCTCGAGCTGGGCGACTGACCCATCGACGGCCACGAGATGAGCGACTCCGCCGTGTGACGCAATCGCAGGGTTGATCCGCTCGTTGAGCAGTGTGCGGATCTTCTCCTCCGGCGTGCCGGTCAGTTCCAAGTCACCGAGCTCGCCACCGGGAAGCGTCGGCGTCGGGACGTTCGGGTTGCGCATCACGAGACCAGGCCCGGCGCCGTCGCCAGACAGGTCCAACACCGCTCCTCTGAGGTTCTCCACCGAGTCGAGGGCGATGGCGACGGGAAGCCCACCATGATCTTCCACCACGTCGGTGCTGGCGATGTCGTCGCCGCGCAGGAACGCCGTCTCGTAGACGAATCCCTGAGGGCCCACCCCCGTGATCCGGAGGCCCAGATGGAGATCCGGAATCCCCTCGCCTTCACGGAGTTCGAGGATCTTGTCCCGGGCACCGTCACTGATTTCAACGATCGTCGTAGTGGTATCGCTCATGGTCGGGGCATGGTACCCGCGCACCCCGGTATAGCGGGACGATCAAGCTGCCCGGGTCAGCGGCCGGTGCGATCGCTCAGCGCTTGATCCGAACGAGCTCATTTGTCCGCAGATCCAGGACCTGCTCGTCGGCGCTGGATCGATCGGCCACCCAGCGCGCCAACGACTCGCCGGGGACGCGGACGATCCACCACATCACGTCGGCGGTGTCGGCCGCCCGCATCTCGCGCCAGCGCATGCGGCCGATGGCGATTGCATCCTTCTCGTCGTCATACGCCCCGAGCACCCGCTGGGTCGTGCCCGAGAAGGGTTGACCCGGTTCGGGTGCAGGCTCACAGAATTCGACGACTTCGAACGCCACGGCTGCCTTCTCCTCTGCCCTCGGCGGTACCCATGGGCATCGTAGCAACGACCACCGAGGGTGGCTGGGCCAATGTGGCGAATAGTCACAAGGGACTAGTCACTGCCGAGGCCCGGCGGAGACCTCGCAGCAAATCCCCCACTGCTCTATCGTGCGGAGCGCGAGTGGTCCTCCGGTCGTGCTCGCCGTTCCCGTCCGCCCCCCTCCCACAGTCAGGCGCAACCGACAGCATGACCAGAGACCTGCCTCTCATCATCCAAGGCGGCATGGGAGCCGCTGTTTCCGACTGGAGGCTCGCCAACGCCGTATCCAGGACCGGGCAGCTCGGCGTGATCTCGGGCACCGCACTCGATGCCATCCTCGCTCGACGACTCCAGACCGGTGACCCGGGTGGACACATGCGCCGAGCCTTGGCTGCGTTCCCTCTGCCCGAGATCGCTACCCGCATCGTCGACAAGTACTTCGTCGAGGGAGGCACGCCCGAGAACGAGTCCTTCCCCACCAAGCCCATGGTCGGCCACCGCCAATCCGAGGACACGCAGGACCTCATCGTGGCAGCCAACTTCGTCGAGGTGTGGCTCGCCAAGGAGGGACACGACAATCCCGTCGGCGTCAACTTCCTCGAGAAGATCCAGGTGCCGACCCTGCCTTCGCTCTACGGAGTGATGCTCGCAGGCGTCGACTACATCCTCATGGGCGCCGGTATCCCCCGTGCGATCCCTGGCATCCTCGATCGTCTCGCCGACGGGCTCGACGTCGAGATGAAGATCGATGTCAAGGGTGCCACGGAAGCAGGTGACCCGTTCGTCCGGTTCTCTCCGGTGAGGTTCCTGCGCGACCTCACCTCCAAGGTGCCGAGACCGAAGTTCCTGGCGATCGTCTCGTCCCATGTCCTCGCCCGCATGCTCGCGACGAAGGCCTCCGGTGAGGTGGACGGATTCGTGGTCGAGCTGCCCGTCGCCGGCGGACACAACGCTCCCCCTCGGGCCAAGGGCGAGTTCAACGAACTCGGCGAGCCGGTCTACGGCGACAAGGACGTGCCCGATCTCGACGCCATCGCCGAGCTCGGGAAGCCATTCTGGCTCGCCGGCGGATACGGCGAACCGAAGCAGCTGATGGAGGCCTTGGACGCGGGAGCGACAGGCATCCAAGTCGGCACTGCCTTTGCCTACTGCAACGAATCCGGCTTCACGCGAGAGGTCAAGGACGAGGTGATCCTCAAGTCCCGCAGGGGAGACGTCACGGTGCGCACCGACGCCATCGCTTCCCCGACCGGATTCCCCTTCAAGGTGGTGCAGCTCGACGACACCCTGTCCAACGAGACGGTGTACGAAGAGCGCGAGCGCATCTGTGATCTCGGGTACCTCCGGCATGCATACGAGCGGGAGAACGGCTCGATCGGTTGGCGCTGCCCATCCGAGCCCGTCGAGGACTACCTGAAGAAGGGCGGCGACATCGCCGATACCGTCGGCCG
>JASJCF010000150.1 GCA_030066265.1 Acidimicrobiia bacterium | reverse complement strand
CCTCAGTCCGGTCCGCAGGACCTTGAGCGAGCTCTCCTTGGCCGACCAGATCAGATTCGCTACGAGGTCCTGGTCGCCGATCGTGACCGATTGGATCTCATAAGGGGTGAAGTAGTCGTGGACGAACCGGCGGCTCCTCGGCTCGACGAGTTCGAGATCGCAGCCGATCCTCTCAGGGCCGAGGCGCAACGCCGCCACTGCCCAGTCCGCACGATCGGTCATGGCGATGACATGCGGCTGGTGCACTGCGTCCACGAACAGCTCCGGCGCACCGTCGGGCGCGTTCCGGATCCAGATACGCGACAGCGAATCTGGGGAGGCATCCTCACCCAGTGCGCGGGCAACGGTGTTCTTCGCAGTCCACCTGCCGAGCCTCGCCTCGCTGAGGCGCTTGGCGTACCGCATCCGGGCGAACCGGGCCCGCTCAGCCTCGTCCATCCATCGGGAGTCCTCGGGCACGTCGGCCATGCCACAGGAGTGCCAGACGATCTCGCTCACGTGTCGGCGCCCGCCCCATCCCGCTCGATCCCTCGCTCGATCGCTTCGACGAGGTAGGGCCGCAGGGCAGAGGGAGCGATCACCCGGTGCACCGAGCCGACCTCGAGCGCCCGGTTGATGTCGTGGATCGAATCGAACTCATCGGCGACCTCGCCCAGCTTCTCCGACCTCACTTCCTCACGCATGCGATCGAGCTCGGAACGAAGGCGGGTCCGGTCGGACCCATCGGCGTCTCGCACCGCCTCCACCAACTCGACCACACGGGGGTCTGCGTCGGTGCGCGTGCGAACGTCACGTGCGAACACCACGGCGGCAGCCGGTGCGCCGCCGATGACCGATGCGTGGGCGCCCTCGAGTGCGGCGATCTCCATGTTGTCATGGAGTGTGTTGGAGAAGACGACGAAGGCACCTCCGTGATAACGCGAGACAACGACGAACACGATCGGTCCGTCGAAGTTCACGACCGCCCGCCCGATCTCGGCTCCATACTCGAGCTGGAGATTCCGCATCGACTCGGGCGAGCCGTCGAAACCCGACAGATTGGCCAAGACCACGAGAGGGCGGTTGCCCGAGGCGGCGTTGATGGTGCGGGCGACCTTCTTCGACGCAACGGGGAACAGCGTCCCCGACGTCCATTGGGCCGGCCCGTCGGCCGGGATGAAGCCGTATCGCTTGATGGGCTTGCTCTCGAATCCGATCAGCGCCACGGCGTGGCCCCCGATGCGAGCATCCCAGGAAACGGCGACCTCGGCATGCTGCATGCCGAACCATCGTTCCAGCGGAGGGTCGTCACGATCGACGACGGCAGCCATCACCTGGCGGATGTCGAATGGTCGCTTTCGACCGGGATTGGTGACCTCGGAGAACACCTCGCCGACGGTTGCGAAGTCACCACCGTGGGGCGACTCCTCGACGTTCCGGTCGATGGGATCGGATGTGTCGGACCGACGCGGGAACCGTTCACCAGGCACGACGTAGGTGTTTCGGTAGTGCCGGATCAGGGTCGAGCATGCGTCGGCGACATCGCGGGCGAAGTACTGGGCCTGCCCGTTCGGGCCCATGATGCGCTCGTAGCCGCCGATGCCCTGGTTGTCCTCGGCGGACACTCCGCCGGAGTAGTCGAGCGCCTGCTTCCCCGTGAGCACCATGGCGGATTCGGGGGTCATGATGAGCACGCCGCGGGTGTGCATGAGCATCGTCGCCTCGGCGTTCCAGTACGGCTGGGCACCCACGTTGATCCCGGTGACCACGACGTTGACCTCGCCGCCGGCCTGGGTGAACTCGACGAGGCGCCGAAGCACGAGACCGATCCAGTCCATGTTCTCCGTGCCGCTCGTCATCGAGATCCTCGCGCCTGCAGAGACGGCGAACCACTCGACGGGAAGACCCAACTCCTCGGCGAGGTCGAGCGCTTTGATGATCCGCATGCACTCGGCTTCGGCGAGATTCCCCATGCCTCGGGTGGGATCGCCGATGATGATCACGCGCCGCATCCCCTCCGGCACCGTGAGGGACGGGTTCGAGACCACGCCGGTGACGATGTTGCTCTCGTTCTCTCCCAGCGCCCGATCGACGGGTTCGAGACGATCGCCGACGAGGTCGTACTCGTCGAAGTCTCCGAGCGGCGTCGCCGACCGCTGGTCGCCGCCTCTCGTGATCAGCTCGACGATGTCGGCGGGGTGATGGAGACCTCGCTGGCGCAGACGTGCAATCTGCTGTTCGAGCGGCGACAGCGGTTCGAAGGGTTCGTTGGTCGTTCGCCTGAGCCGGACGCTGACCTCCTGGCCACTCGGGTTGAAGAACTCGAGCGTGCTCGGGATGATCTTCCCGGACCCGGGGGTGCGAACGCGGACGGCGACGTCGATCTGCTGCAGGCCGATGCCGTCGGTCTCGCGCGCAAGCCGATCGATGAGCGTTCGGATCTCCGCCCTCGTCAGTTCGAGCGGCGGCCAGACGTACAGCATGGCTCTGTTGAAGAAGAGCCGCTTGTAGGCGGGCCGGTGAGCCTGGAACCTCCGGATCGTGCCCAACACATCGTGGAAGACGCGCTCGAATTCGGGAAGCCGGACGACCTCGCCGTCTTCGTTTCGGACCGGTGTCAGGTCGCGCACCTCCGCGAAGGCGAAGAGCCGCTCGTCCTTGGGGTTGTCCTTCGCCGTGCCATGGAAGACGTAGATGTCCTCGAGGGTGGGTAGCCGCTCCACGTCGAACGATTCGAGCCGCGACATCCTGAGGCGCTTGCCCATCATGGGATGCAGATCTCGGTAGAACGACTCCTCTCGATACCCGCCATCGCCATCGGGCCGGAAGGTGAGGTTCACGATGCCGCCGATGCTCGTGCCGGCATCCGGGCTGGCGATGGACACGACGATGCGACGCAGCGCGAGGTGGCCGATCACACGATTGAGGACCGCCAGCACCTCGTCCCGCACCACATCCACCGAACCCGAAGCCTGCTCGCGCCACACGAACAGGTCCGCAACCAGCTCACGTTCCGGAGGAGCTTCCGCGGCGATCGTCGCCAAGGCAGCCGCGCCTTCCTCCAGTCGGTCCCATCGGACGTGGATCGCCGCGACCGAGATGGGATCCTCGTCGATCTCGTAGTCGGCTCGCACCGTGCTCAGCCCACCGACTTCGCCGGGCTCGATGCGCTCGAGGTTCCGGATCCGGTAGTACCGCCGCACCATCACCTCGAGCAACGCACTGTTCATGGCCCGCTCACCGGGCCGGAAGCGACGCGACAGGACGCCGGCCAACGGTTGCGGGCAATCAACCAGCGCCCGGATGTGGTCGATACGTGCGTCATCATCCAGGTGATGCTCCAGCTGGGCGAGGTGGGACTCTGCGTCCTCGAAGGCGGCGCTGCGTACCTGGGAGACGAACGGCTCGTCGAACACGGTGTACGAGACCTCGCGCGCCAGGTCGTGGACCGCCGGGTAGCGATCGCGGGCCTGGGCGATCATGGCGTCGAGTGTTTCCCGGAAGTGCTCGTCTGCAGCGGACGGTTGCGTGAGCCGTCGATCGAGGATTGCGAGCACGGCACCGACTTGTCCGGGCATGCGTTCCTGGGAGATCGCCACCCTGTGGAGAGCCGCGTCGATTCGATCGGCGTCGCTGTCGGTGTCGAGGCCGTAGTGGCGGAGCACGCGCTCGAGCCGTTGCACGAAGCGATCCGGAAGGGCCTCCAGAGACGAGGCGTCCTTGAGATAGCTGTAGAGGTACTCCTGACTGCTCCGCCGCATCACATCGGCGTGCTCATCGTCGATGGGATCGCGACGGAGCACGCTGATGATGTCGACGAAGACGTCGAGGACTCGTTGTTCCAGACGAAGGATGTGGCCAGCACGCAACTCGCGGGTACAGCGCCGAATGGCCTCGTTGAGGCCCCGTAGCGTCTGGACGGGATCGAGGTCGTATCCGAGCAGCAGACGAGCCGCTGCGTCGAGTTGATGCTCACAAGCAGCGTGTTCGGCCGAGGTGTTGCGTGCAATCGGTGCGAAGTCAACGGATTCTGCGACCTCGCCGTCGTCGTCACCCTCCGGCTCGATGATCATGATCGGTGTCCCGGTACCCACCTGCGTGTTCTCCCGGACGTGGAGCTCGCGAACCCGGCCTGTGAAGGGTGCGGTGATCTGCGTCTCCATCTTCATGGCCTCGATGACGGCGATGCGATCACCTCGCTCGACCAACTGATCGGTTGCCACGGGGATCGCAACCACGACCGACGGAGAAGGTGCGCGGATCACGCCGCCTTCGTCGTGCCCGACACGGTGGGGCACACCATCGACCTCGACCAGGTGCGTTCCGCTCTCGACGAGCGACAGCAACCGATGGCTCGCGGTGCCGACGCGGATGCGTTGCAGCAACTCGCCCTGATCCTCGATCTGGGCATCCACGACGGAATCGCCGATCCGGACTTCGTATCGGTTCGGGCCGACCTTGCAGGTGTGCGGCTCATAGCCGACACCCCCGTACCGAAGCCCGATCGTCTTGCCGATGTCGGCATCGACGTCGGGCCTGCCGCGATTCGCCGATGCCTTGAAGCGTCGTCGATCGATCTCCGACTCCTCCTCGTACGCAGCGATCGCCGCTGCGACGATGGCGGTGTTCGCGGCAGGTCCGGCCTGGCTCACGCCCTCGGCGGACAGTCGATCGACCCAGCCGATGTCGAAGTCGCCGCCCCGGAAGATGTCATCGGCCAACAACGTCTCGACGAAGGCCTTGTTGGTGGCTCCGTCGCGCACGACGGCGATGGTCTGGCGAAGCGCACGCCGGAGGCGCGACATGGCTTCCTCGCGGGTTCGGCCGTATGCCATCACCTTGGCGATCATGGAGTCGAACTCGGGAGCCACCGAGTCACCTTCTTCGACGCCGGTGTCGACGCGGACGCCGGGCCCTGCCGGGAACCGGAGATGGTCGAGCCGGCCGGGCGCGGGGGCGAAGCCCTGACCGGGATCCTCGGCGTTGAGCCGGATCTCGATGGCGTGGCCCTGCGTCTTCGGTGGGTCTCCCTCGAGTGGCAGGCCCGCTGCGACGTCGAGCTGCATCTTGACGAGATCTGCTCCCGTCGTGAGTTCGGTGATCGGATGCTCCACCTGGAGGCGCGCATTGACCTCCATGAACCAGAACTCACCGGTGGCCGGATCGAAGAGGAACTCGACGGTGCCCGCGTTCTGGTAGCC
>JASJCF010000032.1 GCA_030066265.1 Acidimicrobiia bacterium | reverse complement strand
GTCGTTCCTCCCTGCGGGCATCTCCCCCGGCGGAGCCGGGGGAGAGTGAGAAGGAGCGAGCTTCGCTCGCACAATCAGCTCATGGCTCATGGCTCATGGCTCATGGCTCATGGCTCATGAGCTCCTCAGCTCACGAACTCCTCACCCACTCGCCGACCATGCGATCCAGGGTCGGCAGGGTGACGAGGCCGGAGCCGAGGACGACGTCGTGGAAGCCTTTGATGTCGAAGCGGTCGCCGAGGCGGACTTCCGCGTCGGCGCGCATGCGCTGGATCTCGAGGCGTCCGATCATGTAGGAGAGCGCCTGGCCGGGGAAGGACAGGTAGCGGTCGATCTCCTCGACGATCGTGTACATCGCCATCGGGGAGTTCGCCGCCACGTAGTCGATCGCCTGCTGGCGGCTCCATCCGAGGGCGTGCATGCCGGTGTCGACGACGAGCCGGCAGGCACGCATGGAATCGGCCGACAACATCCCGACACGGTCGAGATCGGTCGAGTACAAGCCCATCTCGTCCGCCAGCCGCTCGGTGTACAGCGCCCACCCTTCGCCGTAGGCGGAGATGAACCCGTTGCGTTGGAAGGCGGGGATCGAGTCGCCGAGCTCCTGGGCGATGGCGATCTGGAGGTGGTGGCCGGGGATGCCTTCGTGGAAGGCCGTCGACTGGACCTCATACGTTCCCCACGAGCTCGGGTCGGCGGTGTTCATGAAGAAGGTGCCTTCCCGCGACCCGTCCTCGGCGGGCGGGAAGTAGAAGGCGACCGGACCGTGTTGGGTCTCCTCGACGAGGCAATCCGACTTGGGTAGCCGGCCGAACCAGTTCGGCATCTCGGCCTTGGCCGATGCGAACGCCTCCTCGGACTGGGCGACGACACCCTCGCCGGTGGTGTGGTGGAGGCCGGGGTCATCCCGCATGGCCGTGAAGATGTCCTCGAGCGACGTCGTGTCGAGCAGGGGCCCGGCAAGCTCGAGGTACTCCGCGGCGAGCCGGTCGATCTGCTGCAACCCGATCTCGTGGATCTCCTCGGCCTGCATCGGAATGGTGGTGTACCGCTCGATCAGGCGCGAGTACACGAGGTCGCCGTCGGGGAGATACCGGAGCCCTGCTTCCTCGTCGCTTCGTGCCACGGGACCGACCTCGTCCCGGATGACGTCCCGATACCGGGCATAGGCCGGCCGGATCTCGTTCCGGACGATCTCGGCGGCGCGGTCCTTCCAAGCCTCGATGTCCGCCTCGGTGTAGGCGCCGGGCATCTGTGCCTTCAAGAAGACGTCATCGGAGATGTCGGTGGCGAGGATCTCGTCGAGTTGCTCGACGGTCCTCGACACGGCGAAGTCCGCGTTCACCCGCCCCGAGGCGATGCCCTCCCGGAGGCGATCGCTCATCTGGTCGAGCATCACGGCGATGGCCGAGTACTTGTCGAGCATCTTGCCGGCGTGCTCGGGGGTCTCCACGGTCATCTGGGGGATGGAGACCTGGAACGACGCCTGCGGGCCGAAGATCGGATCGACGCCGAACTCGGCCTGGCGCATTTCCTCGACACCGGCCGTCGTCTCGACCTCGTAGAGCAGGGTCTCTTTGGTGACCAGGTCGGTGGGGCTCAGGGTCTCGGAGTCGAAGGCGCGGGCTCGTGCGGCGAAGTCCCGTTGCTTGGCGATGTCGGCGTCCTCGGCAGCTCTCGATGCATCCTCCATGCGATCCATGAAGCGGTAGTCGCCGAGCATGTGGGCACTCGTCGGATGCTTCTCGAGGGTGTAGTCCCAGTACTCGTCTGCCAAAGCTCGCAGATCGGGATTCACGTGGTCCTCCGGCTCTCGGGTCTCATGATGCATATCGTATTGACGGACCGGGTTCTGTCCCCTGCCCGAGATCGAAGAGCTCAACGGTCAGCTCGTCGAGATCGATGGTCGTTGGACGATCCCAGCCGACAGCGGAATCACCACGGAGCGGTCCGTCCGGGTGCCGGTCGTCTGGTCTACTCGACTGCGGGATGAGCCCGTTGGGCGGAGGCACGAGCTGAGGATGCGCCGCACAGGCCGAGGAGGTCCCGCTCAGCCGGTCCGTTCGAAGATGATCTCGATACGGTCGTAGTACACCGCGGTCGGCCCCTCAAAGCCTGAGTCGGTGCCGACGAAGACCCAGAGGTTCCCTGAGCTGTCTGTGGTTGCGGTCAGTCCGAGCCCGGCGCTGTCGAGGGTCATCAGCTCGTACACCGTTCCGTCTGCAGTCTCAGGATCGAGGTTGGGGTTGGCGATGGTGCCGACCACCACGGCGTCGTCGCCACCTTCGGCTTGGTTGCCCTTGTCGACCGTGAGTCGCAGCCAGCCCTGGTCGTCCAGCTCGGTGGCGGGCTCGTCGGTCGAGGCGCCGGCCTTCACGAAGACGCTCTCACCGGGGGACCCGCCGATGCCGACGAGTCCCTCAGGAACGTTGCTGGCGAGCTCGATGGACACCTCGACCGAGTACTGGGTATTCGGCTCGAGTCCCTCGATCGCCCTCTTCCAGTACATCCACAGGTCGTCGCTCCGGTTGTGGCCCTGGATGTAGAGGGCGTTCCCGTCGAGGTTCGATGGGAGCGCACGCCAGTCGGCCTCGAGCTCGAAGATCTCGGGATCGCCGTCGGCCGGATAGTCGGCGAAGCCGGCGACCCAGTCCTCTGGGCCTTCGTCGAAGCCGAAGTCGGTGACGGGGCCGGACGAGCTGCAGCCGACTCCGACGAGTGCCACCGCAACCGCGAAGGCGAGAGTCCGCATTCCATTCCTGGCCATGCCCGGCAGCGTAGGTCTTGATGTATCTGCTCGGTGGGATCTCGATTGCGCAGAGAGAAGCCCTCAGGGGATGTGACCCCGAGGGCTTCCTTCAGCTTGCGGAGCCGACGTCAGCTGCTCGATTCGTCCTCGGCGAGGATGCGATAGAGCTTCCGGCGAGCCTCGTCGAGAATGGCTTTCGCCTCTTCGACTTGCGCCTCCGTCCCTGTGCGAGCGACTTGCATGACGGCAGCGCCGACCTGGAACGCGGCGTCCCGAAGGCTCAGTAGCTCACCTTCGACGTTCGACCCCATGCGCTCCCACGGGGGAGTGGTGGTGTCGGCGTCGACGGCTGAGCGGCCGTCGTCGGTCAGCTCGTAGACGTTCTTCCCGTCCCGCTGCTCGGAGCGGACGAGACCCTCGTCCTCGAGCTGCTGGAGGGTCGGGTAGATCGATCCCGGGCTGGGCTGCCACACCCCGTCGGTGCGGTCGGTGAGCTCCTGGATGATCTGGTAGCCGTGCATGGGCTCCTCGGCGAGGAGCTGCAAGATGGCGATGCGGACATCGCCTCGGCTGACCCGCGGGCGGCCGGAGAAGAACTGGCCCTTGCCCATGGGGTAGCCACCCCAGTGGCTCTGATGTCCCCAACCTCGGCGTCCTTTGCGGGTCATGTACGCCATCCGGCGCTTGGTGACCCATGGTGGTGCCATTGCATATGACACATTGGTCTCCTTCCTCAGTGACCTGTCAAATACTATCACGATATATCGTGATAGTGCGTATGAACCCATGAGGCCAGGTTGATATTCCCGATCTGCCGATGGACGGGAACGAAGGTGACTGCCGGGTCGTTGGGACTACCATTGCGCCGTCGGCGATCCGTGATCGGCGACCCACCTGCGCCCGTAGCTCAATTTGGATAGAGCGTCTGACTACGGATCAGAAGGTTGGGGGTTCGAGTCCCTCCGGGCGTGCCGCTCCTGCAGGGCGTTCCACCATACTCTTCACAGTTGTCAATGCCCTGGCACGACTGCGTTTCCTTGACCGTCGTCAAGAGATCGCGACCGCCGTTCTCGAGCAAGTCCCTCAACCGTGGGCTCGGGGTGCTCTGTGCCCCTACGGTGCCCCTAGGGCAGCGTCCTGGCCCATGCGCCGTGTTTCGCACAGCCCTTCAGACTCCCTCACTAGCACACGACGGCGAGACGAGTCGGCCCGTGAACCCTGTGGTTGAGCGAGATCGCCTTTGCCGAAGGGCATCCCAACCTTCTGATTCCGCGTCAGGCTGCAATCGGTTTGACGGACTATGGCATTGATTCGAAGTTAGGATCAAGGATGAACAACAAACGCGAAATTCGATCAAACGGCGTGGTATTTGGTGCCTCGCTTCGCTCCAGTTCTCGCAAGGCGCCCCTCTTCAACAAGCTCATTCAGTATCTCAAGAGACTGGATTCTGGACAGGCCGGCGATTTCGCGAACTCTGGCGTTGGTCAGAGGTGAGTGCGTTGCCTCCTCCACCAGAAGGTCTCGAATGTCGTCCATTGTCAGCGGTACCGCTCCCTTTGGCCGCAGGTCCTTGACGATCGTGTAGTGAGTCCCGCCGCGCAAGCCATGACGTTCAAGGATTCCAGCCTGGGTGAGTCTCTCGAGGATCAGGCGGGCTTCGTAGTCGCGGATCCCAAGAAGTTCCCGGACGGAGGCGTTTGTGATTGCTTCTTCACGGGCGGCGTGGACTACGACAAGCCGATCACTTGATCGGAGATCCCCTCGAAGCTCAAGTTCCGTGATCCACGCGCGCTCCTCTGCAGTCACGGACCCGCGCGTAGGGAGTACCACTCGGACCGCATGGCCAAGGTCCTCGAACTCCGGGGGATCGAGTAGGGCGTGGAGCATCTCGTCCTGCATCACGTCGATGCCTCGTCCAGCATCCTCAGCCAGCCGCAGTCGTCGGAGGGCATCGATGATGGCGGGGTTTCGCGCCGCCTGTGCCTCTCGGATGTTGGCAACGGTGACGGGCTCTGGGAGGCCTCCTGGTGAAGTGATGACGACTCTGTCGGGGTGGAGGTTGACGACTATCGCTGTCGTGCGAGTCTCGTAGGAACGGTGGCACACGGCGTTAGCAATCGCTTCTCGGATCACCACTTCAGGGACACGCGGCAGTTCGTGTCGGTACAGGCCCGAGACGACAAAGTCGCTGCCGACCTCATTCATGATCAACGTGGTCGCGTCTTGGACCTGGTGATGGAGAGGCCCGCTGATCTCCACCCTTCGGTCATAGGTCAACTCGTCATCCCCCGGGTGCCGTCGAACATCGATCGTCATCTTCGAGAAGCCCGGGCGAGCGGAAGCGTCCGACAGGAGCAGCGCCCCAGCGATCGTGAGATCACCAGAGCGATCGGCCAACCCTCGCTCTGAAAGGCGTTCGCTCAGGTCGTGATTCTCCCAGCCGAACGCAGACGCCACCTCCGCAAGGATCTCGCTGTCCACGGCTTCGAGGTGAACTCCCGAGTATGTGCCCTCGTAGGTGTGGAGTGATCTCTCGTTAATGAAGCGAAGGAGCTCTGCATCGAACAGCGGCGTGTTCGATGATCCGCGCCGAACGAGTACCCGCCCGCTGCTTGTCTGAGCGAAGCCATCGTGCCGTCGCTCCACCTCGATCGCAACAACGCCAACCCCGCCGACAACCACCTCTTTGATCTTGTATCGCCCGATTCCTCGCCCGTCACGGACTGCCTGGTGAACTCGGTCCTCAACTCCTGGTGTCAGGTTCCTACCGACGACGGTTCCGTCGTCCTCGACACCGACAAAGATCACGCCTCCAGCAGCATTGCTGAACGCAACCATCGACTCCTGGATTGGCTTCAGGCCGGTTCCAGTCTTGCGCTCAACCCGCCCGTCCTCATCTTCGAACAGTTGATCAAACTCAGCCGCTGTATACGAATCTGCGATCTCCGTCACCGAAATACCCACTTATGATGTAGTTTCTCAGTCTATCGAGCGGTATTCGGAACTTTGTACATAAGTCCGGTGGTTCGCTGCGCCCCTTCCCTGCGTTGCCTGATGAGGTGGATCCCGGCTAGGACGCAGCGACGTAGCGATTCCACTCCAAGGCAGCACCCATCGCCGCGATTGACTCCGGATGAGAAGGTCGGGGGTTCGAGTCCCTCCGGGCGTGCCGACGACCGGCTGCAACGAAGGCTTGTGCCCGTGTTCGGGTCGACTTCCGCCCATTTGGATCATGATTTCTCGAAGGGATCCGGTATTGGTCGTCTGGGTTCTCGTGTCTGCTCTGTGAGATTCGACAGCTGTTCGCCGGCGAGTAGTCGCGGCCCCTTCGCTCGCCAATCGGAATGAAGGGGGGGTCCAAATCCGCCAAGCAATCCGGTGTCAGTCCGACTGGGTGCTACGTGACCGACTGAATCGTCCCGGGTGGACAGTGGCAGTGGACTCTGTCAAGTGCCGACCCTTGGCGGGAGGAGCGGCAAGGTGCTCGTCCGCTCCTCCCATCGGGTTGTGTCGCTGGCCCGCCTACTTCTCGGACTCGGCCGCATTCTTGACCGCATCGGCGGCATCGGCGACCGCCGCCGCAGCTTCCGCCTCCTCGATCGCCGCTGCGGTAGCTGCCGTTGCTGCGACTGTCTCTGCTGCGGCCGCAGTCTCGACGGCGGCGGCAGCCTCAACGGTGGCTGCGAGCTCCACGCCTGCCGCGACCAAGACCTCGGGATCCACGAAGCCGTGAGCGATGACCGCACCGCCGGTGAGCGCGACGCCCGCCTCCAGCTCGAGGAACCAGAGGTGCTCGAGTGCCATGACGAGGGCGGCCCCGCCCGGTGGCACCTCGGCGACCATCGCAGCGAGATCTTCGTCGGTGAACCCGACCAGGCCGCGGGCTCCCACGATGTCGCCCATCGTGGCTCCGACCGCTCCCCCTTCGGTCCCCCCGGCTCCGAGACCGACGAGCGCGCCGATCAACGCCCCGTACTCCCTGTCTTCGAACTCCGAGATGTCCGAGAGCTTGGTTGCGACGATCTGTCCGTCGTCGGTCTTGCGCACCGCCATGAGGTCGATAACGCGGATGAGGCCTGCATCGCGCATCCCCATGACCGTTTCGAAGATCGGTGGAGCTATGGAAGCGTCCGGGTAGGCGATGGCTGCGATGGATACGGGTGCGACGCGCATGGTCGTCCTCCTTCTGGTGTGGTGATCCGGGCGGATGTGCGACGGCGAGGTCAGCCGTCGTCACCTTCCTCGAGTTCCCCTTCGCCGATCTTGTCCTTCAACTCCTCGAGTTGATCGGCGTCGAGTTGGTGCTTGATCTCCCTGGCGTACTGCGTTGCGAACGCAGCCTCGACCTCGCCGATCATCGTGGTTTCGCCGATGACGAGAAGGGCTGAGGTCCCCTTCTCCAGCGAGTCCTTGATCTCGTCGAACGCCTCCTGCGGGATGTAGGACTCCTTCTGTGCCTTCTCGATCGCCGCACCACCAGCGGCCCCGAGCCCGGTGATGGCGAGGAACCCGCCCGGAGGGAAGAAGATGCCGACGAGCGCCCCGAGAAGTCCACCCCAAGCGGCGCCCGCTTTGACCGAGCCGTGTGGGGTGTGCGTGGCGATCCTGCCGGAGTTGTGCCGTTCGATGATTGCCACGTCGTCGATCCAGGTGTAGCCGAGCTCTTGAGCGGCGCGGACCTTGTTGAGCGCCTGCGAGGCGCCATAGGTGTCGTCGAAGACGAGACCGATGAAGTACACCGAAGCCATTGACATTCCTCCGCTCTGAAGCTTCTACACAATGGTGTACACAAATGTGTACATAGTCCAACAGTGATCCTAGATCATGCGGTCGGGATGCGGAACGGGGATCTCGAGGCGTTGCGATGTGCGCCCCGAACCCGGCGGATCAGGCCCTCAGGTCGTTGTCCCGTCGTCCCGTGGGCCGAGGATCCGTGTCAGGAGGTCCCTGAGGAGTGCGATCTCATCCGTGGAGAGCGGCTCGAGGAAATCGGCAGATGACTCCTGAAGTTGCTCGAGCAGGATGCTCACGATCTCGCTCCCCTTGTCGGTGATCGCGATGAGGACGCTTCGTCCATCTGCGTCGTTCTTCGTCCGGGTGACCATGCCGGCATCGAGCAGGCGGTTCACGCTGTGACTGACGACCTGTGGGGAGTTCAACAGCGGCGAGCTCGCCTGCAGTTGCTTCGGCGTCAGAGGTCCGAACTGATCGAGGATCGTGAGGGGAGCGACGTCGCTCTTGGTGAGGCCATACGGGGCGAACAGTCGGCGGCCCAGAGCGTCCATCTCGCTTCCAGCAACGAGGATCAAGCGTGTGGTTTCGCTCTCCAGCGGAAAGGTCGGGTTGGTTGCGGCGGTCACCACGAGCGATGTTACGCGTCAGGTCGGCGCTTCGGGTCGGGAACCTCACTGATCTCGAACAGGTGCCCGTCCGGGTCGTGGAAGAAGCACCGGATTTCGGCACCCCAGTCGTGGGGTGGTGTCAGGAATTCGGCCCCGCGGTCGGAGAGGGCGTCATATGCAGCTTGGCAATCGTCGACCCGGATGGTGAACGAGTGGGATACCCGACTCGGGGTATCAGGCGGAGCGAAGTCGATGCCGGGCTTGTCCGCTGTCGGGCCGCCGGACGACACGATGAGCAGCCACGTCTCGTTGAATCGGAGGACTGCAGAGGTGCCGCCATACGTCCGATCGAGCTCCGCACCCAGGACGTCGACGTACCACGCAACAGATCGATTGACGTCACTGACGACGAGGATGTGCGTGAGCGTCATCTCCGGTTGCGGGAACATGTTTCCTCGATCAATTCTCGTTCGGATCGCCGTTCCTCAGCCGGGGAGTTCGGCCTGCCAGTCGAGCTGGGCTTCCTTCCACCAAGCCGGGGGCGGGAGCGGGTCGTCCAGGATGAATTCGTTCTTCGACTCGCCGACCACTGCCTGTTGGACGGGGCTGACCGTCGCTTGTCGCGCTTCCACAGCTTGCGGGGTCACGTTGAAGACGGTGAGGTCCTGGCAGAGGGTCGCCGGCCCGGAGTACGTAGTCCGTAGGGTGTCGAACACCGGCTCGATGTAGCCGTCGATGACGTGGGTGTGCCACATGGCAGCCATCTTCGGCTTGACATGGCTGAAGACGATGCCTGCTGCGTCGGGCGGCGTGTGTGCGTCGTTCACGACCATGCGAGCCTTCTCGATGGGGAAGGTCATGAGTTCGGCGAAGGTCTCCGCAGGAAGGAACGTCTCA
Source organism: Acidimicrobiia bacterium (assembly GCA_030066265.1). Classification (GTDB taxonomy): domain Bacteria; phylum Actinomycetota; class Acidimicrobiia; order Spongiisociales; family UBA5794; genus SZUA-442. The sequence continues at coordinate 20,057 of JASJCF010000032.1, read as the reverse complement.
TGGATGAGGAGGTCGCAGCCCTGTGCTGCTTCGATGAGGGTCTTTGCTGGCATGGTGTCCCCGGAGAAGACCACCGACTGGCCTGCGTAGTCGATGCGGTACCCCACTGCGCCGCTGAGCACGTGGATCACGGGGAACGAGGTGATGGTCACGCCATTTCGCTCGTAGACCACCTCGGCGCGGTCGTACGGAACTTCAGTGGGAATGGCCTTTGCTCCTGAGGTTGGTGTGTAACCGAGGAGCGTCCCAAAGTCCCACGCCATGGCGCGGTCGATGGCCTCCACGAATGCTGTAAGGCCCCTAGCCGGATCGTCCGAAGACCCGCCCCACACCTCGACGGGATCGAGGCGGCCGGACTTGACGTAGCTGCCCATGAGAGTGAGGTAGTCGGCGATGTGGTCTGCGTGCAGGTGCGAGAAGAACACCTTGGTGAGGCTCGTGACCGGCACCTTGAGGCCCGAGAAGTTCGCAAGCGAGCCCGCTCCGAGATCGAAGACAAAGACGTCTCTTTCGGGGTTTCCCACCTCGACCAGCACGGATCCCGCGGCCTGGGACTTCGTCACCCAAGGGAGACCGGACCCGAGGATCGACACCCTGATCTCGCCTTCGGCGAGCGTCTCGTCGCCTGGGATGAGTATCGGATCGCGTTCAACCGGGGCCTCACCCACGGTGGCCTCGGTCGCCAACGCTGCTGTTCCACCCAAGTACGCCGGAACCATGTTCATCAGTCGATCCTCCCCGTCGTCATTTTGGCCCCCTTAGTTCCTCTCGTAAGTGCACACTAATGTGTGCATCTGGTGCGTGGGGCGGAATTGTCGAGTGACGCCCACCGTGCACGCCTCAGGGCGCTGTTGACGAGGAGACGGCAATGAGCCCCGACGTTCGAGCCACCTTGACCAAGCATCGAAGCAGGTTTGCGATGGCGTTGGGATCGATGGATCAAGCCCACTCTGCGACGCTCCTCCCGCGACCAGCATCCGGAGATGCCGGGGTACTCGGACGATGAGTGATCGGACGAAGACGGATGTCGAATCCTCCACGGGCATGGAAGAGCCGAAGCTGAACCCGACCGGGTGGTTCTTCGTGCCCGACGAAGGCGGCCTTGCGCTGCGAGGGCTAGTTCGGTGCTAGGGCATGTGTCGTCGCGCCTTTGCACTGCTTCGCTCGGTGAGCCATGCGAAGAAGAAGTAGGCCACAGCGACGAGATAGCCCCCGGCGACGAGGGCCAGGATGTCGATAGCGGGCTTCCATCGCACGCGGCCTCCCTGGATGACCCATGCGCCGCTCGGCGTTGCAGACAGGCCGAAGCCTCCTCCTTCGCCTCCCTGCCCGTCGCCTCCGCCACCTCCCCCACCGCGGACGCGAGCCGCCGGTACCACGATGATGCCGTTCTGCTCGACGGGCTCGTGGTAGACGATGCGTGCTCGGAAGTCCTGTTGGATCTTCTTGGTCATTCCCATGGTGGTACCTCCGGGTAGGTGTTGGGCCAGTGGCCTCTGGACGATGTCTTCATGGTTGCGGGCATTCGGGTGATCGTGAACCCCCCTGACCGGAACCACCCCGGGTGCGTCATGGTCACCGATGAGGTGCACGGAGGCACGTACGCAGCAAGACCCTCGGCGCGGTGCAGGCGGTTCGTGGCCCAGAGCAACTCCACGGATCAGAAGCTCGGGGGCTCGAGCCCCCATCGCGTTCGGGCGCTCCCGAGGCACTTGACGAGTGAACGAACGAGTGCCAGGGTCTCGCTGATGAACCAGATCAATAGTGAAAGCGGCAGCCACCTCGTCGCTGCGTCGCCGTTCCCGGTGGTGAGTTCGAAGCGTCTTCTCATCCTCGTTGCGGTGGAACTCGTGGTTCTGGCTGCTCTGGTTGCGTTTCTGCACGGGTCGGAGTCCGCCGGGCCTCAGCTCGCTCTCATCCCGACGCTGATTGCCGTCGTGGGAGCGAAGTTCTTCGGAAGCAAGAAGGACAAGGATTCCGTGTTCGGTGATCACCCGGCTGTTCAATTCACGTTCAAGGCTCTGGCGACCGGCGATCTCGATGACGTCGACGAGATGGTCGCAGAGGACTTCGCCGCCTATGCCAACGGCTACAGCGTCGTCGAGTCGTCGGATGCGAATGGGCCCGAGGAGTTCGCCGAGAACATCGAATACTGGCGAGCTGTTGTGCCCGATCTCTCCGTGGACATCTACGACGAGGTGTCGCAGAAGGACCCGGACAAGACCGATTCGATCGCTGTGCGCTTCGTCTTCACGGGAACACTGACGGCCTCAGACTTCGAACGAGGGTTCGAGGTGGAGGGTGCAACGTTCATCAAGGTCGTGGATCGCAAGCTCTCCGAATGGCGAGTGGTGGTCGACACCGCCTTCCTCGAGGAACTCAGATCAGCCATGGGGCATCCCCTCGCATAGCAAACGCACGTGCGAGGTCGAGGCTTCCCGACTCCAAATGCAACGGGCGAGCCGCAGCGGTCCCACGTCCCCGGTTGTCAGAGCTAGCGGTCGTCAGGCATCCAACCTGCGCAGACCGCAATGCCCTGTGCAACCCGAATCGGCCAGAACGGGTGGTGGCCATGGGCTGTCCACGGACGAGGCCGGCTGTGTCGCGCTCTGCGGTGAGGGGGTCGGCGGGGGACGGGGGGGACAACCCCCGTCGACCCCCTCGGGGATCACGGTCTCCCTTGCGAGTGGGTACCGCTTCGAGCTTGTCCCTGACCGTTTGCTGGGCGTGTCCCGATTGGGTTCGTCCGGCTACCCGATCAGGTGATCCACCCGGATCGCTCGTGCGACTCACCTTCGATTGCTGGTGACGGCTTCCTGACTCCGGTCGGGCTGGTGCTCGTCTCCACCAAGCGGACCCCGACAGCCCTCTCGGGAACCCTGGAACAACCGGGGCTAGTTCATTCATGTACTTACAAAGCTAACTATATGCACGCAGTGCACCCCAAGGGACTGCGAGGTGCGAATCACCCCATTGTGCGGAGAGACAGGGTGGGGAGGTCAGAAAGCCTCGGAGGTTCCTGACCTCCGAGGCTTCCCTTGTGTCCGCAAGTCGGAGGTGAGCCGTCTCATCGATCGACCGCTCCGCTGCGTTGGTTGTCCTCAGCGACACTCGGTCCGATGCTGAGGCGTCGTTCTCCAGGCGCTCAGGAATCCCCTTCCCCGTCCTCGGCCGAAGCCAGCTTGTCCTTGGCCTCGTTGGCCTTCTCCTCGTCAAGCTCCCGCTTGACCTCCTTGGCATACGCGCCGGCGAAGGCGGCTTCCACCTCTCCGACCGTCACGGTTTCGCCGACGACGAGCAGCGCGGACGTGCCCTTCTCGAGGTCGTCCTTCACCTCATCGAAGATGTCCTGTGGAACGTACGACTCCTTCTGAGCCTTCTCGATCAGTGCTCCTGTGCCGGCCCCAATGCCCGTGATCGCAAGGAATCCGGCTGGAGGGAAGAAGACTCCGACGATTGCGCCGAGCAATGCACCCCACCCGGCTCCGGTCTTCACCGAGCCGTGCGGTGTGTGGGTCGCAATGCGGCCCGAGTGGTGACGCTCGATCACTGCCACGTCTTCGACCCACGTGTAGCCGAGTTCGCTCGCCGCTCGGACCTTGTTCAGCGCCTCCGAGGCACCGTAGGTCGTGTCGAACTTGAGCCCAACGAAATAGACCGCCATGCATCCTCCCGTGTTTGCTACATGTGTCCCTACACATGTATTCGTGCCCTCACTCTATCGGATGGATTACCCGCTGCCAGCGGCACTTCAAAGGGAGCGATCCTCGATGCCGGTTCGGGTCTGCATCATGGGGAGTCGACGTGTCACGCCACCGATTGCTCGAACTGAGGCCCATGAGGATGGCGACGTTCCCCGGGGCCGGCCCCCGATGTCCTCACGGTTCGTGTCTCCGCTGCCAGACCTTGATGAACTCCGCTCCATAGAGCAGCACCTGCGCAGTGATGTACACGAGAAGTATCAGCACGATGGCCGACGATGCCAGATTGACGAGGGAGGTCCCGTTGAGGTCCAAATAGAGGCCATACGCCCAGTTCGCAGCGAGCAGAAGGCCAATGGTGAGCGCCGTACCTCGCCACACTGCGGGCCACGACGCCCTCCGCTCGGTTCCGAACCGATACAGCAGGGCGAGCAGGAGCGTTGAGGCTGCGAGTGGCGCGAGGGAGCTGGCCACTCGCAACGCCGTGTCGACGATGATGTCGTCCGAGAACAGGCCGGCGAGCATCCCGATGATCGCTTCGGCCACGAACATGGCGATGAGAAGCGCAGCGAGCACACCGACGGCGACGATTGCGAGCAACCGACTGATCACCGTGGTCCTCACACCTGGCTCGTGGCGTGGACCCCAGATGGCATCGAGCGAGTCCTTCCATGCCACGAGCAGGATCGACGAGGTTGCGACGAGGGCCACCACGCCGAACGCCGTGACGTTTGTGAGGCTTGCGCCGGTCTCGATCTGGTCGATGATCCCCTCGAGGGCGTCGACGACCGCCGGACGCAGGAGACCGTCGATGCGGTCGAGTACCTGGTCGCCGACCTCCTCTTGTCCGAGCACCAATCCGAGTGTGCCGAGGATCAATACTCCGATCGGCACCAGCGTCGCCAAGCCGTAGAAGGCGAGGCCTGCTCCCAGGTTCAGCGCACGGTCGTCGAGGAACTCCCTCGCCGCCTCCACGAGGACTGAGCGCTGTGCACCGGGCGAGCTGACCTTGTCCTCCCGTTCGATCACGGACCCTCTGGTCCGTCCGGCTGCCTCTCGCCCGGGGGATCATCCGACTCGGTGGGCGGAGCACCTGCGAGGTCGACCAGGTCGATGAGGCGAGCAACCGATCGTTCGCCTCGTGAGACGTATCCCGGGATGGTTCCGCTCGGGACGAGGACACGAAGCGCCTTGGGTCGTATCGAGATCTCGAGTGGCGAATCGAACACGAGCGCCTCTCCGTCGACACCGGCCTCGATCGGTTCGCTCGAGGTGAGGGTCAGCGCCGAGGAGGTCCAGTCCTCGAGTGCTCCTGAGGCGATGAGCTCGGGAAGCGTCCCAGCTCGACCCTTCGGGGGCGAGTTCACCGCCCCGATTCCCAGGGCACCGGTGTCGAGACGCTGGCGTCGCCCGAAATCCGGAGGCCCGGCGAACGAGTAGGGGTTGTTGGAGACCAGCAGCAGGAGAGGGCTGTCGCCGTCGGCGCCGCTCGGTGTGGCGTACCGAACTCCGGAGGATGCGTCAGGATCTGAGATCGACTGGGCGACTGCATTGCGAAGGGTCGATTCCTTGTTCTCCCGATAGCCCTCGTCCTGGACCGCATGTGCGTACACGCCGAAGCTGACGTTGTTGAGGAAGATTCGGTCGCCGACCTCGGCGATGTCGATCCGGATCTCGTCGCCGCCCACGGCATCGAGCGCGGTGAGGGGGTTGTCCCTGTCGAGTCCGAGGTCGAGGGCGAAGTGGTTCCTCGTCCCAACGGGGATGCAGAAGAACGGCACATCCCGTTCTGCGGCAACGCCCGCCACGATGCCCAGTGACCCATCGCCACCGGCCATGCCGATGGCATCGGCCCCGTCGTCGATCGCACGATGGGCGAGCTCGGTCAGGTCGTCCCCTCGCTCGAGCATGACGGTGGTGATACCTGCGCCATCGGCTGCCGAAGCGAGACCCACGCGTTCGGCCCGGCCGTCCCCGCTCCATCGGTTGATGATGAGGGCCGGCGATCGAACGGCCGACGGTCGGCGATCGTACGGCAGGAGACGGCTCGGGAGCTTCTTCCCCTGCTGGCGCACGAAGGCCATGGAGATGGCCACACCGGTAATGACTCCGGCCACGAAGTAGCCGAGCGCCCGGAGGCGCGGTGCCGTATTCACAGGTTCGCTCCTCTCGTCGACGAGTGCTGGAGCCTACGTGTCTCGATCATGCGTCGTTCCATCCTCATTCCGATCCCACGTCACTGTCGGCGTGGTCCGAATCTGTGTGCTTCCATGGCCGCAACCAGCGTCGCCGATGCTCGTACTTCTTCCGAGTCTTCTCCTCATCGACCTCGCGCATGCGCTCCTCGTACGCCTCCGGACTCTCGAATCGCTCGGACTCGATGACCTCGTGGTGGGTTCCGTAGAGGTCCGCGATGGCGGTGAGCGCTGCGGCAACCGGCAATGCCAGGACAGCTCCGAGTCCGCCGAGCAGGCTCCCGCCCACGATCGCTGCGCCGAACGCCACAGCCGGGTGGAGGTCCATCGTGTTCGCCGTGATCCTGGGGGAGATCAGGTAGTTCTCGATCTGTTGGTACACCGTGATGGCGATCAGCACCCAGAGCGCATCGAGCGAATCTCCGCTGACCAGCGCAACTGCGATTGGCACGGCGCCCGCCAGGTAGGTGCCGATCGAGGGGATGAACTGCGATATGACGCCCACCCACAGAGCCAGGGCAAGGGGGTAGGGAAGCCCGATGGCGAGGAACACCACGAAGTGGTAGACGGCTGACAGTGCAGCGAGGGCGCCTCGTGAATACACCCATCCCCCGACCTTCTCGATGCTGATCTCGACGACCGTGTCGGCCACCTCCTGCTGGTCCGGTCGAAGGCGGTGGAGAATGGTGGTGCGCAGGCTTGGCCAGTCGGAGAGGATGTAGTACACGAACAGGCCGATCGTCAGCGCTTGGAAGATGACGCCGACGACCGATCCAGTGACTCCGCTGATCACGCCGACGAAGTCGGAACCGAGGCCCGACACGTAGTTCGCAGCGTCTTGCATCTCGAAATTCAATGTGTCGAGATCGAGTTCGACGGCGAACGTGTCGTTGACCCAGATCACGGCGGTGTCGACCATCCGCGGGAGATCCTTGATGAGGTCGCCGACCTGTTGTGCGAGGACGTTGGTGATGGCAAGCAGGAACACGAGGATGATCACCACGCCTGCGACCATCGTCACTCCGGCCGCCGATCCCCGCTTCCATCCCCGCCCGGTGAGGTACTCGACGGCGGGCAGCATCGCAAACGCGATGAAGACCGCCAGTACGAGGGTCAGGATGAACTCGGACGTGGACTCGAAGACCCATCGGCCGCCGAACCAGAAGATGAGAACCACGGTGGTGGTGGCTGCCACCCTCGGAAGCCATGTCGAATACCACGACTGGTGGTCGGTATCGGCAGTGTCGGTCATGAGCACCTCCCCGGTGCAGGGCACGTCAGCGGCTGCGCCGCGCTCGGTACTTCGGATGTGGAACTAGTTTTGCCATGATCTGAGCTGAGAAGGAGGCCGCAGTGGCGATCGAAGGCGAACCTCGATTCGACGATGCGTCGCGTTTCACCCTTGCGGCCGGGCGAGCGATGGAACGTGCCGGAAGGGAACGATTCGGCAAGTACGGCCTCACCCTGAGCGATGTCGCCCCGCTGGTGGTGCTTGCAGAGTCCGGGGCGATGACGCCATCCGAGATCCTTCGCGAGTCGATCCTCCTCACCTCGGCTCCGGTCGTGAGTCACAGTCTCAACCGGTTGGAGGCCGCGGGGTTCGTGCGCCGCACGAGCGATGAGCTCGACGGTCGTCGTGTGCACATCGAGATCACGCCCGAGGGCCTGGCGACCGAGAAGCGGCTGGTCGAGGAGATCTCTCAACTCCAAGCGGAGTTCTTCGCCCCGCTGTCCGAAGCCGAGATCCTTCAGGTAGCCGAGTACCTGCGCCGCTGCCTCGTAGCAGCCGACTGAGTCGACGGCGCCGGACGCACTCACCTCTCCTCCGTCTCCCGCCGCAACAGACGTGGACCCGACACGCCCATTCGACAGGCCGGTTCGAGCGGTGGTAGGTTCTCGCATGTACCTACGAATGTAGATATCGGGACAAGGGGATGGGAAATGACACTGGGCGAGCTACTTCTTGCAATCTTCTGGTTCTTCCTCCTCGTCATCTGGATCTACCTGCTGATCACGATCTTCGTGGACATCTTCCGCAGTGATGACCTCAGCGGATGGGCCAAGGCGCTGTGGATCCTCTTCATCATCATCCTCCCCCTGCTCGGCGTGCTCGTCTACGTGATCGCACGCGGCGAGGGAATGCAGGAGCGCAGAGCACAGGATGCCGCCGATGCGCAGAAGGCGCAGGATGACTACATCCGTGAGGTTGCCGGTTCGGACAGCTCAGCGGACGAGCTCGCAAAGCTCGCCGACCTGCGCGATCGGGGGGTCATCACGCAAGACGAGTTCGACGCGCAGAAGGCGAAGATTCTCAGCTGACGCGTTCGTCGGCGGGGGTGTAGTCGAGGGAGATGTGGGAGGACAGAATGGGTGACACCTTTCCTGAGCCGTATCAGGGTGTTCCGTTGACGACGGATGCGGTCGTCGTGAAGGATGACTCGGGGGGATTGCGGGAGTATCCGGACAAGCTGGTTGCGGGGAGCGAGGAGCTCGACCGGGATGAGATCCGGGTGACTGCGTTGGGTACGGGGTATCCGGCTCGTCGGGCGCAGGGCTGCGCCGGGTTCATGTTCGAGTTCGGCAACGGGGAAGTGATCATCTTCGATGCCGGGGCGGGGACGAATACCGCGTTCAACACCTTGCGGGTCCCGTATTCGAAGGCGACGACGATCTTCATCACGCACTATCACCTGGATCACATCGGTGATCTGCCGGCGTACTACGACTTCGGGCAATCGAATGGTCGGCTCGAGCCGTTGAACATCTTCGGCCCTGACGGCGTCGACGATGACGAGAACATGGAGGTGCTCGTCGATTCGTTGAAGCGGTTCGCCGGCTGGCATGACCACACGAAGCTCGGGAATCTCGACCCTCGCGGCTTCGAGATCACGCCGCATCGGTTCACAGCGGACAAAGCCCAGGTCGTGTATGACGAGAATGGGATCAAGATCACGTCCTTCCCGGTGCCCCATGGGATCTACGGGGCGGTGGGGTATCGAGTCGAGTATGCGGGTTCGACGGTGGTGTATGCGGGTGACTGTGAGCCGTCGACACTCACGGTGGACAACGCCCAGAATGCAGACCTTCTGATCCACGAGATCTTCAACCCGCCCGAGACGTATGTCGAGGAGATGGGCTGGACCGAGCTGCAGGCGAAGATCGTTGCGTGGACCAAGCACACCTCGCCCCAAGCTGCCGCGAAGGTGTTCGAGGCGACGAGGCCGGGGATCGCGATGGGGTTCCATGCAATCGTTGCTCCGGGCACGCCTCAGCCGATCCTCGACGGGGTCCGGTCGGGGTACGACGGGCCGTTCACGCTGGCTCAGGACTACACGGTGGTGAACATCACCCCGTCTCAGATCGTGACCCGGAGTGTCGAGGTCGTTCCGTGGGACTACGTGGTCACGGACAACGAGTACACGGAGAAGATGGGTGGCGTCCAGGCCGATCCGTCGGTGATGACCGGTCTCCCTCAGTGGCTCGAGGACTCGGTCATCCCGGTCGAGGAGATCGAGGAATTCAAGAAGCAGCTTGCTGAGCAGGGAATCCGATAGGTCGGGATCCCGGGGGGCGGTTGGCTGCCGAGCCGGCGAACCGCCGTCCATCGTGAGGGCCTAACGGCGAGAGAGGATCGTATCGAATGGCTTTGAAGCCTCCTGAAGAGAAGACGGTTGCGCAGCGATACCTGCCGATCGTCGAGTGGCTCCCGAACTACAACTGGGGTGAGATTCGATTCGACATCCTCGCCGCGCTCACGGTGTGGGCACTCCTCGTGCCCGAGGCGATGGCGTACGCTGGGATCGCCGGTGTCCCACCGGAAGTGGGCCTGGTCACTGCGCCGTTGGCGCTCATCGGATATGCGATCTTCGGGTCGTCGCGCCATCTCTTCGTCGGTCCGAGCTCCACCGTCGCCATCATCTCAGCATCGGTGGTCGCACCGTTGGCTGGGAGTGACGGAGACCTCTATCTCGTGCTCACCATCTGGTTGGCCATCTTCACCGGCGTGTTCTTCATCATCCTGGGACTCGCACGGATGGGGTGGATCGCCAACTTCATGGCATCCTCGGTGCTCACCGGCTTCATGGTCGGCCTTGCGATCGTCATCGCTGTCGGGCAGCTCGACAAGATCCTCGGCGTCGAGTCCGAGGGCGACAACGTCCTCCAGGAGCTCGGCTCGATGTTCGAGCAGTTCAGCGACTGGGACTGGCCAACGATCGCTGTGGGCATGATTGCACTCGCTGCGCTGTTCCTCATCGAGGAGTACCTGCCGAAAGTGCCAGGCGCCCTCGTCGTGATGCTGATCGCCATCGCCGCTTCGGCGGTGTTCGGATTCGAGGAGTCCGGCATCGAAGTCGTCGGAGAGATCCCCGCCGAGTTGCCGAACCTCGGAGTGCCGGAATGGCCGGGTTGGGATGTGATGTCCGATGTCGCCGTCGGAGCACTCGCAGTGATCGTCGTGGCCTTCGCGGAGTCGTATGCGGCGGCGAAGACCTATGCCACCAAGTTCGGATATCAGGTCGATGCGAACCAGGAGATGATCGGCCTGGGTGCCGCCAACCTCGGTGCGGGCCTCAGTGGCGGTTTCGTCGTCGACGGAAGCCTGTCGAAGACCGCGGCGGGTGTCGATGCCGGGCAGAGAACGCAGATGACGGGCATCATCACAGCGATCCTCGTCTTGTTCACGATCGTCGCCCTCACCTGGCTCTTCGAACCGCTCCCGGAAGCCGTGCTGGGCGCCATCGTCATCCACGCCGTGTGGAAGCTGATCGACTTCTCAGGCTTCGTGACCCTGTGGAAGATCCGCCGGATCGACTTCTGGCTTGCGATTGCCGCATTCCTCGGTGTGATCCTGGTGGACATCCTCCAAGGCATCTTGATCGGTGTGATCCTCTCGCTGGCTGCGTTGATCTACCGGGCGAGCTTCCCCCAGGGGTCGGAGATCGGTCGGGTCGAGGACGTCGAGGGCAACTACGAGTTCGTGGGACTGGAAGCCAATCCCGATGCGGAGACGTATCCGGGTCTCGTCGTCTATCGCCAGACAGGCTCGCTCATCTTCTCGAATGCGTCCGCGTTCTCCGATCAAGCGAGAGAGTTGTTGTGGAACCGCACCGACCCACCTGCGTCGGCGCTCATCGTCGACTGCGAGATGATGGCCGACATGGACGTCACCGGAGCGGAAGAGATCGTCAGTCTCCAGGACGAGCTCGCCAACGCCGACGTCGAGATGTGGCTGGCGCGCCTTCACGGCGATGCGCTGGTCGTGGCGCAGCGGGCCGGCGTGATCGACGCCGTCGGGGAGGAACGCGTGAAGCCAACGGTTCGAGCGGCAGGCGATGCCTTCCGGATCAGTCGTGAAGGCAGCGATGAAGCGACTGACGGCTGATCCGCTCGGCCTCGTGCGGCCTCTCGAGCTGGCCGAGGAGGATCCGCTCCCATGAGCATCTGGCTCGGTGTGGTCGGGGCGCTCTTCGTCACCTACGCCCTCGCGTCGAAGCGCCTGAGCACCACAGCGATCACGGGGCCGATGCTGTTCGTGACCGCCGGCTTCCTCCTCGGGACCGCAGGGTTGGGTGTACTCGAGACCGAGCCGACCGACGGACGCATCACCATCCTGCTGGAGGCGACCCTCGCCATCGTGCTGTTCAGCGATGCGGCGGTGATCAACTCGTCCAATTGGAGGAGCGAGGCCTACGTCCCCGGTCGGCTGCTGTTCATCGGTCTGCCGCTCACCGTTCTCGTCGGGATGCTGATCGCCGGAGGGATGTTCCCCGAGCTCGGGATCTGGGAGGTGGGGTTGATCGCCGCGATTCTCGCCCCCACCGATGCGGCTCTCGGCCAAGCCGTCGTGTCCAATCCGCGCGTGCCGCAGCTGATCAGACAGGGCCTCTCCACCGAGAGCGGATTGAACGACGGCATCGCCCTGACCTTCGTCGTGATCTTCCTCGCAGGCGCCGAGGGATCGCTTGCGCCGTCGGCGGGTGACCTCCTCGGGTTCCTCGGTCAGGAGATCGTGCTCGCCGTGGCGATCGGCGTCGGCGTGGGTTGGCTCGGTGGACGGGCACTCGTCGGCGCGTCCGAGCGAGGATGGGTGGCGCCCATCTGGCTCCAGATCGGCACGCTCTCGGTCGGGATCACGGCCTACGGATTCGCCGTTCCCGCTGAGGCAAGCGGGTTCATCGCTGCGTGGATCGCCGGTCTCACCGTCGGGCGGGTCACCCGGGATCGTCTCCAGGAAGTGAACGCGTTCTCGGAGACTCTCGGGAGTGCGCTGACCATGATGAGCTTCCTCGCCTTCGGGGCCGTGCTGCTTCCCCCGGCCGTCGAGGAAGCGACGTGGAGCGTCCTCGTCTATGCGGTCCTGAGCCTCACGATCATCCGGATGCTCCCCGTTGCGCTGTCGATGATCGGAACGACACTGCGGCGCCCAACCATCACCTTCATGGGTTGGTTCGGGCCGCGCGGCATCGCCTCGATGGTGCTGGCGAGCCTCGTCGCCGAGAGCACGGGATTGGTCACGATCGACCTCGTCGTGACCGTGTCGATGGTGACGGTTGCATTGAGCGTGTTCGCCCACGGAGCCACATCGTGGAACGGCTCGGAATCGTACGGATCGTGGTGTGAGGAGAACGCCGAGGCCGAGGTCGAGAAGTCCGAGGCCGAGACACCGGCCCGTCCGGTTCCTCACCGGTTCCGCTCGCCGGGCATGTCCCCATGACGGTCGTTTCGCCCCGATGGAGGAGGAGTTTCGGTGAATCCTGAGACCCGTGGAACCCTGAGTCGGAACCGGGACAGGGTGTCGACGATCGTCGGCACGCTCGCTGAGTACGGTCTCGCACGCTGGCTTCCATCCTTCCTGCCGGCAAAGGGAACCCACACCCGAGACGACGTCAAGGATCTGCCGATGGAGGTCCGCCTGCGCATGGCCCTGTCGGACCTCGGACCGGTCTTCGTGAAGCTCGGCCAGATGCTGAGCACGCGCGGCGACCTCGTCGGGCCCGAAGCTGCGCGTGAGCTCTCTCAGCTGCGTACCGACGTCCCCGCCGATGACCCCGACGTCGTCGTTGCAGCGGTCGAGGCCGAACTGGGCATGACCATTGCCGATGCGTACGCAGAGTTCGATGCGACGGCGATGGCCTCAGGATCGATCGGACAAGCGCACAATGCCAGGCTTCGAGATGGCACGAGCGTCATCGTGAAGGTTCTCCACGACGGAATCGAAGATCTCGTCGAGCAGGACACCGAGATCCTCGAGGCATTGGCCCAGCTGGCCGAGGACCACAACAAGGATGCACGAGAGCTGAACGTGCTCGATCTGACCCGATCGTTCAACCTGGGTCTCCGACGCGAGCTCGACTTCGGAGTGGAGCGAGCCAACATGACCCACTTCGGAGACCGGTACAACGACGCGGGCTCTGCGTATTTCCCCATGGCCTATCCCGACCGATCGGGTCGTCGGGTCCTCACGATGGAGTATCTGGAAGGCCCGACACTGGATGAGTCAGACCGTGTGGCTGAGGTCGCCGACGTCGACGAACTCGTCGAGTGCATGGCCGATACGTACATCGACATGATCCTCGACGATGGGGTGTTCCACGGCGATCCGCACCCGGGGAACATGGTGGCCATGCCCGACGGAAGGCTCGGATTCCTCGATTCGGGACTCGTCGGCAAGGTCGACGATCAGATGAAGTACGACATGGTCGATCTCGTCGTCGCAGCGAGGCGGCGGGATGCGAGGCGTGTGTCGATCTTGTTCCTCCGGCTTGGGTCTGCGCCGGCGAGTTTGGATCGGGAGGCATACGAGAAGGATGTCGACCGATGGATGGACGAGTTCCTCGACGCCTCGCTCGAGGAACTGGACATGGGTCGCCTCGTCGAGGCGTCCATGGAACTGGCGCGCAAGCACCACATCACGCTGTCGAACGACGTGTCGTTGCTCGGCAAGGTGCTTGCGGAGCTGGAGGGGACGATCGAGGATGTCGGGTCCGATCTCCAGTTCGACGAGCTGTTGGAAGCGCGTAGTTCGAAGCTCATCGAACTCCAATTCTCCCCGCAGCGGATCGTCAGCGAGATGCAGCATCACGCCGAGGACTGGGCCGATCTGATCGATGCCCTCCCGCGGGACACGTTGGCGTTGTTGCGCCAGATGACGGCTGGGACCCTGACCGTCGGTGCTCGCATCGTCGGTCTCGATGCCGTGACGAATCGTGTCGTCTATGGGCTCATGATCGCGGCGCTGTTCCTGGGCTCGTCGTTCCTGCTGGCGTTCGACGTCCCACCGTTGGTCGGTGATCTTTCGCTCCTCGGACTGATCGGATGGATCATCGGACTCGGGCTCTTCGTCTCGGTCATGCGTGCGATACGCAGGCGGGGCGGGCTCTAGCGCACTGTCGATGGTGCCGTGATGACCGACATCAGGTCGCTATCAGATGCATCGGGGTGAGACCAGAGCACGTCGTACCTTGTCCTGGACGCTGCCCAATAGGTAACGAAGTTACCTAGGCCTACCTGAGTGGAGTCCTGGCGTCCGAGTCGTAGGCTTGTGCACCGTGACGGACAGCCAGAGGCGAGTGGCGACGATGTTCACGATCGTGGAGATCGGCCGTCGATTGACTGCGCCTGTCGAGCTGATATGGGGTGACGTTGGGCTCTCGCCGTCCGAGGGCATCGTGATGGCCCGGCTCTTCATGAATCACGGAGGACGCACCCGGTCGGGTCAGCTCGTCGGGTATCCACTGCGTTCGACAGCAGCCGTGGCGAGGGTTCTCGCTGGGCTCGAAGCCGATGGTCTCATCACTCGAAGCCAACGAGAAGACGACCGGCGCGGGGTCGATGTCGAACTCACCGCAGGCGGTCGAGAGCTGTTCAAGTCCGTGTTCAGGCGGATCGCAGCCGAGTCAGCCCTCCCCACCGCCGAACCACTGCCAGACGACGACATCGAGTCACTGAAGACTCTCCTCGACCGCCTCACACCTCCCGACGACGACCGAATCTAGGAGCATTGCCGGGCAGTCGACCGGTTGTGGGCATCGGTGACGCTGACCGCATGCTTCCCGTTCTGCGCTGCGAGCCCGCTTGGATCAGAGGCGCCCGAGCAGGGAGGCGAGTGTCTCGAGCTCGTCGTCCGTGAAGTGCGCAAAGAAGGGTGCGAGGAGCTCGCGGGCGAGGTGGGGGAAGGTCTCGGCCACGGTCTGGCTGCCGGTCTCGGTGATCGATACGAGCACACCCCGAGAGTCGTCAGGGTGCGGAGAGCGGGCTATCAATCCTCGCTCCTCCAGACGGTCAAGCACGGACGTGAGCGTCTGCGCCCTTCGAGTGAGCGACGCCCGGTCGAGGAGTTCGCCCGGCCGGAGCGGCCCCAGTGGCGCGACAAGGGCGAGGATGTCCCACTCCTTGGCGCTGAGCTCCAAACTGTTACTGCGCAGCACGCGCTCCGTTATCACGGTCAGTTCGGTTGCGGCCTTGAGCACCGAGAGGAAGGCCACCGTGTCGACCTCTTC
Source organism: Acidimicrobiia bacterium (assembly GCA_030066265.1). Classification (GTDB taxonomy): domain Bacteria; phylum Actinomycetota; class Acidimicrobiia; order Spongiisociales; family UBA5794; genus SZUA-442. The sequence continues at coordinate 4,661 of JASJCF010000032.1, read as the reverse complement.
GAGGAGCTGCTCGGTGAGTACCTCGCGGTCGATGCCCATTTGCTCATCGGTCACGGGGAAAGAGTAGGGTGCAGGAGTGTGATCCGATATCGGACAATCCGATATCGGAGGAGGAGGGAGTGTCATGACTCAGCTGCCAGATCCCTATGGGTTGGAACCGTTGGCATCGAATCGTGTCGTCGTGAAGGACTCGACCGCTGTCCTGAAGGAGTATCCGCACGCGTATCGACCTGGTTCCGAAGACCTCGCCGCTGAGGAGATGCGGATCACGGCTCTCGGCACTGGCTATCCCGCCCGCCGCGGCCAGGGGGCGGCCGGTTTCATGTGCGAACTCGGCAATGGGGATGTGTTCATCTTCGATGCCGGCGCGGGGACGAACGGTGCGTTCAACGTGATGTCCGTCCCGTATGGGCATGCGACGAACTTCTTCATCTCGCACTACCACCTCGACCACATCGGTGACCTGCCGTCGTTCTACGACTTCGGACAGACCAACGGCCGCTTGGACCCGATGAACATCTACGGACCGGCAGGGGAGAAGCCGGAGTGGGGGATCGAAGCGCTCGTGCAGAGCCTCTACGACTTCTCGCGTTGGCACGACAAGACGAAGAAGGGCAACGTCGACCCACGCGGGTTCGACATGGTCGCTCACGAGCATGTCCCGGACAAGGCGCAACTGATCTACGAGCACAACGGCGTGCGAGTGACGTCGTTCCCGGTTCCGCACGGCATGTATGGCGCAGTTGGCTATCGCCTCGACTACGCCGGGATGTCGATGGTATTCGCCGGGGACTGTGAGCCTTCCACTCTCACGATCGACAACTCGCAGAACGTCGACCTCATCATCCACGAGGTCTTCAACGCACCCGAGACCTACGTCGACAAGCTGGGCTGGACGGAGCAGATGGCCAAGATCGTCGCCTGGACGAAGCACACATCGCCAGCTGCCGGGGCGGCGGTGTTCGCAGGCGCTGACCCCAGACTTGCGATGAGTTACCACGCCCTGATCGCACCTGGGACACCTCAGCCGATCTTCGACGGCATCCGAGAGGGCTATGAAGGGCCGCTCGTCATTGCGCAGGACTTCACGGTGGTGAACATCACGCCGGAGCAGATCGTGACCCGGATGGCCGATGTCGACCCGCTTGCGATGCTGGTCACCGACGAGGAACTCATCGCATCCAAGGGCGGGCTGCAACAGGACCCGTCTTCGAATCCCGGGCAAATCCCTGACTGGCTCGATGAGACCGTCATCCCGATCCCCGAGATCGAAGAGTTCAAGGACCACCTGCGCGAAATCGGGATGCGTTGACGATCGCCAGCGGTGCTGGAATCGCTCGCCGACGACCGACGACATGTGCCGTCATCGTCCGGCGGTGTGACGCGATCCAGGAGGGCTCGAGTGTCGCGAAATCGTCGCCCGATTCCGGCTGGCAGCCGCGACTTCGTTCGAGTAGGTTTTGCTAACGACGTTACGTACCGTGACGTCGAGGGAGGCTAGAGAGGGGCAACCGTGGAGAACAAAGAGATCACGCACCGGAAGATCACGACGGCGACGCGTCCGACCAAGCCGGAGGAGTATCGGGATCACTATTACCCGAAGACCGAGATCCTGGGTGACGACGAGATGCGGATCACCGCGCTCGGGACCGGAATGCCGAACCTGCGGCCGTCGCAGGCGTCGGCGGCCTGGCTGGTCGAGCTTGGCAATGGGGATACGTTCTTCTTCGACATCGGGACCGGGTGTATCGCCGGGTTTGCGTCGACCATGGTCTCGTACAACCGGGCCAACAAGGTGTTCCTGTCTCATCTGCATTCGGACCACTGTGGGGATCTGCCCGCTCTGTGGATCGGCGGATGGGTGGCCAACCGTGCCACGCCGGTGTACGTGTGGGGCCCTTCGGGATCCCGACCCGAGCTGGGTACCGCCTACTTCGTCGAGCATCTGCGCAAGGCCTACACGTGGGACATCGAGTCCCGCCACGCCGGCGGGCTGCTCCAGCCGCCGAGCGAGATCATCGTCGAGGAGTTCGACTACAGCAAGACCCAGGTGGTGTACGAGGAGAACGGGGTGACGGTCACCGCCTTCCCGGCCATCCACATCCTCGACGGTCCGGTGTCTTTCCGGCTCGATTGGAACGGCCTCTCATTCGTGTATTCGGGCGATACCCATGCCAACCGGTGGTATGTGGAGAACGGCCAGAACGCAGATGTTGCGGTGCACGAGTCGTTCATCACCGTGCCCCAGCTGATGGAGAAGCAGGGCTTCCCCGAGGCCCAGGCGGTCAAGATCGGCACTGAGGTGCATACGTCACCCGAAGCCTGCGGAGAGGTCTTCGCGGCGATCAACCCCCGCCTGGCGGTGGCCTATCACTTCTTCAACGATTGGGACACTGCACCCGACATCCGTGACGCACTCAAGTCCACCTATGACGGGCCATTGGTGCTGGCCACCGACAACATGGTGTTCAACGTCACCAAGGAGTACATCAAGACCCGAATGATGGTCGCCGCCGAAGACATCTGGCCGCCGGAGTCTGCCCAGGAAGCTGCCGAACGTGACGAAGTCATGCACTTCGGAGGGCGGGGATGGAACTACGACCCCGACAAGATGTCCGAGTGGCTCGTCGAGGGCCAACTCCACGACTGAAGTGATCGGCTGCTGGGAGGGTTCACGGTGAGCGAGGCAATGGGGACTTGGCGGAGACGACTTCGATGACATCCGTCGAGAGTCCTACGGGCTGGCGCCGCTACCTGCCGATCGCCGATTGGTTGCCGGGCTACGACTGGGGTGGCAGCCTACGCTTCGACCTCATCGCGGCGCTCACGGTGTGGGCGTTGCTCGTCCCTGAGGCGATGGCCTACGCGTCGCTGGCGGGAATGCCGGCCGAGACGGGGTTCTATGCGTCCCTCGTCGCGCCGCTCGCGTACGCCGTGTTCGGTACATCACGCCAGATCAACGTCGGGCCCAGCTCGAGCGTTGCTGTGCTGTCGCTCGCCGTGGTTGCTCCACTCGCGGGTGGTGACGCCGACCTGACCATCCAGCTCACCGTTGCGCTGGCGATCCTAGTCGGGGTGATATTCATCCTGTCTGGGATCGCCCGCCTCGGCTTCATTGCGGACTTCATGTCCAAGCCGGTTCTCGATGGCTTCATCATGGGCATCGCCCTGGTCATCGCAGCCGGACAGCTCCACAAGCTGTTCGGCATCGAGTCGACCGGCGAGTTCGTCGACAACTTCTTCGGCGACATCGCCGAAGTCATCACCCATCTCGACGAAACCAACGTGCCGACGCTCATCATCGGCGTGGGGAGCCTCGCCCTGCTGTTCATCATCGGGCGAGTCGCTCCGCAGATTCCCGCAGCGCTGATCGTCACGTTCCTGGCGATCATCGTCGTGAGCGTCTTCGACCTCGAAGACGAAGGTGTGCACGTCATCGGGGAGATCAGTGCGGGCCTTCCTTCCCTGGGCTGGCCCGACATCGGGCTTGACGCCTGGATCGATCTCATCCCGGGTGCGATCGGTGTCGTCATCGTGATCTTCGCAGGAACGATCGGGACCGCACGCACCTATGCGGACAAGCACAAGTACAAAGTCGACGCGAACCAAGAGATGATCGCCCTCGGCGCATCGAATGCGTTCGCCGGGCTGGCAGGTGGCTTCTCGGTCGACACGAGCATTTCGAGGACGGCGGCGGGGGACCAAGCCGGGCAGAAGTCGCAGTTCGCGTCGATTGCGCTGTCGGGAGCGGTGGTCATCACGATCTTGTTCCTGACCGGCCTCTTCGAGAACCTGCCTGAGGCGACGTTGGCCGCGATCGTCATCCACGCCGTGTGGCATCTCATCGATTTCAACAAGATCGCTCGCTACTGGAACATACGGCGAGACGACTTCTGGGCAGCGTTCGTGGCTCTCGTGGGCGTGCTCCTATTCGACATCCTGATCGGACTCGCCCTCGCCGTCGGTCTGTCGCTCCTTCTCATCATTGCGCGGATCAGTCGGCCCCACTGGAGTGTGCTCGGCCGAACCGTCGACACCGAATCCGGCGAGGTCGCCTACCAGAGCCTGGACACCCAGCCTGACGCTTCGACGATCCCGGGACTTGTGATCATCAGGTTCGAAGCCGACCTCTTCTTCGCAAACGCCGACGTCTTCGCTGACGACGTCAGAACGGCCATCCGCGAAGCCGACACGCCGCCCCGCGTGATCCTCATCGATGCCGAGTCCATCAACGACATCGACACCACGGCGCTCGACATGGTGAGCAAACTGACCGTGGACCTCCGGAGCGAGGGCATCGAGATGTGGGTGGCACGCCTGAAGACCAGCGTCGCCGCGATCACCGAGCGCGCTCCGGACTACGAAGCGCCAACCACCTTCCCAAGCGTGCGCGCCGCGGTGCAAGCCTTCCAAGAGCTGCCCGAAGACTCCGAAGACGCTCCTGCCAGTCCCGACGACGAGGCGCAGGACGACGATCCGAGCGGCTAATCCGACACCGAGAGGCGATCGCTGTGAGCACCGGACGTAGGCCGCGCAATAGGGCACATCCACCGCTTCGAGCGACCGAAACCGCTCTGCTCTGAAGCGGGAGGCCGGACGAGTAGCGTCGGAGTATCAGTTCGTTGGAGGTGAGCGTTGGACAAGCGTCATGAGCGTGAAGG
>JASJCF010000031.1 GCA_030066265.1 Acidimicrobiia bacterium | reverse complement strand
GGCTCGGTCGTCGGTCTCGGGATCCTGTGGTACCAGTGGACGGAGGGCACCTTCGTGGCCGCCGAAGTGACCACCACCGCCTATGTGCTCGCAGCCGTTGCCGGTGGGGCGATGATCCTGGCAGCCAGGCCCCTGGCGGTGACGTCGCCAACGGACACCGGATCCGGAACCGTGGAGTCCGTTCGCGTGCGGTCGGCCAGGATCGCAGCAGGTTCGTTCTGCATGTGGGCGGCCGTTATCGGCGGAGTGGCAGGCTTCTGGTCGATCGTGCCCGTGTTCTGCGCCCTCGCCGTGGCAGCGGTCTTCCGGGTGTTCATCCAGCCGGCAGCGACTCCCTCTCCGTGAGGCGCTCTCCGGGGACGCTCTTGCGAGGGTGCTCCGTGACCGGGCCCTTTGTCCACGCCTCGCTCAGGCCTCGTGCTGAACTCGGATAACGTCGATGACGATCGGCTTGACGTGGTCTTCGATCACCCTGACGTGCTCGGGGTGCTCCGCATACGTGCGGTAGTCGGCGACGGATCTGAACTCCGCGACGAGCGCGTAGTCCCAGGTCTCGGGACCGAGGTCGAGATCCGGTCCGCCCTGGTACGAGGCAATCTCGGGGATCGTCGACGGCAAGCCCATGAGCGCATCGTGCAGCGCGGCCACGGAAGCCGTCGCCGTCCCCTCGGCGAATCGGAAGAGCACGATGTGGCGGATGGCGGGGTCGGTCACGAGTCGAGATCCTCTCCGTGCGGGAAGAGCCCGGCGCGCGGCACCGCTGCCGGCAACTCCTTGCCGAGGACGTGGGCCAGTTCGTGGCTGGTCCCGATCAGCTGCTCGAGGTCGATGCCGGTCTCGTAGCCGGCACGGTCGAGCATGTATGTGAGGTCATCCGTTGCGATGTTCCCCGTCGCCGCCGGGGAGAACGGGCAGCCCCCGATCCCACCGACCGACGCATCCAGCGTGGTGACGCCAGCAGCAATGGCGGCGTGGGCGTTCGCCATCCCGGTCGCCCTCGTGTCGTGGAAGTGGACGCGCCGTGGCACACAGCCGATGACCTCGCCGACGGCGCCGAGCCGATCGGCAACCGACCACGGGTCGGCGACACCGATGGTGTCCGCCAGGGCGATCTCGTCCACACCGAGCTCGGCGAGGCGCTGTGCGATGTGGACGACCCGCTCCGACGGCACCTCTCCTTCGAAGGGGCATCCCCACGACACGCCGATCGTCGCCGACACCGAGATGCCAAGGGGACCTGCCGCCTCGGCGATTGTCCCGATGGTGTCCATGGTCTCTGCGACGCGCACGCCTTGATTCCGTTCGTTGAAGGTCTCGGTGGCGAAGACGGGGATGTTGACCTCGTCCACTCCCGCATCGATCGCTCGTTGCCACCCGCGGCTATTCATGACGAGTCCGATGTAGCTGACGGAGTCGTTCTGGCCGAGCCCGGCCATCACGGCTTCGGCATCGGCCATCTGGGGGACGTAGTCCGGATGGCTGAACGACACGGCTTCGATGCGGGTGAGGCCCGCTTGCACCAGGTGGTCGATCAGCAGGAGCTTCTGATCCGTGGTGAGGATGACGTCCTCGTTCTGCAGGCCGTCTCGGGGGCCAACCTCGACGATGGAGATCTGGGAGGTCATGGTGCGGCAACCCTACTGGCGCCGGTTACCGCCGGAGCACCCGGGAAGGGCCCGATGCGCCTGGAAGGGCCAGCGCCGGGAAGGGCCCGGATCGCGGCTGATCCCGGTCCGATGACCCGAGCGAGTGGCCGGTAGCATCGGCGTCTCCGTGCATTCGTGCATCTGCGCATGTATGCATCGGTGCATCACGAGGAGGCACATGAACCCCGTAGTCGACATGATCGGAAGACCCCTCCGGCTGGCATTGATCGGAGGCGGGCCAGGGAGCTTCATCGGAGAAACCCATCGAGCGGCTGCCCGCATCGACGGGCGCTACGACATCGTCGCCGGTGCGGTGTCCTCGTCGCCCGAGCGCTCGATCGCCGCCTACGGCGCCATCGGTGTGTCCCCGGATCGCGCGTACGGCGACGGTATGACGATGCTCGACCGCGAGGCAGCTCGTGAGGACGGCGCTGAGGTCGTTGCGATCATGACGCCGAACGACAGCCATCACGCGTACGCGCTGGCGAGCCTCTCGCACGGATTCGACGTGGTGTGCGACAAGCCGATGACCAACACGCTCGCCGAGGCCCGCGACGTGGTGTCGGCCGTCGAGGAGAGCGGACTCGTGTTCGCGCTCACCCACAACTACACCGGGTATCCGATGGTCAGGCAGGCTCGGGCCATGGTGGAGTCGGGCACCCTCGGAGAGATCCGTCTCGTTCAGGTGGAGTACGTGCAGGGTGGCAAGGCCCGCGAGGACGATCCCGATCCCGAAAGTGGCCTCCCGTGGCGGTATGACCCTGTGCTGGGGGGTCCCTCCCTCGTGATGGGGGACATCGGGACTCATGCGCACAATCTGGCCCGCTTCGTGTCGGGGCTCGAGGTGGAGAGTCTCAGCGCCGAGGTCGGCCATGTCGTGCCGGGCCGACTCGTCGACGACTATGCGGGTGCGTTGCTCCGGTTCGCCGGGGGAGCACGCGGGATCTTATGGGTCACGCAGGCCGCCGGCGGTGTCGAGAACGCGCTGCGGATCAGGGTCTCGGGAACGAAAGGCTCGGTGGAGTGGCACCAGGAGCGCCCGACGAGGCTGGTGTTCACACCCATCGGCGCACCGGCGCAGATCATGACGCCGCGCGGGCCGGGGACGTCACCCGAGGCCCAGCGGGCATCCCGGATCGTGGCAGGCCATCCCGAGGGCTTCCACGGTGCGTTTGCGAACATCTACTCCGACGCTGCCGAGGCCATCGCCGCACGGCGGTCCGGACAGGAGGTCGACCCGCTCGCCATGACGTTCCCCAACCATCGAGACGGGGCCATCGGCGTCGCATTCGTCGAGGCTGCGGTGGCATCGAGCACGGCGGGCGGACGCTGGACGACACCCGAGCTCCCGTGATGGGTCGTCGGTGATCATCGGCGTGTTGGCCGTCGTGTCCCGACGCCCGAAGTACGATGATCGCTCCGAATCGAATGGGAGGGGCGACGTGGCCGACAACGTGGTGCGATCCGTGATGGGGAACGTCGCTGCTTGCGTGACGGTCGTGACCGTGGACGACCCCGAGCACGGTCCCGTCGGAATCACCGTGTCGGCCTTCACCTCCGTCTCGGCCGATCCTCCGATCGTGCTCGTCTGCATCGGCAAGCACGCAGACTCGCTTCCGGCCTTCCTCGAAGCACCTGGTTTCACGGTCAACTTCCTCCCGCACGGCCGAGACGAAGAGGCGATGCTGTTCGCAACGCGTGGCGCCGACAAATTCGGAGAGACCTCGTATCGTCCATCGACGGTCGAGGGTGCCGGACCGGTGCTCGACGCCGCCTACGCCACGTTCGAGTGCCGCACCACCGAAGCGCTCGACATGGGCGACCACTGGGTCATCTTCGGCGAGGTCGTCGGAGGGGGGTTCGCCGATGCCGAAGCCGAGCCGCTCGTCTACCTGAAGCGTGCGTTCGGCCGGGTCGTCCTGGACTGACGTCGGGTTCCGTTCATCGGGAACAGTCGGGCGCAGGCTCGACCGCCGGTACATCGATGTCCCACAGCCTCTTCGCAAGCTCGAGGAGCGGAATCACCCTCGGGGTCATCGGTGGTCCGATCGGCGCCCGCTCAGGGTCCGGCCGCACGATGACGACCGAGCCGAACACCGACGGCCCGATCGCCATCGTGCCATCGTGATCGTCGCTCTCGTCGACGGCGACCGCTTCGGATCCCGAGAAGGCGAATGCGGTCGACGCCTCACGATGCTCTTCTGCGAGTGGGAACATCATGCCGCCGTACCGGGACTGTTCCGTGCCTTCGAGCACGGTTCGCTCCAGGCTCGCCGCATCGAGATCGAGGTCGCCCTCGATGAGCATCCGCTCCATGGAATCGAGGGGGATGCCGAGAGGCCGGTAGTGCGCACCGTGGCCGATCGTCCTCCTCGGATTCAACTCGGTCGGCCGGAATCCCTCACGCGTCGCAACGCCGTCGATGCCGAAGGCGCCGACGTAGTCCACACGATCTCGCAGGGCTTCGCCGACCGCCCTCGCCGCCCCCCGCATCTCGTCCCTCACATGAGGCGGTGGATCCCAGAAGTTCGCACCCTGGGCGTAGAAGAACCGAGACTCCGTCGGCACCCGCAGGATGAACAGCTCGACGGGCCGGAACACGGCGATGCCTTTGGGCGTGACGACTCCGTGGATCGAACAGGGAAGCCCATCGAGAAAGGGCATCACGCGCACGACGTCGGCACGGTTCGAGAACCAGGCGGTTGCACGTTCCGCGTCTTCCTTCGACTGCACCCATTGCGTGTATTCACCGCCGCCGTGCCAGCCTTCGCGGTTGTCGGCCACCCACACCGTCCCCAGGTCGCCTTCCAGCGCGTCGGCCGCCGTTTGCGCAGAGGCGACGTCGACGATGGCCGACGGTGCGCGATGCACGCCTGCGTCGTCCCACAGCCGATCAACCAGCGTCTTGTCCTCGAGGGCCGTCCACTCGGCTCGCCGCCACCCATAGATCCGCCTGCCGGCCAGGGTCGGTGAACGGCTGAATGCCATGTCGAGCACACGCGCCTCGCCGTGTGGATCGAATGCATCGACTGCGGCTGCGAGCCTCGGAGAGGGGTGCACGACGGAGTCGTGGAACGACCGGAAACCCTCCATGATCGTTCGGCCGGTGGTGCGCGTGTAGGCGATCCGGTCCGCTGCGGGAAGATCGCCCGCCCCTTCCATGGCGGCGACCACCATGATCGCCTCCGGGTGATGCGCACGCAGTGCTGCGACCGGTCGGGTGGCTGCGGCCGCGTCGTCGGCGACGAAGATCCACTTTCGGTCCCGGAACCGGGCGGTGATTGCACGGTTGATGCCGTCGAGGTCGAGCACTCCAGGATCGCTCATCGACGAAGCCCCGCCTGCCGTGTTCCCGGAGGCCCGCTAGGGGTCGCCGCAAGGGGCCGCCGCAAGCCGCCGGGCTCACCCACCTCGATCTTCGGTGATGCGGTGCCAGCGGAGGTGGATCGTCGCCGTTCGCTCGGATCCGACACCGAGGTCGGACAGCTCGAGGTCCACGGTTCCGTCTTCGTTGGTGATCCATGCGATGTGCCGGATCTGGGTTCCGCCGACCCAATCGGGGAACAGGCTGATGTCGACGTGGTGGTGAACCTCGTCCCCGATGATCTCGTACGTCCCTGCGTACGACAGGTACCCGGCAGCGGCAGATGCGCGCTCCATGGCGGTGGCTTCGTTGAAGCTGCGCGTTCCGATCTTCTCGCGGTCGGTCTTCATCAGCGTGGCGACCATGCGGCCTTCGTCGGTGTAGGTGATCACGCCTGCCGCCTTGCCGCGGAAGGGCCGGACCGTCCGGCCGCCGTTCATGGCGACGGTCCAGTCGACCAGCTTCCACGTGCCGACCAGATCGTGGACGGCCTCAGAGCCAGGCGAATCGGCACGGGCTTTCGGTACATGCGACAGCGTCATGGTTGGGAACTCCGCTGATCGATTCGAGCTGCGTGGGAATCGTACCTCACGGACAGCTCGCTCCCGGTTCTACCATCTGCGCCCGGCAGCCGGACGCCGGGATCCGGAGGCACCATGAACATCCGCGGAGTCCTGCTCGTCGTCGTTGCCTTTCTCGTGGGTGCGTTCGCGGCCGGGAGCATCGGTGTCCGGGTGATCCGGGAAGTTGCAGCGCCGGAGGAGGCCACATCGCTTCCCGCCGAGAACGTGTCGACGACGGTCTCGGCTGCCGGGACGTACCAGATCGACCCCCGCGAGACCTTGCTGTCGTCGACTGCGCTCGTTCCGACCACAGCCGAGACATCCGACGGGGAATTGGGCATCTCGTACGACCTGGTGAGCCTGGCCCCTCGCGCTGGCGTCGAACCGGTCGAGTTCATCGGGTCCTTCGGGTTCCTCACGGTGGTCGAGAACGAAGACCTCGACCATGTGTATCCGAGGTCCTGGATCGTGGAGACCCCACAGGGCGGGATCCAGGGTGGTCCCGCCAACCCGTCGGCTCGCGCCGCACGGTTCATCGTCCCCGAAGGCTTCACCCTCGATGCGATCGACAGGATCGTGATCGAAGAGGCCTTTGCCCCATATCCCGCCGACATCCCGTTCACCCTCTCGGCGTCGGCCCCTGTCGTCGAAGTCCTCCCGGGAGTGACGATGCGACTGCTGAATGTCTCCGAGGGGGCGACGACGACGATCGTCCAGGTCGGGATCGACGTCGAGGATCCCGATCTCGTCGCCTTGTCGGTCGAGGGAGACGGGCCCGGCTGGAGATCGGCCTTCTTCGAGGCCGAAGGTCGCCCGCGGGTCAACCTCACGTGGGCGGCCGGGGAGCTCCCCGATCCGATCGAGCTCGTTGCGCGCGGGACGGTGATGGTGCCTCTCGAGGGCGACTTCGAGGTGAGTCTGGAGGGGCTGCGATGACCGAGCCCGACCGGCAACCGGACTACGCCGAATTGCTTCAGTCGCCGTACGATCCGCCGCCGGAAGATGACACCGCCGGTTCGGACCAACCGCTTCCCTGGGTGCCGTCGGTGATCGCCGCCGTGATCGGGGCCCTCGTGGTGAGCGCGTTCGTCATCTACGCTGTTGCGACGGATCCCGAAGAGGATGCGGCGGCAGACACCACCGCTCCGGTTGAACAGTCCGAGCCGGTTGCCTCTGCCGGTCTGCCGCCCGGATATGTCGGTGTCACCGATTCCGTCGGAGCCCGTATCGAGCAGGCCGACTTCGACGTGGCGGAGACGATCGTCGCCGTCTCGACGGCCGTTCCCGGTGATCGCGACAGCGACGAGGTGCCACCACTCGATCCCGCCTACTGGTCGCTCAGGCGAGGAGAGGACGAGATTCCGATGACGGGGCAGCTCGCACAACGGGGCGTGCTCGGCAACTACACGATCCAGTTCCCCCCGCTCGATCAGGTCGAAGGCCTCGCCCTCGTTCCCCACCTGCCGGGTGGCGAGGCCATCATCGAGACGTCCGTCGAGACCGATACCGAGATCCCGCAGACGATCGAGGGCGTCGTGATCGATCTCGGCGATGGCAGGTCCGTCGTGATCGACAAAGTGGTCGTCGGGGACGGCTGGGGTTGGGTCTCGTGGTCGACCACCGGAGGAGCGGTGGCCAGGGTCGACACGATCGTCACCTTCGAAGGAACCGACGACCCATCGACCGAGGACACCGTCGATCCCACCCGGCTCGTTCCCGAGCACCTCAGGCCGATGACCCAGGGAGGCGGTGTCGTGCCCCTCCCACCGTTGTACGGCTTCTCCGGTTCGTCCCAGCTCATTCGGTCCGGTCGATCGATCGGCGCCGGCAACGAGCCCACGGGGATCACCGTTCGCTTCACCGTGACTGCGCCGAGTTCGGTGGTTCCCGGGCCGGAGCTCCCCCTCCCCGCTGTCCCGGAGACCGATCGGTAGGCTGACGATTCGATGATCGACCACGAACACACGACGAGCGAAGCCGAGGAGATGTACATCATCACGGTTGCCCGCGCCATCGAGGACGGCGACGGGCCGCCCGTGTCGCTCTCGACACTCGCTCGGGAGCTCGACGTCTCGTCGGTGTCCGCGAACCAGATGGTCAAGAAGCTCGAGCTTGCCGGGCTGATGGAGTACACGCCGTACAAAGGGGTCTCGCTCACCGAGGAAGGCGAACGGCTCGCGGGCTCGGTTCTCCGCAGCAGGCGCCTGTGGGGTGTCTTCCTCGTCGAGCACCTCGGCTTGACGCCACGCCGGGCTGACGAGGTCGCGTGCGAGATGGAGCATGTGACACCTGCCGAGGTCGCCGATCGACTCTCGGAGTTCCTCGGCGATCCGAGCACGGGGCCACAGGGCCGACAGATCCCGGGTGTCGAGGGGAAGGCGGAGATGAGGACCACGGCCCTCGGGGCCGTTGCGGTGGGGGAGCGGGTTCGTGTGCTCTCGTTCCCCGATTCGCTCGAGTCGTTCCTCCAGACCAGTGGATTGGGGACAGGGTCGGAGGTTCGCGTTGTTGCTGCGACACCGGGCGCGTCGACGCTCATCGAGAGCGGGGATGCAGTCGTCCATGTTGCGGCGGATGTCGCCGATGCGATCGTGGTGTCGTACTGACCCGGTTGCGTTGATCACGTTGCGCTGATCACTTGGTGCCAGGCTGATCTCGATGTGCGCCGACACGGGGCCGCGTTCGGCCGCACGAGGTCAACCGTTCGGCTCTGCGGATCTGCGTATCCTCGGGAAGCCTCGACCAGGAGATGGCCGTGTTCGACGAAGCGACGCTCGCAGTGCAAGCCGCGCTGGATGCCGGGGCGGCGTACTCCGACGCACGAGTCGTGGTCGCCCGCCAGGAGACCATCAACGTCCAGAACCAGAACCTGACGGAGTTCGATCGGACCGAGACGGCGGGCGTCGGCGTGCGTGCTCTCATCGGGTCGAGCTGGGGTTTCGCCTCGACGCCACATCTCGACCACGCTTCGGTGCGTGCTGCTGGCGAACGCGCGACCGAGATCGCCAAGGCGAGCGCCCTGGTTCCTGGATCGCCGATGGAGTTCGCAGACGTCCCGATCGAACAGGGAAGCTGGGAGACCCCCTTCGAGGAGAATCCGCTCGACGTGTCTCAATCGGAGAAGGTCGACCTCCTCGTCGGTGTCACGGCCACGGCCCAGGAGGTCGACGGCGTTGCGATCGCCACGGGCAATCTGACGTTCTGGGACACCGACGTGTGGTTCGTCTCCTCGCAGGGGCATCGGCTCCATCAGCATCGGGTCGAGTCCGGAGGTGGGTTCGATGCCACGGCGATCGGTGAGTCAGAGACGCAACGCCGGTCGTACCCACAGTCGTTCGGCCAGTTCGAGACGGGCGGATACGAAACGGTTCGGGCGTGGGACTACCAGGGGAACGCACGGAGAATCGCCGAAGAGGCAGTCGCGCTTCTGACCGCTGCGGAGATGGAGGAACGCGAGACGGCACTGGTGCTCGAGGGATCGCAGCTCGCGCTCCAGATCCATGAGTCCGTCGGTCATGCGATCGAGTTGGATCGCATCCTCGGCTGGGAGGCAGCGTTCGCCGGCACCAGCCACCTGGATCTCGCCACCCTCGGAACCCACCGCTACGGGTCTGAGATCATGAACATCACTGCTGACGCCACGCTGCCCGGTGCACTCGGGACCTTCGGGTACGACGACGAGGGAACGCCTGCTCAGGCCGTTGACATCGTCAAGGACGGCATCTGGGTGGGCGTCCTGTCCGGTCGCGATTCTGCGGCGATTGCGGGGTTGCCGCCGGGCGGAATGGTGAGGGCCGATGGGTTCAGTCGGCTGCCGATGGTCCGGATGACCAACGTGGGCATCCTGCCCGGAGCCGGGTCGCTCGGCGACATCATCGCCGACACGGACGACGGGGTCTACATGGCCACCAATCGATCGTGGTCGATCGACGACAAGCGCCTGAACTTCCAGTTCGGGTGCGAGATCGCGTGGGAGATCAAGAACGGCGAGCTCGGCCGGATGCTCAAGAACCCCACGTACACCGGGATCACGCCGCAGTTCTGGGGAACGCTCGACCGGATCGCCGGGCCCGACGAATGGGTGCACTGGGGCACACCGAATTGCGGCAAGGGCCAACCGGGGCAGATCGCCCACACCGGGCACAGCGCCTCTCCCGGCCGTTTCAGCAACGTGCGAGTCGGAGTTCGGGCATGACACCGGCATCAGACCTCGTCGCCGACGTCATCGCCGCGGTCGGAACCCGTGCCGAAGCTGAGGCGCTCGCCGATGTCGGGTCCACAGCCCTGACTCGCTTCGCCAACTCCTTCATCCACCAGAATGTCTCGGAGGACGTGTCCACCGTGAGCCTTCGGCTAGCGCTCGACGGGAGGATCGCAAGCGCGACGTCGACCGTGACGACACCGGACGATGTCCATCGGCTTGTGACGTCGGCTCTCCAACTGGCATCGCTCCAGCCAGTCGATCCCGACTGGCCCGGAGTCGGCGAAGCCGTGGAGCAGCCGGTTGTGGACCACTGGGACGAGGCAACGGCGGCGGCTGATCCGGTGGCACGTGCCGAGACGGTACGGCGGTTCGTCGACGCCGGGGAAGGCCTCTCGGCGGCCGGGTACTGCGAGACCGCCGCGCACTCGACCGCCTACCTGAACACCCGCGGCCGAACGGGCTCGGGCCGCTACACCACGGCGACCCTGGACGGCATCCAGCAAACTGAATCGTCGGCTGGGTCGGGACACGCGAGCGGGGTTGCGCTGGGATCCATCGATGCGGGCGCCATTGGGGCCCAAGCTTCAGGCCGAGCCGAGCAGAGCCGTGGCGCCTTCGACGCCAAGCCGGGCGACTACGAGGTGGTGCTGTCCCCCGAGTGCGTCGCCACCATGACGATCTTCCTCTCCTTCTACGGCTTCAACGGCAAGGCCGCAGAGGAGGGACTCTCGTTCGTCGAGCTGGGTGAGCGTCGATTCGACCCGGCGATCCAGCTCTGGGACGACGCAACCGACCCGCGCGCACTCCACCTGGGGTTCGATGCCGAGGGGACCCCGAAGCGTCACCTCGGCCTGATCGAATCCGGTGTCACGACCCACTTGCTCCACAATCGAAGGACCGCTGCGAAAGCCGGCACCACCTCGACGGGCCATGCCGCGTCGGGAGCCGATGCCTTCGGGGCATTCGCCACCAACCTCTTCGTCGGGGAGGGCGCCGAGACGGTGGAGGACCTGGTCTCGGGGGTGGAGCGCGGCATCTACGTGTCGACGTTCAACTACTGCCGCGTGCTCGACCCCAAGTCGCTCGTCGTCACCGGATTGACCCGCAACGGGACCTTCATGATCGAGAACGGCCGCATCACGGATCCGGTCACCAACCTCCGCTTCACCCAATCGTTCATCGACGCGTGGGCCGACGGCAGTGTGCTCGGCATCGGGGGCGACGCCCGGTTCGCCGACTCTGAGTTCGGTCCGTCGTTGGTGCACGCACCCTCGATGCGCCTGGCGTCGTGGCGGTTCACCGGAGGGGCTGAGGGCTGATGTCGATTCTCGGGGATGACGCAGCAGCAGCCGTGTTCGATGATCGGGCCGATGCCGACGAGGCATGGGGCATGTTGGCCGATGCAGGTGTCCCGGCGACGGTCGTGACGGATCCCGGGATGTTGGGGGCGTACCGCGTCATGGTCGTCGTGTCCCGAGACGACCTCGATCGAGCCATCGAGATCCTGGCGCCGTTCATCGCCGGTCGCGATTCGTGACGCGATCGGGCCCCGCTCGATGAGCGGGGCCCGGCGCTGATGGAGGCTTGTTCGGTCAGGACTCGTCGACGGCCTCTGCCACCTCGTCCTCCTGATCGGCGATCTCGGCACGGATGGCGTCCATGTCGAGGGCCTTGATCTGGCCGATGAGGTCATCGAGCGCTTCCTCGGGGAGGGCGCCGGCCTGGCTGAAGACGCCGATCTGGTCTCTGAAGGCGACGAGCGTCGGGATGGACATGATGCCGAATCCCGCGGCCAGCTCTTGCTGGTCTTCAGTGTCCACCTTCGCAAAGGCGATCGACAGATCGTCGTCTGCGTACTTCTCGGAGACTTTCTCGTAGGTGGGCCCGAACATCTTGCACGGTCCGCACCAGTCCGCCCAGAAGTCGATGAGCACGATGTCGTTGTCCTCGATCGTGCTGTGGATCGTGTCCTTGGTCATTTCGATGGTTGCCATGTGATTTGGTTCTCCCAATGGTGTTGATATCCGCCAGGTGCAACCGTCCCACGATTGCGGCTATTCCCCTGGCGAGGCTCGCCCGACCGGTGCCCGTACACTCCGGCCGTGATCGAGAATCCCCCAGTCGCACGGCTCGACGGTGTCTCCGTCCGGGCGGGGAACGTGCAGATCCTTCGCGACATCGACCTCACCATCGACCCTGGTGATGCGCTCGGGGTGTTCGGCGCAAACGGGGCAGGCAAGACGACGATCCTGCGGGTGCTCGCCACGCTGCAACCGACGGCCACGGGCTCGGTGGAGGTCCTCGGCGCCGATGCGACCGCCGACGAACGGTTCACGGTGCGCCCCCGGATCGGCTACATCGGTCACGTCCCCGCCCTGTATCCCGAGCTCACGCTCGCAGAGAATCTCGGGTTCTTCGCTCGGTCGAGAGGCCTGGACGAGTCTGTTGCGGCTTCGGCGCTGGCCGATGTGGGGCTTGCGGGTGCGGCGGATCGTCGGGCGGATCGATGCAGCCACGGCATGCAGCGACGAGCGGAGTTCGCCCGGATCCTCGTCTCGAGCCCGGTGTTCCTCCTCCTCGACGAGCCGCACTCCGCCTTGGACGCTGACGCCGTCGATCTCGTCGACGCCATCGTGCATCGCACGGTGGATCAGGGTGGTGCTGCGGTGCTGGTGAGTCACGACCGGGCCAGGGTTCGGTCGCTCGCCACGAGAACCGTCGAGATCGAAGGAGGCATCCTGCGATGATCGGCTTCGGCAGTCAGGCAGCGCTGATCGCAAGGAGAGACATCCTTCGCGAGCGGAGATCCGGCGAAGTCCTCTGGGTGACGCTTCCCTTCGGCGCCATCGCCTTGCTGCTCGTCCCGCTCGCTGTGGGCACGGACGCCCCGATGCTTCGCCAGATCGGGCCGGGCATCTTCTGGGTCGTCGTCATGCTCTTCGGCGTGTTCATCTCGATCCGGCAGACGAGCTCAGAGACCGACGCCCAGCGTGATCAGCTCGCCCTGAGCGGGCTCGATCCGGCAGCTGTCTACTTCGGGCGTGCGTTGGCCAGCTTCCTCTTCCTCCTCGGGTTCCAGCTCGTCCTCGGTTTCGTCACCGTGGTCCTGTACGACATCTCGCTGGAGGGATGGCTCATCCTGCCGCTGACGTTCGTCATCGTCGCTGCCGGCTTGTCTCTGCTCGGCACGCTCGCAGCCGGGATCGTCGCCACCGGCCAGAACGCTGCGGCATTGGTCCCCCTGCTCGTCGCACCGCTCTCGATTCCGCTCCTCATCGGCGCAACCCAGGCCCTCGAAGCCTTACAGTTGGGCCGGAGTAGCCTTACCTGGGTGCTCATGATGATCGTCACCGTGATCGTGCTGGCGATCGCTGGAGTGTTATCAGCCCAACCGCTTCAGGAGACCCGATGACTCCCCGGGAACAGACGATCGAGCGCCCGACGTCGGTTTGGCCGTGGATCACCATGGGTGTTGCGGGAACCGTGACCTTCATCGCTTCGATGGCCGTCGGTCCCGATGCCGTCCAAGGGCAGCTGTCGCGGATCATGTACGTGCATGTACCCGCAGCGTGGCTGGCATACCTCGCCTTCTTCGTGACCATGGCGGCGTCCGCCATGTATCTGTGGCGGAAGGACCTCGCCTGGGATCGACGAGCTGCCTCATCCGCCGAGATCGGGGTGGTGTTCACGGGTCTGGCGATCGGGCTCGGCATGATCTGGGCGAAGCCGACGTGGGGCGTGTGGTGGACCTGGGATGCCCGGCTGACCCTCACGGCCATCATGTTCTTCGTCTATCTCGGGTATCTGGCGTTGCGAAGGACGACGACCGATCTCAACGCCCGGGCCAAACGCTCGGCCATCCTCGGCGTGCTCGCCGTGGTCCAGGTGCCGCTCGTGCACTTCTCCGTGGTGTGGTGGCGCACCCTCCACCAGCCGCCGACCCTGCTCAAGCCCGAGCCCATCGACATGGACACGTCGATGCTCGTCACTCTCGGCATCGCGGTCGTGTCGTTCACCGTCATGTACGTCGCCATGATGTTCAAGCGGATCGAGCTTGCTCGCCTCGAGGACGAGATCACCGAGATGCAGCAGACCGCAGACGTCCCGATCGCTGGCGAAGCGGTCACCGCTCCCGCACTCGAGCGAGGTGCCTGATGGAGTTCGCCGATCAGTGGAACTGGGTCTTTCTGGCGTACGCCTTCTGCTACACCGTGCTGGTCACCTACGTGGTGAGCATCGCCGCTCGGATCTCGCGCAGTAGGAAGCGACTCGGCGAGGAATCGTGACGCGCTACGCCAAGTTCGTGATTCCGGCGCTGCTTCTCGCCGGCGTCCTCGTCGTCTTGATGGTGAACCTCAGCTCGGCGCTCGTCTACTTCAACACGCCGACGGAGCTGCTTGCGCGAGAGGCCAGCGACGAGCGCCTCCGGCTCGGCGGTCGCGTGGTCCCTGGCTCCGTCGACGAACGCGACGGGCTCGTGGCCTTCTCAGTGCAGGATTGCGACGCCGCTGTCGAGGTCATCCATGCGGGTGTCCCGCCCCAGCTGTTCCAGGAAGGGATCGGCGTGGTCGTCGAAGGGGCGTGGACGGGTGAGGCGTTCCAATCGGACACGATGCTCGTCAAGCACGACGAGCAGTACCGCACCGACGCCGAGGACTACAACGAGACCGATCACGCCTGCACCGAAGCGTGATCGCCACCCTCGGCACGCTCTCGATCCTCACGGCCTTGGGAGCCTCGTTCGCGGTTGCGGTGCAGGGATTCCGGCATCGATCAGACGGGGACCGCAGAGCTGTGCGGACACCTGTGCTCGTCCTGGCCGGGGCCGCATTGGCTGCCTTCGTGTTCCTCGAGCTCGGGATCCTCGTGCACGACTTCTCCATCGCCTACGTCGCCAACAACACGGCCACGACGACGCCGTTCGTGTTCCTGTTCGCCGCAGGCTGGGCCGCGTTGGAGGGTTCCATCGTCCTGTGGGGGCTGGTGCTCGCAGCCTTCGTCGCCCTGGTGTGGCTCCGGCTGTCCGACCGGGACCCGCTTGGCGTGCTGGCGCTCGGGGTGATGGGGCTCGTTGCGATCTTCTGGTTCGGCCTGATGGCGACCGCCGGCAACCCCTTCTCGGTCTGCACGTCGGTGGTCGGCGAAGTGTGCTCGGCATCGTCCTGGTGGCCGTTGAGCGAAGCGGTTGCCCCCGCAGATGGGCGAGGGCCGAATCCGCTCCTCCAGAACCACATCCTGATGGCGGTCCATCCTCCCATGCTGTACGTCGGCTACGTGGGGCTCACCGTCCCGTTCGCCTTTGCGATCTCCGCCCTCATCCTCGGTGAGACCGGTCGAACCTGGCTCGACCGCACCCACCGTTGGTCGCTCATCGCGTGGATCTTCCTCACGTTCGGGATCGTCCTCGGGGGATGGTGGAGTTACGAGGTGCTCGGTTGGGGCGGCTACTGGGCCTGGGACCCCGTGGAGAACGCCGCGCTGTTGCCATGGCTCACCGCAACGGCCTTCATCCACTCGGCGATTGTCCAGCGCAAACGGGGGATGCTCCAGGCGTGGAACTTTCTCCTGGTCATCGCAACCTTCGCGTTCACCATCTTCGGCACGTTCCTGACGCGTTCGGGCGTCATCGCGTCGGTGCATGCGTTCACGCAGTCGAGCGTCGGACCGGCTCTCCTCGTGTTCTTGGCTGTGGTCGTCGTCGGATCCCTCGCGCTCTTCGCGTTCCGGGCGCGTGACATCGCCCAGGCACCCCGCCTCGACTCGCTTTCGTCGCGCGAGGGGTTCATCCTTGCGAACAACCTGATCCTCACGGTCCTGACGGTGGCCGTGCTGTTCGGGACGATCTTCCCGCTGCTCGTCCAGGCGGGCTCCGGGTCCGAGGTGTCGGTCGGTCGACCGTTCTACGACCGGGCTGCTGTGCCGATCGCACTCCTGCTCCTGCTGTTCATCGGTCTCGGTGCGGTGGCTCCGTGGCGCGTGGCGAAGGCCGACGTGCTCTGGCGACGGCTCCGATGGCCCATGGTGGTCGGCCTCGGGGCGGGTGCCGTCGTCGTGATCGGCGGGGTCCGATCGTGGCCTGTCACACTGGCGATCAGCCTCGCCTTCTTCGTCATCGCCGCCATCGTCGAGCGCTTCATCTCCGTGGTGTCGAATCGCCCTGAACGCGTCGATGTCGCAGCTCGGAAGGTCGTGCGAAACGACGCCGGCTACTGGGGTGGGCAGCTCGCCCACGTGGGGGTGGCGCTCATGGCCATCTCGCTGGCGACGACAAGCGGCCTCGCGATCAGGGACACGGTCACCGTCGAGCGGGGGTCCGCGGCCACGGTCGGCGGGTATTGCATCGAGTACCTGGAGCCGTTCACCCGTTCCGAGCCCAATCGAGAGGTGACCGGCGTGCGTGTCGCCGTGCTCGACGAGTCGTGCACGGACATCGAGGCCGTCCTCGAACCTCGCCTCAATGCGTACCCGGCAGCCGGCCAGCCGATCGGCACTCCGGACGTGTGGACGGGCTTGGTCGACGATGTGTACATCGGCATCGCCGGGGGTACGACGACATCGGTGGCACTCAACGTCTTCGTTTTCCCCTTCCAGTGGCTGTTGTGGGTTGGGGGAGTGGTGATCGTCGCCGGTGGAACGCTTGCGCTGTTCCGGAAACCGGGACGTGAGCAAACGGCGTCCAATCAGGGACGCGAACCATCGATCTCCGAGGTGCATTGATGTCCGAGCAGGTCAAGAGCGCTGTTGCGGTCGGCCTTGCAATCGTCTTCGCCCTCGTCATCGGCGTCGGGCTCGCAGGCGGGAGCGCCGATCCCGTCACGGAAGCGGACCGCGTCGATGCGCTCAGCGCAGCCATCAAGTGCCCGTTCTGCAGTGGGGAGTCGCTCGCCGACTCGACCTCGGCCGTGGCAGCTGACTACCGGACATTGATCGCCGAGCGCGTCGCCGCGGGGTTCACCGACGACGAGATTCGGGCCGAATTCGCACGGAACTTCGGTGACGGGGTGCTGCTCGATGCATCGACGTCCCGATGGTCGATCCTCCTCTGGCTGCTCCCCGTCGTCGTCGCCGCAACGGGCCTCCTGGCCGTCGTGGCGATGCGGCGATCCGCACGACGTGCTTCGACCAGGGATCGGGTGCACGATGGCGTCTGACCGTAGCGATCAGATCGAGCTCCTGAGGGAAGAGCTGGGGGAGCTCGACGAGCAGGTGGCCGCAGGCGACCTCGATCCGGGCACGGCATCCGAGCTGCGCGAGAAGTACGAGGCCGAGCTCGCCGCCCTCGTCGAGACACAGGACTCGGACGCAGCCATCGACTCGGGTCCCGGCGGCGAAGGCACCGGCGAGCGAAGGATCTCAGGCCGTGTCCTGGCCGGCGCTGCGGTCCTCGGCCTTGCGATCGTCGTCATCGGTGTTCTGGCCGCGACCTCATTCGGCTCGGGAACCTCCGGGGCGGAAGGCGTCGCCAGCGACGCAGTCGAGGCGGAGGGGGCACCTGACCTGTCGCAGGTGACCAACGAACAGCTCGAGGAAGTCGTGGCGGCAAACCCAGATGTCGTCGGCATGCGCCTCGCCTTGGCGCGTCGGTACTTCGAGGAGGGGACGTTCGATCGGGCCCTCGACCACTACTTCGAGGTCCTCGACCGAGAGCAGCACCCGGAGGCGCTGGCGAACGTCGGCTGGATGACGTACCTGTCGAACCGCCCCGACATCGCACTCGAGTATCTCGACGCCGCCCTCGAGCGGCAACCCGACTACCTGCCGGCTCAGTGGTTCAAAGCCAACGTGCTCGTCACTCTGCAGCGAGGTGGGGAGGCCGTGCCGTTGCTGGTCCTACTCGCCGACTCGCCGGACGTACCGGACGACGTCAAGGAGAACGCGCTCCGGCTCCTCCGCCAAGTCGAGGGCCAAGAGACCGAGGGCCCACAAGTCGAGGGTGGCGGATGACGACCACCCGGCAACGGACGGCCGGTGGAAGGGTCGCCTGGTTTGCGATCGCCGGTGTCGCAATCTTCATCGTGGTGGCGATCGTGCTCGCCACCCGATTCGGATCGGATCCCACCCTCACGGCGTCGCCCTTGGTCGGGCGGCCTGCCCCGGAGGAACCCATCCGGCTCGCCGACGGTTCCGGCGCGGTCTCGGTCGCCGACCTTCGTGGCGACATCGTGGTGGTCAACTTCTGGGCCTCATGGTGTCTGCCATGTCGCGAAGAGCATGCTGCATTGGTGCAAGGTGCAAACGACTACGCCGCCTTCGACACGACGTTCGTCGCGGTCAACTACCAGGACGACCCGGACCGGGCTGCAGCGTTCCTCGCCGAGCTCGGCTCGAGCCCGGAGACCATCTACGCCGTGGACGAAGGGTCGGCCACAGCGTTCGCCTGGGGGGTGCTCGGCCTCCCCGAGACGTTCTTCATCGACCGTGACGGCGTGGTGGTCGGCAAGGTCTCCGGTCCCCTGACCTACGGTCTCCTGTCGGCGACCATCGAGCAGATCATCCTCGGTGAGGCCGTCGGCGAGATCACGACCGGCGACGTCGAGAACCGCTGAGTCCCCGTTCCGGCGTGGACGGCCGGCCGTCTCCGCGAACGATACGATGCGCTCATGTGTCGTTCCATACACCGCCTTCGCGATGGGCGTGCGGTCGATGAACGTGCGGACATGGAAGAGGCTGCCCGCCAATACGTTCGCAAGGTCTCGGGATTCAGCGCTCCCGCCGCCCACAACCGCGAGGTCTTCGACGAAGCCGTCCGTGAGATCACCGATGCGACCGAGCGCTTGATGCACGGACTCGAAATCCGCTGAGGTTTCCGGCCACCTGCGCATGTCTGCGCGGTGCTCAATCGCAATCCTGGGCAGTCGCTGGTCCTCGCAGTGACTGCCCGAACCGGGTCGGTTGGCTACTCAGTCTCTGGACTCCGTGAGGACAGGATCTCGTGCACCAAGTTGAAACCCTCCTCAAGCGTGAGGCCTGCGGGCTCGCCGCCGCCCAGACGTTCGAGCAACTCTGCCCAGAGCTCCGCTTCACCGGCAGGTCCCGTGTGGGGGTATCTGTCTTGTGCCATGAGCCCCGGCGCCTCGCGAGCGATGCGGTGAGCGTCCTCATCCCGCCCGAGTGCCTCGAGAGCTGCTGCAATCGGGAGCAACAGCACGAAGAACGGTGACTCGCGCCACGTCGCGGAGTACAGCGACTCATCCAGATGGCGGGTTCCGTCCCTCCGGGCCACCTCGAGAGTCCCGTCAGCCCACTGCCGGCTGAGGCTCAAGACCTCGGTGTGTCGTTGTTCGTACGAGGCGACACGAACCCGTATCCAGAGGTCAGCCTCACCACCCGTCTTCTCCCGGGCTCTTCGACCGGCCTCGATCGCCGTCGCGTAGAGGTCCCGATCGCCGAGTGCGATTGCCTCCTGGGTCACGTATTGCCATATCAGCCGTTCGGACTCGAAGGCAGATTCGGCGCGATAGAGATGAGCTGCTCGGCTGTGACATTCGACGCAACCACGTCGGTTTCCGCTGAGCCGCTGAATTTCACCCTGCAGCTGCAGTGCATCGGGGTCTGGCACGCCCATCGTCGCAATCCACCATGCGTCCCGCTCGGCCATCGTCTCCATCGCCTCGTCGAAACGTCCGAGCCTCAAGAGGAAGATCGCACGATTCCACAGATACCGATTGGCATGGGCCACTCCTGCATCCCTGAGCTGATCGATCGCAGCATCCAGCTGGTCGATCGACGATGGGTGAACCCAGCTCGAATCGAGCTCGATGACCGCCCTCCGCTGCATCACTTCTGCGCGGGCGACGGGATCCTCGGACGCTTCGACGATGTCTTCGGCGCGCTCCATGATTTCCTGGGCTTCCCTGGATCGCCCTGCCTTCCAGAGCATGATGACGATGTGAGCGGCTGCGATTGCCAGCTCGCCAGTTTGGCTCGCCGCCGGATGACGCACCGCATTGACGGCATTGTCGAGAAGGGGGTCGGCATCACCCTCCATCGTGACCCGATGGCCGATGGCCGCCAGGATCCGCACTGCAATGTCCGGTTCGTCATGCTTGATGGCCCAATCCATGACAGCACGAAGCTCCGGGTAGTGGTTGTGAATCCATGCGCCTGCAGATCGGGTGTTGGGTGACCAGAGTTCGACGCCGGCCCTCCTTGCCTCATCAGCGATCCAATGCGCGTATCGCTCGACAACGTGTTCATGCTCTCCATCGCGTTCCAGGAGAGACCGTGCGTACTGGCGCACCGGCTCCAGGATCCGATGCCGGCCCGTCTCGTCTGGCGGCTGAACCAGCGATACGTCCACGAGTCGAGCGACGGCATCCTCCGCGTACGGATCATCGAGTAGTGCTTCGGCATCTCGATGATCGAAGCCACCCGGAAACACCGACAGCCAACGCAAAGCCCGTTGCTCGGGTACGTCGAGGAGCTCGTAGCTCCAGTTCATCGCCGCTGCGATGGAATCGTGGCGCTCTCCGGAGGGCCTCGACCGCTTGAGCAGAGGGATGAGATCATCGATTCGTTCCGCCAGGCGCTCGACCGAAACTGATCGAGCCCGTGCCGCAGCAAGCTCGATGGCCAGCGGCATTCCCTCTAGAACAGAACACAATTCTCCGACCTTGGCGAGTGTCCGTTCGTCCGCCGAACGAAGCTCGGCGCGATCAACGAACAGCTGTTCAGCGGTGGTCGCGTCCAGGCCACCGACCCGAATGATCGCCTCGCCAGCGAGCCCCAGGGGCTCTCGCGACGTGATGAGAACCCGGGTCTGTTGACGTGATGAGAGCAGGCGGTCGACGATCGGCGCAACGGTGTCGAGATGCGGCTCGCAGCCGTCAAGGATCAGGAGGTGACGATGGGAGGCGAGGTACCCCGCGATCACCTGGACAGGATCGACACCAGGCGTCGGGTCCAGCCCCAGGGCATCGGTCAGCGCGTCGACAGGGTCTCTCTCACCAAGGGTGTCGACGACCACGCGCACAATCCGGGCTCCCTGGTGCACGTCGGTACCACGGGCTGCCTCCACCACCAAGCTCGACTTCCCGATGCCGCCGGGACCAACGACCGTCACCAGCCGAGAATCGGCAACGGCGGCGACGATTTCGGCAACCTCGTCGTTGCGTCCAAGAAACGACGAGTATCGAGCTGGCAACGACTCGTCGAAATCGGGCCTTGCCTGCGGCGTACGAGTGCTCAACTCCGGATCCTGCTGGAGTATCCGCAGCTCGAGCTCTTGTAGTTCGGGCGAAGGGTCGATCCCGAGATCGTGGGCTAGCCGATCACGAAAGGCCTTGTAGCTCGCCAGAGATTCCTGTTGGCGACCCCCTCGATACAGGCCGCGCATCTGCAAACCCCTGACCCGTTCCCGCTCAGGGTGCTCTGCTACGAGGCGATCCAGTTCGACCAGGTCGCACACCCCGGTCTCGATCTCGGCGCCGATTGCGGCCTCCAGACCCTCAAATCTCAACTCGTTGAGCCGAGAGATGTGAGGTTCGAGGACATGATGGCCATCAACGCCCTGGAACGGCTCGCCGCTCCAGAGCTCGAGCGCTTCTCGAATGGCCGAGGCACCTTCCGCGGGTTCGGTGCGGATGCGCTGCTGAGCGGCTCGAATCCGATCCTCAAAATCGGTCGCATCGACGTGGTCGCGGCTCAGGCGAGCCTCGTACCCGTTGCCATTGCGAGCGATTGCGTCGCCGAGCACACGTCGTAGGTTCGACACGTAGGTCGATATCGATCGCGGGGCCCGATTCGGCACCTCGTCGCCCCAGACCGCTTCGATCAGTCGATCAACCGACACCACCGCGCCGGGATCGATGGTGAGCACCGCCAAGACTGTCCGCTGCTTGGGGCCACCGATATGCAGCTGGGCCCCATCATCGAGGGCTGCGACGGGTCCAAGCAACTGGATACGCAACATGCCAGGAAGCTACCAGTCGCAGCCGGCGCCCATCTTGAGCACTCCGCCTCCTATTGCCGACGAACGGATGACGACGACCCGGCAAGGGACGGTCGGTGGAAGGGTCGCCTGGTTCTTCGACGAAGCCGTCCGTGAGATCACCGATGCGACCGAGCGCTTGATGCACGGGCTCGAAATCCGCTGAGGCCCTCGTGCTCGCGCCCAGCGCCGGGAGCCGCTCGCATTGCCGGCTATGGGCAGCCCCGCGAGACGACGTTTGGTGCGATTCAATGGAGGGCAGCCCGGAGCATGCGTGCTCCGGATGCCGCGATATCCGACGCCTTCTCTGGTGCCGCGGCGGCGAGTTCGTAGATGCCGTTGAGGATTGATCGGATGAGCACGGCGTCGGTGTCCATGGCGACGTCGGGTCTGAAGTCGCCCGTTTGCTGGCCTTCTTCGATGATGTCCTGGATGATCCGCTCGATGGCGTGCTTGTACTTGTCCACGGCGTGACGGACCTCGCTCGAGGTGCCGCTTCCGACTTCGAGGGCTTGTCCGGCGTGCGCCCCGACCATTGCGAAGTGTCGCGCCATCTGCTCGAGTTTCTCGGTGGGCGTCTGTGCCACGCTCAGTGCAGAGGTCAGGAGTGCGAGGCTCTCGTTGTTGTGGCGGTCGACTGCCGCGGCAACGATGCTGTCGATGTCGCTGTAATGGTTGTAGAGGGTCTGGCGTGCCACGCCTGCGTGCTCGGCGACCTGTGACATGGTGATCGCCCCGAGACCGTCCGAGCCGATGAGCGAGATGGTTGCATTGATGATGCGGTCGTCGGTCGTGGCCGGTTGGCTGTCCTGGGCTTGGGTCACTGAGGCGCTCCTAGCTGGGCTTCCGGTAGAGGCGAACGGACACGGGCACGAAGACACCAAGCAGTATCGCCATCCACAGAAGGGTCAGCCATACGGCGTCGCCGGTTGGCAGTCCGTTGGTGAGTCCGCGCACAGCATCGGATGCCGCTGAGATGGGCTGGTACTCGACGAAGGGTTGGAGCCATCCGGGCATGGTTGCAGCGGGTGCAAACGCGGTGCTGGCCAGCATGAGCGGGAATAGCCAGAACATGGACAGCATGCCGACCATGTCCGGTTGCCGGACCTTTGCGGCGATGGCTGCGCCCAGCCAGGAGAAGGCGTAGCCGATCCCGAGTGCCAGAGCCAGGGCGGCGACTGCTCCTCCGAGTGATGCGAACCGGAAGCCCATCAGGATCCCAACGACGGCGACGAGGATCATCCCGGCGAGGTTTCGGAGGGCGTCAGCGATAGTGCGCCCATTGATGACGGCGGATTGACTCATCGGTAGTGAGCGGAAGCGATCGTTGACACCCTCGGTGAAGTCGGCCGCCAGACCCATGCTGGTCTGCTGCGCTCCTTGAAGAACGGTTATCACCAGCACTCCCGGCAGGAGGTACTGCAGATAGTCGAGACTGGTTCCGGCACTGATCGCTCCGCCAAAGACGTAGTTGAACAGGAGCAGGAAGAAGACACCCATGACAACGGCGAAGACGAGCATCTCAGGTTGTCGAGAAGTACGGACGATGTCCCGCCACAAGACGGTTGTTGTGTCTTGTCCGGTTCTCCGCAACCGCTCAGTTGGGCTTGGGTCGGCGACGACCACCGGCGATGACGTGTTCGGGTGGGTGGTTGTCATGATGCGCTCCTCTCGAGCAGTTCTGGTGTGGGTGACCCCGTCAAGGCAAGGAACACCTCGTCGAGGGAAGGCTGACGCAACTGATAGCCGGTGATCTCAACACCGCCGTCCTGAAGGGTCCGCAGCAGGCTGAGCGAGTGCTCTGGTCCGTCACTCACCGGAACCTCGATTCTGAGAGACTCAGCGTTGATGGACACCGACGTTTCGGCTTCGATGAGGGGTCGGGCTCGGTCGAGGGCGTCGGAGCTGGCGACATCGATCACGAGAACGTCGCCGCGAAGGTCTCGCTTCAGAGAGTCAGGTGTTCCCTCGGCGACGATCCGGCCATGGTCGATGAGGAGGATCCTGTCGGCGAGTTGGTCTGCCTCTTCGAGATACTGAGTCGTGAGCACGATCGCCGTCCCAGCCGCCGCCAGCGAACGGACCGTTTCCCACAGCTCGGTTCTGCTCCTTGGATCGAGGCCCGTCGTTGGCTCATCCAGGAACACCGTCGAGGGTTCAGCGACAAGCGCCGCTACCACATCGAGCCGTCGCCGCTGGCCACCCGAGTAGGTGCTCGCCGGTCGGTCGGCGAACTCTCCGAGATCGAATCGTTCGATCAACTCCTCGATGCGGCTCTGCCTGACCGATCGTGGCACCTTGTACAGCCGACTGAAGAGCTCCAGATTCTCACGTGCCGTGAGCTTCTCATCGACTGCTGCCGATTGACCGGCGAGGCCGATCAGCTGGCGAACGGCATCAGGCTGCGTTCGGACGTCGTAGCCCCCGATCGTGGCTTCCCCCGAGTCCATCTCGACAAGCGTGCTCAGCATGTTGATGGTCGTCGTCTTGCCCGCACCGTTCGGCCCCAGCAGCCCCAACACCTCTCCCCGCTGAACCTCGAAGCTCACCCCATTCACAGCTTCGACGGTGTCGAATGACTTGCGGATACCTTTGACAGCGATCTCAGGACCAGCCACGCCTTGGCCTCCTTGGGATAGACATAGTGTCTATTATATCAGACACATTGTCTACTCGGTGGAGGCGAGCGCTCCGCTCATATCGGCACGTACGCATCGCTTGCGGTTTGCCGTTCGTGCGCTGGTCTGGAGTTGGGTTCGATGAGACGATGTGGATCACTCGCCGTCGGTCAGATCGACAAGGTCAGCCCATACCGGCACATG
The DNA here is from genome assembly GCA_030066265.1 of Acidimicrobiia bacterium. Lineage (GTDB taxonomy): Bacteria > Actinomycetota > Acidimicrobiia > Spongiisociales > UBA5794 > SZUA-442. The sequence goes on along the minus strand of JASJCF010000031.1, from coordinate 4,657 downwards.
TAGGTGATGTGGATGACCGGTATTGCACCGAGGAGGAGTTCATCGCAGCGAACCCGGCGGCCAATGTGCGACGTCCAACGTTGCGGCATGAGGCGACGGTCCACGGACTCGAGCACGGTCATCACACACTGAAGGTGCACCGGACGGCGACCCATACGAGCCACTATTGGCCGTCGGATATCGGAGCCGACTCGTTCGGCTGGTGCCCCAGGAGTGCTTCGACTTCGCTGAGCGTCGGTGTCGATCGGGCTCCGGCACGCCGGATCGCCAAAGCGGCGACGGCATTGCCCCACCTGACTGCCGTTGACACGTCGGCACCATGATGGTGGCGAGCGGCGATGAAGCCTGCATTGAATGCATCACCGGCGCCAACGGTGTCGACGACATCAACCGGGAAGCCAGGCTGCCGGATCGTTTGATCGCCAAAGCACGCGACAGCGCCGTCAGATCCGAGCCGTGCAATGACGAGCCGATCGTCACGCGCAAGAGCCGTCGCAGCCTCGACGGGATCCGCAAGGCCGGCAAAGGGGATGATCTCGTCGACCGCGGCCCCCAAGACCACGTCCGACCGCTCGATCCCATCTTCGACCGCCCGTTGGAAGTCGTCTTCCCAACCCCAGTTCTCGAGCCGGAGATTCAGGTCGAACGACACCGGGACCCCGAGCTGACGCGCCCGTTCCATGGCGCCGAGAACCGCCTCTCTCGCCGGGGACGCCCTCAGACAGAGCCCCGAGACATGGAGCCACTCTGCGTCGCGGACCGATCGTTCCGCACTCTCGACGCTGAGTCCCCCGTGGGCTCCTCCCGTCGGTGGCCAGACGTAGATCAGTCGCTCACCGTCGGGTGGCACCACGACGATGACCATCACTGTTGGGGCACTCCCGGTTGCCTCGACGCCAGAGGTGTCGACACCAGCCTGCAAAAGGGCTGCCATGGCGAACCGGCCGTAGCTGTCGTCTCCTACCGTGCCGACGAAACGGCATCCCACGCTGAGCCGAGCGAGGGCAGATGCCGTGTTCGCTGCGGATCCGCCGCCGAACAGACGTGGCTCGGGGTTGGCGTGTGTCCCGGGGTGTTGCCTTCTCGGGAGAACGATCTCCAAGTCGACGTTGGCATCACCGATCACGACGACGCTCACGGCGTTCCGGCTCCTCTCGCCGCATCCGCAAACCGTCGGACGAGTTCGAGGTCCTTCCGGAATCCACCGCTCGCAGTCGCACGGTTCGTATGCGTGAGCGAGTCGACACCCCAAGGGCCGACTGCAGCGATGGCCGCCGTGACATTCTCCGGGGTCAGTCCACCCGCAAGGATCACGGGCACGTCGACGGCTTCCACGATTGTTGCGCTCACAGTCCAATCGTGGACCGTTCCTGCCGCGCCGATGCCGTCGATTCCGGGTGCAACGGAGTCGAGGATGAGATAGTCAGCGACACGTGAGTACTCGAGTGCCGACTGGATCGCCTCGGGACCGGTCACGGCAATCGCCTGCATCACAGGAGTCTCAGGCAGCTTGGACCGGAGCGCTTTCACGGCGCTCGGATCCACGACTCCGGCCGGGCCACACAGGTGAAGAATGTCCGGCCGGACGCTCTGAACCATCGTGACGATCTGGTCAAGCTCACTTTCGACACTCAAAGCCACAGCGCTGGCGCGCCCCGACACTGCAGCGCAGATCTCCGCTGCGGTCTGAAGGTCGACTTCACCGGGCAAACCGCGGTTGGCTGGAGTCACACCGACGTGGTCGACCCCCAAATCGGCCAAGGCAACGGCTTCCTCGAGGGTCTGCATCGTGTAGATCTGAACGCACGACACTCCCATGAACTCAGCGTAGTAGAGCTCCTCGAAGGCGATCATGACGGCCGGACGAGCAGCTCGAACTGCGAGACAGCGCCAGGAGTCTCCAGCGATGTGTGTCGCTTGGGCAGCGTTGCCCCACACATGTGTGCCTTGAGTTCAGCTCGGATGGGAATCAGGGTGCGGACAGGTATTCGCTGGCAAGTTCTTGGTGCGTCGCAAACTGGTCATCGCCGTCGATGAGGATCGTGCTGAGGATGAAGAGCTCGTCGTAGTCATCGGGGTGGTTCTCTTCGACCCAGACGCGGTAGCCCTGAATCTTGTTGAAGTCGAATGGTCCGTCCGGTGGACTCTCTATGTGCCTGCCATTCGAGTCGCGGGTTGGCTTTCTGATCGATGTGTCTGTCGGTCGGTCATTCGGCTGGGGTGTGGCTTGATAGAGGCAAGAACACGATCGCCCGAATCAGGAGTGCCCACCTCGGTTCACCATGAGCTAAGGGAGGCTGTGATGACGATGATCGGTGTTGATGCGCAAGGCGACCCACACTGCGGTCGCGATCGTTGACGATGAGGGGGTGATCGACCTTGTCAGGGTGCTGGCTTTTCCGGGTCAGGCTTATCGGCTGGTGGCGTGGGCTAACGGGTTCACCGATCGGGTGTGGGCAGGTTCAGCCATTCCGCAATGTGAGCGCCGGCTGCGCTGGGCGTGTAGACAGAGTGGTGGTCTGCCCCGGGTGGGCGTATCACGGTGAGATTGTGACCTCCGTTCTCGAGGGCTGCGGCGAACGCATCAGTGAAGAACATCGGCACGGCGGCATCGGACTGTCCGTGGATCAACAGCACGTCGAGTTCGGGGCGTTCACGAGCATGGGTCATGGGGTTGCCGTCTGCCCACCTGTCGGGGTTGGTGTTGTCAGGGCCGAACAGGTTGCCCGCGAACCGTGTTGCCCGGGAGACGTCGTAGGGTCCTGCGAGTCCCACGAGCCGGTCAGGAGCGACCAAGGGATGACGACAGCGAGATGAGAATGCTGCTGGTCGGAGGGCAACGAGGCTCGCTAGGTGGGCGCCAGATGAGTGACCCACAACGGTGACCCCGCCGACCTCGAAACCAGCGCCTCGTACTGCTGCGGCAGACGCGTTCACCGCACATCCAACATCGTTCGGCTGGTCGGGAAAGTACACGCCATCATCACCGGCCCGATAGGTGACGAGTGCTACTGCGGCGCTGAGGCCGCCCAGGTGCTCAGCGAGTGGTCTCAGACCGGCCGGATCAGCAGTCGCCCATCCTCCGCCAGGCACCAGCACAATGAGTGGGATAGTCCCACCCGGCTCTGCATCCGGAACGACGAGTCCCACCACGAGACCCGCTTCGAACCCACCCCGCACCTCGAGACTCGAAACAGGCGCCTGGGTTGTCGCGCCCATCTCCGATGGCACATCCGTCCCACAAGAAGCCAGAGCTGCGATTGCGGCCACCAGAAGGAATGCAGTGAGTTTCCCCATAACTCCTACCCCCTGACACCCTATCGCAACAAGCCACACCCGCCCCACGTACATGTGCCGATACGCGCCGTCGTGTCCACCAAGCTCGACGCTCGCGCTCGGGTTCAGCGCGATTTGCGCTAGCTCCTGACTAGCGCGCTGTGGAATACTTGGAATGGGCAACGACCTACAGCTCATGGCACACGCCGACCAACGCCGATGACGAGACTGATCAGCGACACCAATCGGAATCGCTTCCTGACGAAGCGGTGGAACAACATCCTGACCATCGGACTGGGCCTCCCCACGTTGCTCTTGGGACTGGCCGCGCTCACCACCGATGCGATCTCGGACCGTGCTGCCTTCGTAGGGCTTGTCGTCTTGGGAGCCTTCTACTGAATCGTCGTGGAGCAACACTCCGGCATGCGGTTCGCATGGCTTCGCAAACAGCAACAGCTAGAAGAACCAGACATGAGCACTGGTGCACGGCTGATCTACATCAGCTACAACGTGATCTGGTGGATGCCAGTTGCACTCGTCGTGATCGGAGTCTGGTCTTACCGAGAAGGCGCCATCGCGTACCTCGTCGTGACAGCTCTGCGAGCACTCATCAATCTGTACCGCAACAACATGCTCACAACACGAGCCGCCCAGAGCTTCCCGCTCCGCGCCCCATAACCCCATCGACGTCGCAAACCCTCAACTGGATGACACCCTCACGGAAACTCGCCGAAACGTTCCGGTGATGCGGGTGTTGGTTAAAACACCCGATTCCCGACCAAAGGGCACTTCGCCACTACAACGGCACCGCCCCGATCGAAGCCTCCTCCGGTGCGAGGACTCGGCACCGCACCGTCTGAACCCCGGGGAAACCGGATCATCAACCACGCCATCCATATCGCAGCCGTCACCCAACTCGGTCACGACACCAACGGACGCATCTACTACCAACGCAAGCTCGCAGAGGGCAAGACCTCCAAAGAAGCGATCCGAGCGTTGAAACGACGCATCTCAGACGCCGTCTACCGCCAACTCACCATCGACGGCGCCAACGAATAGGAGGGCCCGGGCGGACAATCAGCAACGACTCTTCGAAGCCTGCGTGGCCAGCTCGACATCCTGAACGACTGGCTCTTCGGATCGGTCACTCCCGAACCCTCACCCCAACCATACGACCCGCCACCCGGCCACGCCCAGCCGGACTCACCAACGCGCCTCAAGAACACCCCTTGGCACAAAGAGGCTTCGATATGCGTGGGGCTCAGTTGGTAGGGAGGTTTGTGAACTCTCTGTCGCCTGGTCCCTTGAGCATGCGTTGAGCGCCTTTGGCCTCGATGCGTACGAATTGCTTCAATCGGCCAGCGAGTGTCGCCTTGGGTAG
>JASJCF010000030.1 GCA_030066265.1 Acidimicrobiia bacterium | reverse complement strand
TGCAGCCTTTGCCTAGCTGCAGCCTTTGGAATCGCCGCAGTTGAGGCAGCGGTAGCACGAGCCGTTGCGGACGGTGATGTGCCCGCAGGTGTCACAGAGCGGGGCGTCGCCCATCTTGTCTGCGAGCACTGCCTGTACGGCTGCGGTCTGGGCCTCTTGGGCGGAATGGACATCTGCCGGAGCCACCGCCGTTGTGGCGGCCGGCGCCTGGGACGTCACCACGGCAGTTGCCCCGTTGCCGTTCCCGACAGCACTCGGACCGCTAGCCGGGCCGCTGGCCGGGCCGCCCGATGATCCGTTCGTGGCAGTCGTCGCAGAAGCATCGACCTGCGCATCGACGAATGCCGCTGCTTCGACCTGAGCGTCGATGTCGTCCTCCATGGCGGCCTCCGTGAGGTCGAGCTGGAGGCCTGCGTCCACTGCGAGGCCTTGCGGGGGCTCGGGGAGGTCGCTGTCGGTGCGATCCGGTGGGATCTGTGCGAGCTCGTCACGGTGGAGATACTCCACACCCAGCGCCCGGAACACGTAGTCGACGATGGAGTTCGCCATCTTGATGTTCGGGTGCCCCTCGACCATGCCCCGCGGCTCGAAGGTCTGGAACGTGAAGGTGTCGACGTACTCCTCGAGCGGCACGCCGTACTGGAGGCCCTTGCTCACCGCAATGGCGAAACAGCCGAGGATGCCCCGCAGCGTCGCCCCTTCCTTCGCCAGGTCCAAGAACAGCTCGCCGAGTGTGCCGTCCTCGTATTCGCCGGTCCTCAGGAACACCTTGTGACCGCCAACCCGAGCCTCCTGGGTGAAGCCGGATCGGCGAGCTGGCAGCATGAAGCGCGGGCGAGGGAGACTGGCGTAGGCCGCTGTGGGCGAGATGCCCGGGGTGAAGACTCCCGAGAACACATCGACCTCTCGTTCGATGGCTGCCGTGACGGCCTCGTCCTCCTCGTCGGAGGTGCCCTCGTCAGAGGTGGCGGACAGCGGCTGTGAGGCCTTGGAGCCGTCTCGGTACAGGGCCATGGCCTTGAGCCCGAGCTCCCACGACAGGCGGTACGACTCCTCGATGTCCTCGATGGTTGCCTCGTTCGGCATGTTGATGGTCTTCGAGATCGCCCCTGAGATGAAGGGCTGGGCAGCGGCCATCATCCGGATGTGGCCGGTGTGATGGATGTAGCGCTGGCCGTACTTGCCGTTCCGGTTCGCCGTGTCGAACACCACGAGGTGCTCGTCTGCGAGGTGCGGTGCGCCTTCGATGGTCTGGCGTCCGCAGATGTGGTCGTTGGCCTCGTTGATCTCCTCGGTGGTGAATCCGAGGGCATCGAGCATGCTGAAGCCGAGGCCGTTGTACTCCTCGGCGCTGAATCCGAGGCGCTGCATCGTCTCCTCACCCAACGTCCACTGGTTGAAGGCGAAGCCGATCTCGAACACGCCCGGAAGCGTCTCCTCGATCTTGGCGATGTCGCTGCGCGAGAAGCCCTTTGCCAGCAGCGTCCGTGTGTTGATGTGTGGCGAGTGCTCGAGGCTCATCGTGCCGATGACGTATGCGATGATCTCATTGATCTGACCCTGGTCGTAGCCGAGCCTGGCCAGCGCAGGGGCGATCGACTGGTTTGCGATCTTGAAGTACCCGCCACCGGCGAGCTTCTTGAACTTCACGAGCGCGAAGTCGGGCTCGACTCCGGTTGTGTCACAGTCCATCAACAGACCGATGGTGCCCGTGGGAGCCAGCACCGTCGCCTGGGCGTTCCGATACCCGTGCTCCTCACCGAGGGCGACCGCTGCGTCCCAGGCCGAGTGGGCATACGACAGCATGTTCGCCGGTGCGATCCTCTGGTCGATCCCGACGACCCGATGGCCGATGCCGTCGTACTCGAACTGGTCGGCACCATATGCGGCCCTGCGGTGATTCCTCATGACGCGCATCATGGATTCAGCGTTCTCTTCGTACTTGGCGAAGGGTCCGACGATGCCGGCCATCTCCGCCGACGCCGCATACGAGTACCCGGTGAGGATCGATGTCAGCGCTCCTGCGATGGCACGGCCTTCATCCGAGTCGTATGCGATGCCCATCCGCATGAGCAGCGAACCGAGGTTGGCGTATCCGAGCCCGAGGGTGCGGTAGTCGTAGGACCCCTGCGCGATCTCCTTCGAAGGGAAGTGCGCCATCGTGACCGAGATCTCCAGAACCATGGTCCACAGGCGGATGGCGTACCGGTACCCCTCGAGATCGAATTCGCCGGTGGCGTCGTCGTAGAACGTGCCGAGGTTCAGCGATGCCAGGTTGCACGCCGTGTTGTCGAGGAACATGTATTCCGAGCAGGGGTTCGATGCCCGGATCTGCCCGCCGGCCGGTGAGGTGTGCCACTCGTTGATGGTCGTGTGGAACTGCACACCGGGATCTGCCGACGCCCATGCCGCCTCTGCGATCTGTCGCCACAGGTCCCGTGCCTTGACGGTCTTCATCGTCTCGCCGTCGGTCCGGCGCGTCAGATGCCACTCGTCATCGTCCAACACGGCTTGAACGAAATCGTTGGTCATGCGAACGGAGTTGTTCGAGTTCTGTCCAGACACCGTGGCGTACGCCTCGCCGTTGAAGTCGGGCGAGTAGCCCGCTGAGACCATGGCCCTGACCTTGTTCTCCTCTTCGGCCTTCCAATTCACGAAGGTCTCGATGTCGGGATGGTCCACGTCGAGGATCACCATCTTCGCCGCTCGCCGGGTGGTCCCCCCTGACTTGATGGCACCGGCCGCTCGGTCGCCCACCTTGAGGAACGACATGAGGCCCGATGACTTCCCGCCGCCCGACAGCGGTTCTCCCTCGGCGCGCAGGTTGGAGAAGTTCGAGCCCGTTCCCGACCCGAACTTGAACAGGCGAGCCTCCCGGACCCACAGGTCCATGATGCCGCCGGGGTTCACGAGGTCGTCGTCGACGGACTGGATGAAGCATGCGTGGGGAGCGGGGCGGCTGTACGAGTCGGGGGAGGGGACCAGCTCCTCCGACTCTGGGTCGACGAACCAGAATCCCTGCTCGGGCCCTTCGATGCCATACCGATGGTGCAGTCCGGTGTTGAACCATTGCGGTGAGTTCGGTGCAGCCATCTGGTGGAGGAGCATGTAGGCGAGCTCGTCCTCGAACACCTGTGCGTCGTCGGACGATGCGAAGTACCCGTGCTCTTCTCCCCACCAACGCCAGGTCGACGCCAACCGATCGATGACTTGGCGTGCCGAGCGCTCCGGGCCGAGCACGGGCTCGCCGCTGTCGTCGAGGATCGGATTGCCGTCGTGATCGAGCTGCGGGACTCCCGCCTTGCGGAAGTACTTCGACACCATGATGTCGGCTGCCACCTGAGACCAACGCGCCGGGATCTCGGCGTTCGTCATCTCGAACACCACGGACCCGTCCGGATTCGTGATCCGCGAATCGCGGAGAGACCACTCGACGGTGTCATAGGGGCTCACGCCGTCGGTGGTGAAGCGTCGCTTGATCCGCAGACCTTTTGTCATCGGGGCCCTCCCAGGCTCATCGTCGTGCCGTTGCCGACTTATCCACACACTTGCCCACACCCACAACATCTTGGGTCCATGATGCTCGGGGACCGCGAGATGTAGCGTGGCTGCACGAGTGTAATTACATCTTTGGGATTCGTCAAATACCGTATCGGACGCGCTGGGGCACACCGATTCGGGGGAAGTGTGCGTAGTTCTACCGCACCGCTGTGACAGATTCCCAACCCACGCACCGAAGGCTTTTCGCGCAGTGCACCATGTTTTCGCGAGGCCGACATCGCACGGCGATGGAAAGGTCTTCGATGGCCGCCCGGGCACCTCTCCTTGGCCGAGCACGGTGCGATAATCGGACCTGGTCCCACACAAGGAGCAGACCATGGACATCGCCGCACTGCTCGGATCCGACGCCGACGAGCTGCTCGGATTCGCATCGGAGGGCATCCCCGCCGACACCCTCCACCTTCCCGGTCCGGACTTCGTCGACCGCGTGCTCAGCAAGACCGATCGCTCGAATCAGACGCTGCGCAACCTCGAGCTGTTGTTCCAGACGGGTCGACTCGCTGGAAGCGGGTACGTATCGATCCTCCCCGTCGACCAGGGCATCGAGCACACGGCGGCGGCGTCGTTCGCCCCGAACCCGGCGTACTTCGATCCGGGCAACATCGTCGAGCTCGCCATCGAGGGCGGATGCAACGCCGTTGCATCGACGTTCGGGGTGCTCGGAGCGGTGTCACGCGAGTACGCCCACAAGATCCCCTTCATCGTCAAGCTCAACCACAACGAGCTGCTGACCTACCCGCCGACCTACGACCAGATCATGTACGGATCGGTCGACCGAGCATGGGAGATGGGTGCTGCGGGCGTGGGTGCCACGATCTACTTCGGGTCGGAGGAATCGAACCGTCAGATCATCGAAGTCGCCGCTGCATTCGAGCGGGCCCACGATCTCGGCATGTTCACCGTGCTGTGGTGCTACCTACGCAACCCCGAGTTCAAGGTCGACGGGGTCAACCACGAAGGATCGGCGGACACGACGGCACAGGCGAACCATCTCGGCGTCACCATCGAAGCCGACATCATCAAGCAGAAGCAGCCCGAGTCCAAGAACGGGTTCGAGGCTGTCTCGTTCGGCCGCACGCATCCCCGCGTCTACTCCGAGCTCATGTCCGACAGCCCCATCGACTGGACCCGGTGGCAGGTCGCCAACTGCTACATGGGCAGGATCGGCCTCATCAACTCGGGTGGCGCCTCGTCGGGCGAGGGTGATCTCGAGCAGGCCGTCAAGACGGCGGTCATCAACAAGCGTGCGGGTGGCATGGGCCTGATCTCGGGCCGCAAGGCGTTCCAGCGTCCGATGGACGAGGGCGTTGCCTTGTTGCATGCGATCCAGGATGTGTATCTCAGCGATGAGGTGACGGTGGCGTAGCGAGTCTCGAGTTCCGAGTCTCGAGTCTCGAGTCTTGAGTCTTGAGCCTTGAGCCTTGAGCCTTGAGCTGAGGAGCTGAGGAGTCTCGAGTCACGAGCCATGAGCCTTGAGCCTTGAGCCTTGAGCTGATTGTGCGAGCGAAAGCTCGCTCCTCTTGACTCTCCCCCGGCTCCGCCGGGGGAGATGTCCGGCGGGCGGAAGCCCGGCGGACAGAGGGGGCCAGCCCAGCTTCAGCTAGACGCCGCCTTCTTGGTCGGCGCTGGTGAGGACGGCGGCAGCGACATCGGATGCGTCGTCGAGGTGGAGGTCTCTCCCCGTTCCCCCGACGGTCGGTGAGGCGGTGTCGACCGTGAGGTTGGCGATACCGTGCCGGCGCTGGAACCAGTTGGCGCTGATCATCGTGCCCTGTGCGCGGATGCGTGGGATCGCCACGAGCGTGGTGGTCAGCGCCCCGCCACGGAACGCAACCTGATCCTCGCCGAGCGCCCACCGCTCGTTGCGGTACCTCAGGGTCTCGATTCCACCGAGCGCGAGCGGGATGGCCAGGCCGACCGCAAGGGCGACGCCGAGGAACACCCGCTCGTCGATCCACTCGTCGGTGATCCAGAAAGCGAAGGCCAGGACGACCACGAGGCCGATTGCCAGCCGTGCCACGGCGAGCCAGCGGCGGCGCAGGGACACCCGAGCGACGCGCCGGAACCGTTCCTGATCGGGCACCGAACCACGGAGGAACGTCTCGGCCCATCGCCGCCACGTCCCCTGGGTGGCGATCGGATGGACGAGCGTCTGCGCCTGGCCGGGGTTTCGGGATCCCTCTCCGCTCACGTCGGCGGTGTCCACCGAGATCCGCTCGGTGTCGATCGTCCGCGCAACGATCGTCCGCTTGACCGTCACCCCTTGGACCCGAGCAAGGGGTGCCTCGAGGGTCGAACGGGCGAAGATGCCGCGTGACACGTGGATGCGATCTGCGCGTAGTCCCGACGAGAATCCGATCGCCTCGGTCACGATGCCCCGCCCGATGCCCAACGCGCCGAGGACGAGCGGCAGCCCGAAGATGATCGATCCCGGGCCGAGTACGCCCGTGACGATGCCGGCGATGATCCCGGCTCCCGCGATGAGGGTGATGATCAAGGCAAGCACCCGGCCGACATCCACAGCGACGACGCGCGGGAGGTCCGAGGCGTCGAGGGCGGCGAGCTCGGTCTCCGTGACCTCCTCCGCGGCCACCACGTCGCCGCCGGCTGAGGTTGCCGTACGAGCGACGTCGGGAGTCAGCTCTGCTCTGAGATGGTCGGCTGTCGGGGCGTCGATGAGCCCGATCCTGATCTCGCCCTCGCCCCCGGCCGAGCTGACCACGACGCTCTGGAGGCCGAGCACGCGTCCAACCACGCTGATCCTCGTGTCGACCGATTGGATCCGGTGTCGCGGGAGGTCGGTGTGCACCTTCGTGAAGAGCCCGACCCGCCACTGCAGCAGCTCCGGCGTGATGCGGTAGCGCCCCGTCATGTAGCGGATCACGACCGGGAAGATCGCGGCGAAGCCGATCGCGAGTTGGATGAGTTCGATCACCGCATCGTCGCCACCGCTGGTGAAGATCAGGAAGAGACCGAGCAAGACGCTCGGGATCCGCTGAAGGGCATCGTCGAGAATGGTCCCGGGGTGCAGGCGATGCCAGGGTCCCTGGCCGTCCGCGTCCTGGCGAGGCTCACCCGGGCCGATGTCGGCGGTCATGGCTCCAGCGGCTCCGGAGCGTCGACCGGTGGGGCCCATGGTCCCGTCGATTCCTGCTCAGAGTGTGGCTCGGGATCGGGATGGGCCGAGGCGGCCGATGACTCCGGGCTCAGACGATCGCGAAGATCCTCGGCGACCGCAGTCTCGAGATCGACGACGTTGACTGCCGGGGTCCGGACGCCGGCGGTGCGCACGACCAGCGTGGCGAGGCCAGCGGACCGTTGCAGGGGACCGGCGGTCACCTCGACGAATTGCACACGGTCACGAGGAACGCCCTTCCACACCTTCGTGTACACGCCAGACCGAGTCTGGAAGGTCGCATCGTCGAGTCGCCAGCCCCATGCGCGCCATGCAAGCCGTGTCCACGGCCACCACACCGCCACGATGGCGACGACGACGATCGCGGGGAGCACGAGCGGCGGCAGAGCGGGCTCGACATCGCCCAGGAAGCGGATTCCCGAATCGAGGAGCGCCAGGACCACGCCGACGATCACGATCGTCGCGCCACTGCGGAGCCTCCGAACCCCGAGCGCAGCGTCCGGGAGCCCTTCGAATCCGGCTGTCGTCCACATGCGCGGATGGTAGGAGGGCGCCAGAAAGCCGTGAGCATGGGAGCGAGTCTCGAGTGGCTGGCACCCAGTACCTGGTACCTAGTACCTAGTACCTGGTACCCGGAATCCCGACGTGATCAGGTTGGGATGAGCTTCCGTCCGAGACGCTGTCGTCGCGAAAGGGCTCATCGAGCGCGTTCGGCAGTCGAGCAGAGGTAGCCGGTGCTCGTCCTCCGAACAAGTCGTCATCCATTGGAACGCATCGCCTGATGTCTCGGTACCAGGTACCCGGTACCAGGTACTCGCAGCATCAGTCTTCGTCGGCGTCTTTCGCAACCGTGGCCGCCGCTGCGCGTTCGGACATGATGTCTCGGACTTCGGTGATGTCTCCGGGGCACGTCTCGCTGGCCTTCCAGTAGCAGAAGCCGGTGGGCAGGAAGAAGATCTGGAAGATGCTCAGCCCCAGGGCCCAGTTGTACGGCGGGGGAATCGATCGCTCCAGCACGTTCGCCACGGGGCCCACGAGTGCGCTCCCGACGGATCGGCCCACGCCGTTGGCGAGGTTGCCCACGCCGAACACCGTGCCGCGATGCTCCGGGAGGTTCACATCCGTGATCAATGCGAACCAGTTGGGGCTGTCGGCCGACGTCAGTGCAATGGCAGCCACTCCCGAGGCGAAGGCGATGAACGCCCACGGGTTCGTGGCGATGGAGACGAGGACCTCGCCGGCGAGGGTCACGGTGCCGGCGCCCTCGGTCACTTCGAGGCCTCGCAGCGGCACCCAGAAGAAGACCAAGAAGAACGGGATGGCGCCGAGGATGCCGGCCATCGACAGGAGGGCCCTGCCGCGCAGCGAGCGGCGTTGCAGCCGATCTCCGAGGTGCCCGGCGAGGATCGAGAACAGGGCCCCCACGGTGAAGATGGCGGCGAACAGGCCTCCCACTCTGGTCGCCGTCGACTCGCTGTACCCCTGAGCCAGCACCTTCTCCTGGTAGAGCAGCGTCACCCAGATCAGTGATCCATAGGCGATCTGGGCGGTGACGCCCTGGAGGACGAGCCAGACGTTGGTGCGGCGCCGAGCGAGCTGGGGGATCTGGGTCGAGTCGATCCGGTACTCGTAGTCGACGTCGGCAGCCTGCAAGGCCGCCAGCTCGGGCTCCTTGAATCCGCGAGGTGCATCGAACGTGAACACGTACAGGGCGGCAAAGAGGAAGCCGGCGGCTCCGATCACGAGGAGCGGTGTCCGCCAGTCGTCGGCGCCGAGTTGGCTCGCCAGGAGTCCGCCCACCAGGACGCCGATCCCCTGCGACAAGCCCCAGAAGCTCATGGCCAAACCGCGCCGCCGAGGTGAGATGAGGTCGGATACGACGGAGAAGCCCACCGATGCAATCGAGCCGAGTCCGATCGCGACCAGCATCTGCCATCCGAAGAACGCAGCGAACGATGTCGCCGTTGTCGATCCGATCAGCGCTCCCGCCCAGATCACCGTGCCCCACAGCAGCAGGCTCTTGCGCGAGCCCGAATCGCCCGCGTACCCCCAGAGCACCCCGACGATCGCGGTCACCAGGATCTGTGCACCCGTGAGAATCGTGATCGCGCTCTCGGAGACGTCGAATGCCGCCGTGAGCGGCTTCACCATCGCCGGGATCGCGCCGATCGCTGCATTGTCGAGGGATGCAAGGACCACGAACACCACGACGGTGTAGACGATGTGCGGTGAGGAGCCCCACCACGCAGGACGACGGTCGGTCACCCCGGCATCATGGCATGCGGCCGAGCATCACGTGTCGTCGGAAGTCCCCGCCTCCGGCGGATCCGCATCGGACGGGCCATCGAACGTTCGCCCGCCTTCGTCGAGTGGTGGGATCGCGTCCTGCTCGAGCGTGGTCCCGGATGGCTGTGCCGGCGCGTCCTGGGTCGGCTCGTCCGTCTGGCCGCCCCCAAAGGGCGCCCACGCAGCCATCACGAGGCCCAACACGATGCCTAGCACCGGAAGGACAAGCAGCCACGGAGAGTTCAAGGGAAGCGCACCGAACAGGAACAGCGTGACGCCGAGGAGGAGGCCGAAGAGGAATCCGGAGATGACTCCGAGGATGGGACGTCCCTTCATCACTTCACGCTCCTCTTGACGCCGGCCCCGGCGACGCCGACAGCCGAGAGCGCAGTGAGACCCGCTGCCGTGAACGCCTGCCAACCAGGATCACCGTCAACGGACATCGTCACGGCGACGATGCACGTCTGCCCGCGCTGGGTGTGGGTGGCCGTCACCTCGACCCCGCCTGTGCCCTCGGGGACCAGCCCGGAGACGTCGTAGGTGTACGAGCCGCGGTCAGCCGTCTTGTCGGTTTCACCAGACCAGGAAACGACCGTCACGCTGCCCCATGGCAGGGCCACCGACACGCCGCCGCTGAAGGACTCCTTCTCGTCCGGCCCCAGCGGCTCGAGATTCGTGTCCCCGACGTATCGAACGGTGTCGGCTGCGGGCACCGCTACGACCTGGTTCAGCGGCTGCCGCTCGGTCACGCTCGCACCGTTCGAGAACACGGCGCCTCCCGTGCAGTCCCCTTGGAGGACCTCGGCGTTCGCAGGCAGCGCAAACGCCGCCAGGAGGAGCACTGCCATGACACCCACGAGTACGAGGGCGGCGGTGCGGGATCGTCGCCTCATCCTTCTCCTTCCCCGATTGCTTCACTCTACGCGTTCGAGCCGCCGCGACGGTGCGGTTTGCGACTCGATCCGGCCATGCACCTCGAACTACGCTCATCAGCCATGCTCACGTCGCCTGGCACGCCCGCATGGACGCCTGATCCATCGATCATCGACCGTGCGCAGGTCAAGAAGCTCATGGCTTTCGCCGAGGTCGACACCTGGGAGGCACTCCACGAGTGGTCGATCAGCGAGCGTGACCGATTCTGGGCCCACGTCCTCGGTGAGCTGGGCATTCGATTCCAGACCGAGGCAGCATCCATGCGTGGATCCGATGATCCCGAGCATCCGGACTGGTTGCCAGGGGCCCGGCTCAACATCGTTGCCACCTGTCTCGAAGGGCCCGACGATCGAACGGCGATCGTGGCGGGAGACCCGACGGGAGAGACGGTTGAAACGCGGACCGTCAGCGTGGGGGAGCTCCGACGTGACGTCGCCCGGTTCGCCTCCGGTTGTCGGGCAAGCGGGATCCGGGTCGGCGATCGGGTGGCGATCGCCATGCCGATGACCGTCGAGGCGGTGGTGTCCTACCTCGGGATCGTCGCCGCGGGAGCTGTTGTCGTGTCCATCGCTGACAGCTTCGCTCCCGATGAGATCGAGACACGTCTGTCGATCACCCAGCCCGTCGCCGTCGTGACCCAGGATGTGGTCCAGCGCGCCGGCCGAGAGCTGCCGATGTTCGCCAAGTGCGCCGCTGCGTCCTCGGTCCGGTGCATCGTCGTCGACACCGGTGCCGGAGTCGCGCTGCGCGACAAGGACGTCTGGTGGCAGGATCACCTTGACGACCTCGGGTCGGACGTCACGCCGGAGTACGCCATCCGGCCGGTCGACGCCCACACCAACATCCTCTTCTCGTCAGGCACCACGGGAGAGCCGAAGGCCATCCCATGGACCCAGCTGACACCGATCAAGGCCGCCATGGATGGGCGCTATCACCAGGACATCCACACCGGGGACCTGGTTGCGTGGCCGACGAACCTCGGCTGGATGATGGGCCCGTGGCTCATCTACGCATCGTTGCTCAACGGGGCCGCCATGGCCCTGTACCCGGATGCGCCGACCACGCGTCGGTTCGTCGAGTTCGTGGCCGACGTGGGTGTCACGGTGCTCGGCCTCGTGCCATCCATCGTTGCGGCATGGCGAGCGAGTTCAGCGCTCCAGCCCGGCGACTGGGCGAGCGTCCGGGTCCTCTCGTCGACCGGCGAAGCCTCGAATCCCGACGACTACCGCTGGCTGACGGAGGCAGCGGGCTGCGTGCCGGTGATCGAGTACTGCGGGGGCACCGAGATCGGAGGTGGGTACATCACCGGGACCGTGATCCAGCCGGCCATACCCGGTCGGTTCACCACGCCGGCCCTCGGCCTCGAAGTGGTGCTCCTCGGTGCGGAGGGAGAGGAATCGGACGTCGGCGAGGCCTATCTCGTCGGACCATCGATCGGCCTGTCCGAAGAGCTGCTCAATCGGGACCACCACACGGTGTACTACGCCGATTTGCCTCGGGCGCAGCCGGGTCTTCGCAGGCACGGAGATCAGATGCAACGGCTCCCCGCCGGCACCTATCGCGCGCTCGGCCGCGTCGACGACACCATGAACCTCGGCGGTATCAAGGTCTCGTCTGCCGAGCTCGAGGACGTCATGAGCTCGGTGCCCGGTGTGGTGGAGGTGGCTGCCATCGCCGTGCCACCTCCTGGCGGAGGCCCCGAGCGATTGGTTGCGTTCGCGGTGGTCGATTCGCACGATCTGCACGCCGAGGCGCTCGCCGCTGCGATGCAAGCCGAGATCAGGACGCACCTGAACCCGTTGTTCCGGCTCCACGAGGTGGTGATCGTGGGATCATTGCCGAGGACGGCATCGCACAAGCTGATGCGTCGCGTCTTGCGAGCGGAATACTCGGCATGAGGCTGGTGACATGCGGTTGACGATCCTGAGGAATGACGTCCAGGTTCCCGCCGGGCACCTCGAGCGCGTCGCACGATCCAAGGGCGTCGACGTCTCCATCGTCAAGCTCGACGAGGGAGATGGGCTCCCGGACCCTGAGGATGTCGACGTGGTGGCCGTGCTGGGCGGCGAGATGGGTGCGTACGACACCGACGCACACCCGTACCTCGTGGATGAGAAGCAGTTTCTCATTGATGCCGTCCATCGAGGTGTGCCGGTCCTGGGGCTCTGCCTCGGATGTCAGCTCCTCGCAGAATCCCTCGGCGGCGCTGCGTATCTCGGCGAACGACCGGAGGTCGCCTTCGGTGGGCTCGATCAGGTTGCCGACGATGCCGTCGTCGGTGTCCTCACCCCGGGCCCGACCCTCGTCATTCATCGTGACACGTGGGACCTCCCACCGGGCGGCACTCTGGTGGCGAGGTCGCCTGCGTACAACCAGGCGTTCCGGTACGGAACCGCCCTGGGCGTGCAGCCTCACCCCGAGGTGGACGAGACCATCGTCGAGGCATGGCTCTCCCACGATGGAGCGCGCACACTCGTCAGGAACGCAGGTGAAGACCCCGACCGAGTCCTCGAGGCCTTCCGGTCGGCCTCGGCCGAGGTGAGCGACCTCGCGGACGCCTTCTTCGGCGCATGGCTCGACGAGGCACGGGCAGCGCTCGAAGCGCCGAGCTGAATCGCCCCGCAGGTTCGCCTGGGTCGCCTGCGCCGATCCGGTCTCGCTCCGGCTGCCGGCGGAGGTTGCTCCGTGGATCACGAACGACCCGCCGAGCAGGCCACAACACGCCTGCGCCGTAGACTTCCGTCGACTGACGAGCCGGAGCTTCATGCGCGACGACGCCCCCTTTGCCTCGATTCGGGACCGCATCGACGACCTGTCCGGTGTCGTCATGATGATCGGTGAGGCCGACACCGGGAAGACCACCCTCGCGAAGCTGATCGCCGCCGACGCGATCAAGGCAGGCCGAACCGTCGGGTTCGTCGATGGCGATGTTGCCGCGGCGACCGTCGGGCCGGCAACGTGTGTGGGGCTGAAGGTCATCCGGGACGCCTCCGATCTCGATGCGCTGTCGGTGCCCGACGAGCTCCGATTCGTAGGATCGATCGAGCCACACGGTGTGGTGCTTCCCCACGTCGTCGCCGTTTCGGCACTCGTCGACATCGCCCAGCGTGAAGCCGACCTCGTCGTGCTGGACACCTCGGGTGTGGTGGCGGGGGTTGTCGGTCAGACGCTCAAGTACCACATCGCCGAGCTCACCCATCCCTCGCTGGTCGTCGCGCTCGGCAGGGGCGCCGAGCTCGAGCCCGTGGTGGGGATGCTCCGCCGATTCCTGTCACTGCGCGTCGCAGAGGCCGAGCCGCCCGATGACCTGGTGCTGAGGGGCCCGGTCGAGCGGCAAGAGGAGAGGGTCGAGGCGTTCGTAGCCGACCTCGGCGTCGACCCACCGAAGTGGAGGGTCCAGACAACCGTGTTCGCACCCACACTGCCGCTGGGCTTCGATGTCAGCCGGCTCGACGGCATGCTCGTCGGGGTCCAGGACGAGCGCGGCCGGTGCAAGGGTCTCGGGATCCTCGAGCACGCGGATGGAACGGTTCGCGTGGCCACGCAGCACGGCGACGAGATGCGCGGCCTGCGGCTGGGATCACTCCGCGTCGATCCGGCGACGTTCGCGACGAGCCGGGTCCGCCTTCGGGAGCTCATCTTCGGCGTGTAGGTGACGCTGCGTTCTCGGGGACGCACAGCGCGCCATCGTCGATGGCTACGAGGTGGCTCCATCGGCGCTCATGATCGCAAGGCCCGCATCGAGGCCCTTGACGGTCATGATTCGGCGGCCGGGCTGGATGGCGGGCTTGACCGTCCCGACCTCGAGCCCGCGACTCTTCCAGGTGAGTGAGAGCGACTCGAGGGACCGGGTGGTCGCCAGCGCAATGCCATACAGGGAGGTTTCCCGAACCGGGGCCTGAATCACCTCCAGGACGGGTCCCACCCGGAAGAAGGCTGCGGGCCGTCCCGAGACTTCCATGCGCAGCCGGGGTGTGAGGTGGATCCGCCCCAACGTGTCGACGGCGGCGTCGATGTCCGGCACGAGCAGCACCACGTGATCGATCGAGAAGTCCGGCACGTCGGCGGCCACGGCCTCGTCGGTGATCGAGTCGCCGCCATCGACCGCCGTATGGTCGCTGGCCGAGCCGTCGTCGGTGACGAACCGGTCGTTGCTGACATGGATGGCGAACGCAGGAGCAGCCGGGTGCCAGGACCATGCAGGATCGCCCGTCGAGAGGACGATGCCACCGAGCGCCGGCGTGGCGTGCCACCCGAAGTCGGTCCATGCAATGGGGAGGCGCATCCCGGTGATCGTCGACACGGGGCAGAGCGTAGGCGGACGCGAGAGGGCCCGACATACCCCCACTCCGGTGTCCCGCACTTCCCCGAACGAGATACGTCTGTGGTGGCACCTCGGGCCTTCTCTGGAGGGCAAGGTACGCCCGTCGCGGATGTCGTTCAATTCCGTCGATAGCTGCGCTTTTCGCGTTCATGGCGCTCTCGACTGACGCTGTTGTGGTCTCCTCGGCCCAAGTGGTGTATCGATGGGCACCTTCTCCACATATCCACCGCAATCCACAGCGGGTTGTGCACAAGTCGCTGTGCCTAAGTTCCGTGGCGTTTCTTTTCGCGATCGAGGGCCGATCGGATGCCGTCGTACAGCTCGAGCAACCGGGTTGCGGTGGCGTCCCACGAGAAGCGTCGGCTGAACTCCTCAGCGTCCCTGCCGAGGCGCTGAGCGAATGCGGGATGCTCCAGGACCGCCTTCATCGCAGCCGCGAAGGAACGAGGGTCTTCCCCGTCGACGAGCAGGCCGGTCTCGGAAGCTCGCACCACGTAGGGCAGGCCTCCCCGGTTGGATGCCACAACAGGGACACCGCATGCTTGTGCCTCGGCGGCAACGAGCCCGAACGTCTCGGTGCGAGACGGGACGATGACGACGTCCGCGGCCTGATAGTGCCGCACCAGGTCGGCGTGCGGTACGGGATCGAAGAAGCGCACGCGCCGCTCCATGCGGTTGGCGTCGACGGTCTTGGCGCAGCGAGCGAGCTCGGCCGATCCATCGGGCCCGCTGGGCCCGCCGACCACGTTGAGCAGCGTGGTGCGATCGGTGCTCCCGATCGTTCGAGGCAATTCGGCAAAGGCTTCGACGGCGAGGTTCGTTCCCTTGTGCGCCTGGATGCGGCCTGCGTACAGCACGATCGCTGCGTCCGGGTCGAGCCCGAGGTCACGGCGCGCCTTGGCCCGGCTCCCAGGGCGGAACAGCGCGTGGTCGACGCCTGGCGGTGACACGCACAGCCGCTCGGGCGAAGCGGCGTAGTGCTCGAGCAGATCGTCGAACTCGAAGGGTGTGGAAGCAATGACACAGTCGGACCGGCCGATCACCTCCTCCTCGGTGATGAGTCGGAGCGATGGCGAGGCCGGCTCGCTCGACGCGCGTGCGAGGTCTTTGACCTTGCCGAGCGTGTGGAACGAGTTCGCAAGCGGGATCGAGAGCCGGTCTTTGACTCGCACGCCGGTTCTCCCCGACAGCCAGTAGTGGCTGTGAACGATGTCGAACGTCTGGTTGCGTTGCTCGATCCACTCGAGGACGTTGCGGGCGAAGGCGTCGACGAAATCGATGAGGGCCGATGTCGGCAGGCGTTCGACCGGGCCTGCGTCGATGTGGACCACGCGGTAGCCCTCGGTGATCTCGACCACGTGGGGCCAGTCGGGGTCGGCACGGCGTGTGAAGACGGTGACGTCCACGCCCCGATCCACCATCGTCTTGGCCAGCCGATCGAGATAGACGTTCATCCCCCCGGCGTCACCCAGTCCTGGCTGGAGAAGCGGCGATGTGTGCATGGAGATGTAGGCGACCCGCTCGATCATCACAACTCACCCTCGATGACGTAGAGGTCCCTGGGCTGGGCGCCGAGCCGGTACTTGTAGGACTCGGCGCCCTTCAGGAAGTCGAACACCACTGCGCCCCGCCGGATTTGCCGATCGATCAACTCGCTGATCAGCACGATTCCCGGCGAGAGGCTTCGGGCATCGGCGTCGAATGCGCTGTTGTAGTAGTAGTAGGCGTCAGCGGTCTCGAAGCCGAAGGCAGCGGCGACCGTCCGGCCCTGGTCGACCAGCTCGTGGATGATCGCACCTGCCTCCCGGAGGAGGGTTCCGAAGTAGGCCTCCATGTCGGGGGTCATGAATGACCCTTTGGCTCCCGGCGCCGTCCGGTGGAGGTCGCCGAAGCGACCCAGTGCGGAGATCCCGGACGACGTGATCTCGATCGCTCCAACGGCCTCCCCGTATCTCCGCCGCTTCCGACGAACCTCATGGCGATCCTTCTTGCCGAGGGACTGGAGCCATTCGTCACCCGTGGCGGGCAGATCGAGCACGCCGGTCGCCGCATGAACCTCGACCTCGTACCGTGCGCCGATGCGGTCGAGAGAAGCCACCAAGGGTCGGACGGCCTCCCGCGGCAGCGAATCCCAACGGAAGGCGGAGCCCGATCGAGGGCCCAGATAGTCGTCGAGGTCCGTCCCGAGGTCACCGAGTGGTGCGTGGTAGTCGGTGATCCATGCCGGTCCGGCGAATCGCAGCGACGCAGCCTCCGACACGAAGGCAGCCGCCCCTGAGTCCGAGGAGAGGATCGAGAGCTCCCCGGTTCCACCCGCACCTTCGGACGCCTCGAGGAAGGCGGCATGGGCGAATGGACCGACGTACGGTGCGCTCGGTGCGAGATCGTCTCGGAAGGAGGACCACGCTGCGCGCTCCTCGGCAGTGCGATCGTGGGGCGTGCTCATGGCTCCACCAGCTCGAGCGTCCCAACCGGCTCCCCGCCACCGAGGACCGGCGGATGTGCCAGAACCTCCATGTCCCTGGCCATCGGTCGCGGGAGCGCTCCGATGGACCGTGCGATCTCGACGGCCCCAGCCACGGCGACTTCGATCGATCCGTCGAGCGACTTCGTCGTGATGGTGATCCCATTGCGGCTGGCGGCGAAGAGGCCTTCGGCCCCACCTTTCGACGTGCCGCCCCAGAGGACGCCGAACACCCCGTCGGGTCTCACGTTGTCCGAGACGAGCGCCGGGAATCGCATCATGGCCGTCGCTATCCGTGCGAACTCGGGGGTCGTGGTCACCGTGCGGAACGCCCTTGCGAGGGTGATCACGGTTCCTCGCAGTGTGGGTGACCCGCACCCGTCAACGCCCACGGGACCGGGCTCAGCCTCCGTCACCGACTCCACGAGCTCGTACACGGCCCGCTGCATCGGATGTCTCGGATCGAGGTACGTGTCGGTGGGCCAGCCACGGGCTGCGGATCCGGCCAGCCAGCCGGCATGCTTCCCGGAGCAGTTGTGGAACAGGCGTTGCGTGTCGGTGTGGCCGAGCTGGACCTGGAGCCGTTGCGCTCGGGGATTGAGGGGCAGGGCCGGCGGACACCGGAGGTCGGCCTCGGACAACCCGTGATTCGCAAGGATCGACTCCACGATCGATAGATGCACGGGATAGCCGCCGTGGCTCGAGCAAACGATCGCGAGCTCTTCGTCGGCAAGGGACGCACCCGCGCGCAGCGAAGCGAGGGCCTGCAGGGGCTTGATCGCCGACCGGTAGTAGAAGGGACGCTCCACCGGACCGGTCCGCATCAACTCGGTGCCGGACCGATCGATGGCACAACCGGCGACCTCGTGGATCGTCTCCGGGAGGCCCGATCGGACCCGGCTGAAGCGCATCGTCAGCTGTGTGAGAGGAGTTCGCCGGCGTCCGCGAGGCCATCGCGGTACCGGCGCGTCAGCTCTCCCGTGATGAGGTCATGGGCATCGTGGACAGCCCGTCTCTGGTCCGAGATGGTCTGTTCGGTCGCTGCGAGGCTGTCGCGGATGCTTGCGAGCTCGGCGTCGTCGAGCATCGGAAGGCGAGCGAGGAAGTCGTCGCCGAGCACGTGATCGATCTCACGTCTCCCTTCGCCCGCCATCTCCGGCGGGTCGACGGGGAGCTCCCGATCGAGGGGGTTGCTCGTCTTGCCGGACGGTGGGTCTGCGAGGATCTCGGGAAGCGCCTCGATGAGTGATCGGGTCTCGGTACCCGCCCGCCTCCGGAGCTCGAAGTCCAACAGATCCATCCGGCCGTGCAGGATCCGGCGGTAATACGAGAGCTCGGTGTCGAGAACGTCGAGGAGCGTGCGTCGATCTCGCAGCTCTTCGAGATCGACCTGCTCGAGATCGGACGTGAAGCTCGGATCGAGAGCTTGGTCGATCCGTCTGCGTTGCTGGCTCATCTCGTCAGCTCCTTGGCTGCGACCAACTTAGCAAGCAGAGCGAACCGTGGGGTACGGGTTGACCGCCTTGCCGCCGGGTCGAATCTCGAAGTGGAGGTGCGGTGAGGTGTAGCGGGCGTTGCCGGAGTTGCCGAGGAACCCGACGACGGTGCCCTTCGAGACTCGCTGACCAGACGAGATGTTCGACGGGTGCGAATCGAGGTGCGTGTAGTAGTACACGACACCGTTGTCGGCATACAGGTGGGTGGAACGGCCTCCAAGGCTGTTGTACGAGAACTTGATGCGCCCATCGACCACGGCCAACAGCGGTGTGCCTCTGGCATTGAACATGTCAACGCCCTTGTGCTTGCGGCCCCCCGAGCGAGGGAAGCCCCATGAGTCGATGAACGACGCTCCGCCCTGGACGGGGCACATGAATCCCGGCGTGGCCGCAGGTGCGGCACCGCCAGCCGCACCCGGTCGGGATGCGGACCGCTCGGCCTGCTGACGCTTGATGCGCTCATCTTCGGCCGCCTTCTCCCGCCGCTCTCGCTTGAGCGTCTCGATCGCCGCCGTCAGATTCGCATCAGCCTGTGCGAGGATCTCGCGTTGCCGTTGCTGCAGTGTCGAGATCTCGTCGACGATGAGCTCGGCTTCCGCCTGGTTCGCTGCGACATCGGCGCGGCGCACATCGAGCTCGGCCGAGGAGCGGTCGGCCTCTCTCGAGACCGCATCCAGGTTGTCCAGCGATTCCAGCTCGCGCTTTGCCGCCCGATCGATCAGGGCTCGCGAGGTGACCAGGTCTTGGATGGTGGTGGCGCTGAACGCAGATCCGATGAGGTTGCTCTGGCCAGACATGTATGCGTCCAGCACGATGTCGCGAGCAGCCTCCTCGAGCTCGGCTGCTTCCGTCTGGTAACGCTCGACCGCCGACTCCATCCGTGATATCCGGTAGACCAGGTCAGCGTGCTGGGCGTAGATCTGTTCGTAGCGCTCGACGGCTTCCTCGAGTTGTGCCGACACATCGACGTAGTCCTGGTAGGCCTGCGTCTGGCGCGCTTCAGCGATCTCCTTTTCGCGCTCGGCCCGGTCGACATCGGCCTGCGTCTGTGCCGAAGCGGCGACAGGCACGAGCCCGACGAGAGCGAGAGCGAGGAGAACGGTGACCCAGCGCCGTGAGAACGGACGAACCATGAGGACGCAAGGTTAGGGCACGAATGCGGAAAGCTTCCAAGAATGCGGTCGGCTCCCCGCAAGCGCGGTCAGCCGAAGACCCACAGCGTCAGCCAGAAGAGAGGTGCGGCGATGATCGCACCGTCGAACAGCGCCAGCGATCCCGGTGCGTCCTGGGTATGGGTGACGGTCCCGGTTCGCAACATCGAGCCGAACGCCCGCCCTGCGATGACACCCGCAGCTGCCGCGACACCCCCGAGGAGACCCGCAGCGATGTCGAGCTCTTCGATCACGAGGCCGGCAACGAGGCCGGCCGCGAGCGCTCCGAGCAAGGCTCCGACATTGGCGTCGATCGATTGGATGGCGGCACCGTAGGTGCCGGCGAGCCAGGCTCCCACAAGGGCGGTGACCGTGATGATCACGAATGCCACGACGGCGTATGAGCCCAGGAGCCGCATCAACACGAGTGCACCCGCCGCGGCAACGGCGACGACGCTCACCACCGTGGTTGACGCCGTCGTGCGGAACGCTCGGTGGTTGCGGTCGAACACCGGCCACGAGACCGAGATGATGACCCCAACGGCAAGAGCTCCTGCCACGCCCTCGAGGCCCCAGGCGTAGGCGAAGGCGCCGCTGCACGCAGCGGCGATCAGAGGTGGGAAGATGACAAAGGCGTCCCTCGTGAACCGAGCCGATTCCCATGCATCCCAGACCCACGCGAGAACCGCGCCCACGGCAACGACTACGAACCACTCCGTCGGAGCCCATGCCACGGCCAGCAAAGCCACGACCAGCGTAAGCGACAGCAGGCTGGGCGCAACATCGATCCGCGGGTTGGTGACGGCGCCGCCACTCACCGGCGGGATGACAGCGACCTCGTCACGCTCCCCGATGACGGTCTCGGAGTCGGCGGGCTCGCCGTTCACCCATACGCCAGACGATGCGAGGCTTCCGGCGAACGTCGGGCCGAACGAGTCGGACGCGGAATCGAGAAGCTGGCCCACCGTGGTTGCATCGATCTCGACGGAGTCCGTTCCCGCCGATTCGCGGAGATGAGCGAAGAGCCGCAGCGTGGCCATGGACGTGAGCGTAGTGGCATGCACCGAGCCAGACACGACCCGCGCTCAGGCGGTTGTCATGCCCTGACCGTGCCAGTGCACTCGCCGAAGCCGATCGTCACTCGACCCTCGGCCTCACATCGCCCGGCCAGCGTCACGGTGTCGCCGTCCACCAGGAACGTCCGATGGGATCCGCCGGCCATGCTGAGCGGTTTCGAGCCGTTCGCGGTCAGCTCCAGCAGCGACCCGAATGACGTGTCCTCGGTTCCCGAGACGGTGCCCGATGCGAACAAGTCTCCAGCGCGGACCGATGCTCCGTTGACGGTGGCATGGGCCAGCTGTTGATCGATGGTCCAGTACATCGTCCCGAACGAGACCTCCGTCACCGTGGTCGGCTCGATGGAGCCGGCCGGCGTGATCGAGGCCGACAATCCGATGTCGAAGCCTCTCCGCTCAGGATTGATGAGATAGGGAAATGGCGGTGGATCCTGGATGGGCGGTACCGATCGGAACGGTGCGAGCGCCTCGAGTGGCACGATCCACGGGGACACCGTCGTGGCGAAGGACGTGCCCAGGAAGGGCCCGAGCGGCGCTGACTCCCAAGCCTGAATGTCGCGTGCGGACCAGTCGTTGACGAGCACCATCCCGAAGATGTGGTGCTCTGCGTCCCCTATCGGGATGTCGATTCCACGCTCGAGGCCATGACCGGTGATGAATCCGACTTCGACAGCGAAGTCGAGCTTGTCCGTCGGGCCGAACGTCGGCGCTCCGTCCCCGCTCCGCTGACCGTAGGGTCGCGGGATGTCGGATCCCGACACCACCACCGTGCCGGCTCGACCGTGATGGGCGACGGGAAGCCGCTTCCAGTTCGGGGGGAGGGGGTCGCTGCCCGGCCGGAGCAACTTGCCGACGTTCATGGCGTGCTGTTCCGACGAGGAGAAGGCCACGAAGT
Organism: Acidimicrobiia bacterium; assembly: GCA_030066265.1. Classification (GTDB taxonomy): domain Bacteria; phylum Actinomycetota; class Acidimicrobiia; order Spongiisociales; family UBA5794; genus SZUA-442. The sequence goes on along the minus strand of JASJCF010000030.1, from coordinate 7,096 downwards.
CGCCGATGTCGACCGGAACGAGCATCTGCACCGGATGGTCGATGATCAGGTGGTGGTCCGCACAGAACGCCTTGCCCTCGGCGTTGTCGAACGACAAGACCTCGGTGACCCGCGACCGCACCATGGACCACACTCCCCGTGCGTGGCCCAGAAAGCCGTTCAGGTTGTCGGAGCGAAACGTGTCGTGATCGAGACCGGTGTTGTGGAACAGGCCGGCCGATTCTGCGCGACCGAGATCGAAGACTGCGTCCCCGATCGCGACTCCACAGCGGGTGCCGGCTGCGTCACGGAACACGCCGTATGGCAGGTTCTGAATCGGAAAGTCAGAACCCAGGGGAACGGGAACCCATGAGGTCAGCTCGGGGCTGATCGTCATGTGCCCTCCCCGAGGAGGTCGCGGTGGCGGAGAGCCTCGATGGGTTCAGCGATGTCACAGGATCCGAGGGCGATGAAGCCATCACGACGGGATCGGCGAATGGCTGTGCCCGTGGCTGTGAAATCGCGCCACCGCGCCTCGGTGGCGGTCACGGAGAAGGCTTCAGCGTCTGCTTCTGCGACGATGGAGCGAACCGTGTCCTTGGGTGCACCCTCGTTCGCCGCCACGGACGCAAGGAGGAGATTGAGAAAGCCGTGTTGCCAGACATCGAGCCGGTCGTCGCGGTGGCGGATCGGCTCATGCAGGCACGCCGCCGCTTTGAATGGAACCTGCTCATTCGTGGCTTCCCAGATGAAGTCGGTGACCTCGTCGACCGTCGGGAAGTCGTCGGCCCGAAGTCCTCCGCAGCGCAGCTTCGCACCGCCGGAGCGTCCCCGTGCTCTGAGATTCGCACCGATGGCGTCCACCTGGCCGGCCGAGGGCTCACCCGGGACGACCTCGATGAACATGGCGACATCTGAGTCGAGGGATCCCGCTGCTTCGACCACCTGAGCAATCGCTTCGGGATCCGACCGCGGTGTCTTCGCTTCGACCGAGACGATGGTCATAGCCGGGTCCATCTCATTCGCGAAGTCGCCACACAACGCAGCTGCCGCCCCGGGGCTCATGTCGAAGACCACCCCGACACCCACGACCTCCTCACGCGTGCCGAGGAGCGAGGTCGCAGCGGCGGCGAGCTCCTCCAGTTGCGAGGCTCTGGTCAGAAACCTGCCGACGATCCACTTCACATCCGACCGACGAACGGTGAGGTATTCCTCGAGTGCCTCGCTCATGGTCAACGAAGCCGGCGGGAACACACCGCCGTAGTCGACCAGCCCTGCAAAGGCAGCGGTTCGGGCGTCGAGGACGAGTCTCATCGAAGCGTCATGGTACGCATTCCACTGCGAGCTGAGGAGCTGAGGAGCGCCCGGCTCTCAGCTCTCCGCTGTCAGCTGTCCGCCCCGAGGTTCCAGGTTTCGGTTCCGATAGCTGATAGCTGACAACTGGAAACTGATGAGTGCGAGAATCTGGGCGTGGTTGATGTGGTGATCTCGACGGATGCGGTGTCCAAGCGGTATGGCGACGTGGTGGCGCTCGACCGGGTGGACCTCTCGGTCTCGGCGGGCTCCGTGTACGGGTTGGTTGGCCCCAACGGTGCCGGGAAGACGACGATGCTGGGACTCCTCGGGGGGCTTCGCACGCCCACGTCGGGATCGGTTCACGTGGGGAGCACATCGGTGCAGGTCCTGCCGGACACGCCCCAGTTCGACAACTGGCTCACGGGGCGAGAAGTGGTGGACCTCTCGCGCACCCTGGCGGACAACGGCACGCCGGAGTCCGCCGTCGACGACGTTCTCGAATCCGCCGGCCTCGTGGAGGCTGCGGACCGCAAGGTGAAGGGGTACTCCCGCGGCATGCTGCAGCGTCTCGGACTCGCGGCGGCGGTTGTCACTCGCCCGGACGTCTTGCTGCTCGATGAGCCCGCTGCAGCGCTCGATCCAGCTGGCCGCAGGGAGGTGCTCAACCTCGTGGCGGAGATGCATGGCCGATCGACGGTGTTGTTCTCCAGCCACATCCTCGATGATGTCCAGGAAGTGTGCGATGAGATCGGGGTGCTTCGGCGCGGGGAACTGGTCTACCAGGGCTCGCTCGGCGGGCTCATCGATCGGCACGGCGGCAGCGGATACACGGTCGTCATGCGAAGCGGCGCAGATGCGGTGGCTGAGCGCCTGCTCGCCGAGCCATGGGTGCGGGGGACCAGTGTCGAGTCCGACCATCGGGTCGCCGTGGCGGTCACGGACACGGACGCCGCCGAACAGCGGCTCGTGCGCGTGCTCGCTGAGGTTGGGCATCCCGTCATCTCTGTGAGCCCGACGCAGTCATCCCTCGAGGACGTGTTCCTGGAGGTGACGAAGTGACGCTCTGGCGGCTCGAATTCCTCCGACTCTGGCGGACGCAACGCTGGCTCATCCTGCTGGCGGTGTACTCCGCCTTTGGGATCCTCGGCCCCCTGACCGCCCGCTACCTCCCCGATATCGTCGAGAACCTGGGTGGTGAGGAAGCGATCGGCTCAATTCCCGAGCTCACGGCAGCGGACGGCATCTCGCAGTACATCGGCAATGCACAGCAGATCGGGCTCCTCGCCGTCGTGTTCGTCGCTGCGGCTGCGCTCGCGTTCGATTCCAACAGGGAGATGTCGATCTTCCTCCGGACCAAGGCGACGATCACACAGATCATCACCCCTCGGTACGTGATGACCGCGGCCGCAGCCACGCTCGCCTACACGGTCGGCATCGTGATCGCCTATGTGGGTACGGGAATCCTCCTCGAGTGGCTCGATCTCGGTGCCGTCGTGGTCGGTTCACTCCTGCAGGTGCTCTACCTCCTCGTGGCGATCGCGCTGACAGGGCTCGTCGCCTCCTTCATCAGGAACGTGCCGGGCGTTGCCCTGCTCACGGTCGGCATCCTCATCGCGCTCGCGCTCGTCGGCTTGGTGCCGTCGGTCGCGGCATGGCTGCCGAGCGAGCTCCTGGGTGGCATCGACGCACTGATCCGTGGAGGCGACTTCGAGCTCTGGCGGGCGGTGCTCGCAAGCATCGTCGTGGTCGCCGTCATGGTGTGGATCACGATCACGCGGCTCGAGCGTCGAGAAGTGTGAGTTGTCAGTCTTCAGTCTTCAGTCATCAGTCATCAGTCATCAGTCATCAGTCATCAGTCATCAGTTCAGGAACTGAGAACTGACAACTGAGAACTGAGAACTCAGACCTCAGTAGGTGTCGGGGACGAAGGTCTGTTCGCTCTTCGGTGGTCGGATGTAGCCCTGATCCGGTTGGCGGGGTGGCAGCTCGATCGCCCCACTCGTGCGGTCCTCGTAGTCGATCATCGACAACAGGTGGGAGATGCAGTTGAGTCGAGCCCGCTTCTTGTCCTCCGCGTTCACGACATACCAGGGCGCCTGCTTGATGTCGGTGTGATCGAACATGATGTCCTTGGCCTTCGAGAACTCCACCCATCGAGCCCGCGACTCGAGGTCCATCGGAGACAGCTTCCACCGCTTCGCCGTGTCGTCGATGCGGGCCTGGAATCGGCGCTCCTGCTCCTCATCACTGACGGAGAACCAGTACTTGATGAGGATGATGCCGCTGCGCACGAGCATGCGCTCGAACTCCGGACACGACCGGAGGAACTCCTTGTATTCCTCCTCCGTGCAGAACCCCATGACGGGCTCCACGAGCGCCCGGTTGTACCACGAGCGATCGAAGAGCACCATCTCGCCTGCGGCGGGCAGGTACGCGACGTAGCGCTGGAACCACCATTGTGTCTTCTCGCGCTCGGTGGGCGTGCCCAGTGCCTCCACTCGACAGATGCGCGGATTGAGGCGTTCCGTGATGCGCTTGATCACGCCACCCTTGCCTGCGGCGTCCCGGCCCTCGAAGAGAACAACGACCTTCAGGCCCTCGTCGTTGATGTAGCTCTGGAGCTTGACGAGCTCCTCTTGGAGGTGTGCAAGCTCAGCCTCGTAGAAGCGCTTCTTGAGCTTCGGAGGCTTGACGCTCCTGACCGGCTCGATGGTGTCGAAGACCGGTTTTGTCGCATCCGTCATGACTCAGGCTCCCAGCGTTGCTCTGCCCCCACGATACGACAAGCACGCTCGGTGGTCGACTCCGGAGTCCCCTGGCCGTGCGTCGCCTTCGGGGATGAGCCTCGGTACGCTCGACGAGGTGAGTGGGACGATCTCCTTTCTGAGTGACTTCGGGCATCGCGATGAGTTCGTGGGCGTCGTGCACGGGGTGATCGCACGCGTTGCCCCGGATGTCCGGGTGATCGACATCACCCACGGGATCGATCGCGGCCACGTCCATGCCGGTGCGATGGCGCTCACCCGAGCCGTGCAATTCATGCCAGACGGGGTCTTCCTCGCCGTGGTGGACCCCGGCGTCGGAGGCGATCGGCTCGCCATTGCGGTGCGCACTCCCGTTGGCTTCTTCGTCGGGCCGGACAACGGGCTCCTCGCCCCGGCCATCGCCATGGTCGGCGGGGCAGACCTCGCCGTCTCGCTCGAAGCCGAGCAGTTCCAGCTGCCCTCTGCGGGCTCGACTTTCCACGGCCGGGACATCTTCGCCCCGGCCGCCGCCGTGCTTGCATCCGGCGAGGCAGCCATCACGGATCTCGGGCCTGCCGTGGACCTGGACGCCATGACCCCCCTGTTGCTTCCGCTTGCCGAGCCTGCGGGGAACGCGAGGGTCAAGGCCGCAGTCCTGTGGGTTGACGGCTTCGGCAACGTCCAGTTCAACATCGCAGGTGAGGACCTCGCCGCCCTCGGCCTCGCACCCGGCGACGATGTGCTCGTCGGGATCGATGTCGCCGAGCATCGGATCGAATGGGGCGTCAGCTACGGGTCGGTGGAAGAAGGCGAGGCGGTGATCCACATCGACTCATCCGGCCAGGTGGCGCTCGCAGTCAGAGGCGGCTCGGCATCCGACGACTTCGACATCGGGACCGGCGACACCGTGTTGGTGGGACGGCCCGACGGCGGGAACCGCATCGAGATCCGCGCCGTGCCCTGACGAGGTCAGTGCGGGGATCCACTTCTTCTGGGGGGGGGGGTAGCTCGGTGACCGGGGTAGCTCGGTGACCGAACACGCCAACCGGGCGGTCGTCCTGGCCGTCCGTCCTCCCGTCACGGTTCGCTTGTCGCCCGTTCGTAATCGAGAGACGATGAGGGCGGACAGGAGGCGACGATGGCCGATGTCAGGTCTTGGGTGGGCCTGCTGTTCGTCGTGGCCGGCGTGGTTGCGGTGTTCTCGGCGCTGCCGCTGACGCATGCCCTGGCGTCGAGACTGCCTCAGTGGACCCTCACCCGAGCGGATGTCGATCGGCTCGGATCGACGACGTTCCTGGTTGCGAGCATCGGCTTGCTGCTGGTGTGCGCGGGAGTTGCCCTGATGTACCTCGGCTCGGTCGACGGGTGAAGACGACCAGTCAACTCATGACGACCGAGTGAATCGGCGCTCGTGACGTGGCGCTCGTGACGTGACGCTTGTGACGTGACGCCTGCGATGTCGCACTCGCACCGTGGTCAGCGCACGGTCCCGTGTGGGCTGGTCAGGGGGTCAGCCCACCGGCTTGCAGCTTGACGAGGAAGGCGATCACGATGAACGCCAGGAGCACGGCGACGGCGATCGATGTGACCGGGCGCACGCTCAGGATCCGACGTTGACGGTCCGCTCGATGGCCGTGTAGATGTGCTCGGACATGCCGGCCTCTTCGGGGTCGAGCAGATTGGCCATCACCTTGAGGGTCCATTCCATCAGCGGGCGGTTCCGGATGCCGACCGTCGTGAGAGTCTTCATGATGGCCGGATTGCCGATGGCCTTGACGAAGATCCGGGCCACTCGGTGATAGTCCCCGTAGACCTCCTCGAGCTCGTCGTTGTAGCCGGCGAGCGCCAACTCGTTCCCCGCAAGGGCATCTGCGACGTAGCGGGCAGCCATTCGGCCGGTTTCGTATGCGTAGTCGATGCCCTCGCCGTTGAAGGGATTGACCGCCCCCGACGCGTCACCCACGAGGATCCAGTTGCGGCCGACCTTGGGCCCGACGCTCAGCGACATCGGGAGCTTCCCACCGATCGGTCGCGTGTGATTCGTCTCTTCGGTGATCTTCCAGCGCTCAGGAAGTGACTGTGCGTATGCCTCGAGGATCCGAGAGGTGTTGATGTCCTTCCACCCCTTGAAGGTCGAGACCAACCCGGCGCCGACGTTGATCTCTCCGTCTCCGAGCGGGAAGACCCAGCCGTAGCCTGGCATGGCCCTGCCTTCGGCGTCGCGAATGTCGAGTTGGCTCTCGATCATCGAGTCATCGGAGTTCGGGCTTTCCCAGTAGCCCCTGACCGCCATGCCGTACGGGAAGTCTCGTCTGCGCTTGGCTCCGACGCCCCGACCGAAGCGCGAGTTCGAACCGTCTGCGATGACCACCAGGTCGGGATGGACCGTGCGCTCACCGTCGGCGTCGGTGAGGGTGACGCCGGTGACGCGGTCGTTCTCGAGTATCGGCATCGCCGTCGTTCCCTGCTCGACGATTGCACCTTGCTTTTCCGCAAGACCGGCGACCGTTCCGTCGAGGTCCGCTCTGCGCATCGTCGCGCCCCACTTCGGATACGCCGAATGATCGGGCCACTCCAGCTCGATCTTGAGGTCTCCGGCGTACGCCCGGAGACCGTAGACGCGGTGGAGATCGAGCCCGTCGAAGTCGAATCCCATGTCCAGGAGCTGCTTGATGGCCCTGGGGGTGAGCCCGTCGCCGCAGGCCTTCTCACGCGGGTAGTGCTTCTTCTCGACGAGATGGACGTCGATGCCGTTGCGAGCGAGCCAGTAGGCGGTCGAAGCGCCGCCGGGCCCACCACCAACGACGAGAACTTGAGAATTCATACGAAGAGGATACGGAGGGCACGAAAGCCGCGGACGTTCCTCGTCAGCTGTCAGCTATCGGCTATCGGCTATCGGCTATCGGCAGTCTGAGAACTGAGAACTGATGAGCGACGAGCCTCGAGTCCCGAGTCCCGAGTCTCGAGTCTCGAGTGCCGATTCGCAGCCATGACCTGACAACCGAGATCTGAGAACTGAGAACTGAGAACTGAGAACTGATGAGCGACGAGCCTCGAGTCCCGAGTCCCGAGTCTCG
>JASJCF010000029.1 GCA_030066265.1 Acidimicrobiia bacterium | reverse complement strand
TCTCTTCGCCCTGAACGTGCTCGACATCCTGGTCACCGAGCTGGCGATCAGGTATCTCGGTGCGATCGAGGTCAATCCCCTGATGGCGCCGCTGATCGGCACGGCCTGGGCGCCCGGCTTGAAGATCCTGGTCCCGCTTGCGATCGTGATCATGGCGACGAGAGCTCGTTCGTGGCAGGTGGTCACGGCGCTGCGCATCGTGGTGGGCATCTACATGGTGATCGCCATCATCGGGGTCGGGCAGGTCGCCTGGGTGTTGGCCTGATCGGCACGTCTCTGCGCATTTGCAGATGGCTGCCTGTGCGAGCCTCGATGTGCCCGTCTCTTCTCATCTCCCGGCGATGAGCACGCGATCGAACGGCCATGCATCGTCGAGCCAGTCCGCAAGCCTCATGCGAAGCACCCCGTCGAGGTCTGATCGAGCCGCTGTGACCCAGGCGCGTACTTCAACATCGAACTCGGGATCCGTTGTCGGGTAGATGTAGACACAGCCGACCACGTCGTCGTGCTCCAAGACCGTGAACGTGAACCCGCTCCGCTCGGCGAAATGGCGCTCGTGCATCTCGAGATCGGCGAGGTTCTCCTGGAGCGACATCGGTTGCGGCCAATCCCCCTCGGGCGAGAATCCAGGCGTGGCGCGGATGTGGTCGATGCTCGACATCCACGCTGCGTAGTCCCGTTCGTTGTGTCGGGGTCCGAGCGGCTCGAGACGGAAGCCAGGCCCATCCAGACGTTCGGGTACGGCGAAGTCGTCGGGGACGAGAGGTTTCGCCGACCGTCCCATCGCCCCGGCCTCGTCGGCGTCAGGCACCGAGGGCCTTGAAGACTTCGTAGACCATCCAGGCAGGCCAGAACAGGCCCTGAATGAACGACAGCACGTACTCCCAGAAGGAGTCCGACTGCTGCCAGTAGTAGACGAAGGCCCCGAAGATCCCAAGGCCGTAGATCGCACCACCACCCGCCGCACCGGCTCTCGAGCTCATCGCCAACCTCCCCTGCTTCTCTGGGCCAGCCTACGTCTTCACCGATTGTCCCGACGGCCGCCGAGAGGTTGGTTGCTGGTACCGTCCGGCCATGCGCGGCCTCGACGTACCTGAACCCACTGAGGACTTCACCGCCGATCCGGTCGAACTGTTCTTCGATCTGGCGTTCGTCTTTGCATTCAGCCAGCTCGTATTCCACCTCGTCCACCACCCGACCTGGACCGGCGCTGCCGAGGCATGGCTCCTCTTCGCAATGCTGTGGATGGCGTGGTCGACCTTCACCTGGTCTGCGAACGCCGTGTCGGGGAACGCTCGTCCGGTCCGCATCATCTTCTTGATCGCCACGGCAGCGACGCTGCCCGCCGCGGGCGGCGTCACGACCGCGTACGAAGATGGGGGTGCTGTCTTCGCCATCTCGGTGTCGATCATCCTGGCGATGGGTCTGGCGATCCAGCTGTGGGCCTTCGACTCGGGCACGGCGCACCGGCTGTCGGTGATCCGGTACGCCCGCCCCAATCTCGTGGCGATGGTGCTGTGGATCGCAGGCGGCTTCGCCACGGATGAGGCTCGCGTCGTCCTGTGGCTGGCGGGTCTCGGCTCGATCCTCTACGGGACGATCAGAGCCCGAAGGGGCACGTGGGTCGTCCGCATCGGACACTTCGCTGAGCGCCACGGCCTCATCCTCATCGTCGCCCTCGGTGAGGTCGTCGTCGCCATCGGTATCGGAATCATCGATTCGCTGGCCGAGGAGGGCGGCCTTCCCACCGACGTCATCATGGGGTTGCTCGCCGCCGGGCTCTTCGCGGGCCTGCTGTGGTGGGCGTACTTCGATCGGCTCCAACCAGCCCTGGAGTGGCGCGGAGAGCAGCTCGATGGTCAGCAACGGGGTTGGTATGCGGTCGACATCTACACGTATCTGCACGCCGTGATCGTGTCCGGTGTGATCATCTCGGCTGCTGCGCTCGAGGAGATCATCCTGCACCCGAGCGACCCGATTCCGCTCGCCTTTCGCATCATGCTCGCCGGCGGCTTGGTGATGTATCTCCTCGGAACCGTCGCTTGCGTGGGTCGTGCCTTCCGGGTTGTCATCCCTGAGCGCATCATCGCCAGCGTGGTCGTCGTGGCGCTCGTTGCGATTGGGGCCTCTTGGAGTGGCGTCGTCCTGTTGTTCGTTCTCGATGCGCTGCTGTTCGTCGTGCTCGTCGCCGAGTACGTGCGGGTCGAAGGTCAACGGTCATCGACGGTGTCAGCAGATTCGGAGCCAGCCGGTGATCCGCAATAGCTAGGCACAAGGCTCCGTTGACTTTCTCCTATGGTCATAGTGGAATAACTGCATGCAGTCGGCTCTGCTCCTCGCCTACATCGGGACCGTCGGCATTCTGACGCTCACCCCTGGTCCCAGCGTGATGCTCGGGTCGGCCCACGGCATGCGCTACGGGGCAAGGGGGACTCTGCCCACCATCGCCGGCGACCTGTCAGCGAACGCATTGCAGATGCTTGCGGCAGCGATCGGGCTCGGTGCGATCATCGTCAGCTCCGCAGCTGCGTTCACCGTCATCAAGTGGGCCGGTGTTGCGTATCTGGCCTGGATGGGGATCAATCATCTCCGACACGCCGACGACGAGGTGGCTGGACGATCCAGCAGCACGATCAAGAACCCGTGGGCCCGGTACGGACAGGGCTTCGTGACTTCGGCCAGCAACCCCAAGGCCATCGTGTTCTTCGCAGCCCTCTTCCCTCAGTTCATCGACCCGTCGACGTCCGCTGCACCCATCGCCATGCAGTTCCTCCTGCTCGGCTTCGTGTTCATCGTCATCGACGGGACGGCTGTGTTCCTCTATGCGGCGACCGCAGGCCGCATGGCGTCGTGGCTGTCCAAGAGGGGTCGAGTCACCGCACAGCGACGCTTGACCGGAGTTGCCCTCCTCGGTGCCGCAGGCTTGCTGTCGTTGAAGGGCGCGCCAGCTCCTGCGAAGTAGATTGCCTGGATTGCCTCGATCGATTTGGACTGCGCGTATCAGTCCGATTGGTACCAGCGAACGCGGAAGTTGCGGTGCCAGGTGTCGAGGACTTCCTCGTTGCCGGTGATACGGGCCGCCGAGTCGTCGATGCGGTTCCACATGACGAGGTAGACGGTGGATGCGTCGGCGGTGACGGTCACGTCGGCTGAGCCGTTGGCGCGTCGGGTTGTGACGGAGTCCGCCTCGAGTGTGATGAACCAGGAGTCGCCCGTATCGGTTGCGTGGAGCACCATGGTCTGAGGGCGTGTCACCGGGACGTCGAGATGTCGTCGGGTGGTGATGCCGCTGACGAGTTCGTCGATTCCATCGGACGCGAACCCCGGGTCATAGGGGGACACGTCGTTGCCCGGCAACTGGGCGTCGAATCGATGTATCGCCGTTTCGTGAGCCTGGCGTCTGGCCCACATGGCGAGCGGGGTCGGTGCGGGAAGGAACGTCCATGCGTCGAGGTCAGCTGGCGCGGTTTCGAGGGCGTGGATCAGGTTTGCGTTCGTCCGGAGGTACCAGTCGATCAGCTCATCGTCCTCGACCCAGAAGGTCCCGAGTTCCGGCCAACGCTCGCTGAGGCCGGTGAGGAGCTCGGCTTCGGTGGCGTAGTGGGGTGCGTTGTCCGGGTGTGCAACGTGGGCGGCGGCCCACAGGTGGATCTCACCGAGGTGTCGAACCAGGTCTCGGGTGCTCCAACCGGGGCATGTCGGGACGGGGGTGTCGAATCCGGCCCGTCGTGCGGCCGCTGCGAACGAACGGCCTTCTCGCTGGATCGCTTCGATGTGTCGTGCGACCTGCACCGCCGGTGACCTCCCGCTTCGAGTCGCCTGGTATGTCGAGCTACCGGGAGGTGGTCGCTCCCGGAGTACTGCAGTCTGCAGTATAGGCAGAAGCGGCACCCCACCTCGACCGCGAGGCGCAGGACATGCTCCAGAGTTCCTCGCGACGTGCGGATTCCCCTGTTCGCGCGGCACGAGGCGGTATTCGCCGACGTCGGCGTCAGAACGCTGCCCGCCCGCATGTGCCGACGTGAGCAGGCCTCGGCATCAGGCCTTGGTATCTGGGCCCTCGGGAACTGGAGCTCGGGAAATTGGGGGGGGGGGCGGATCCGTCTGGACGCCTGCCACGAAGTGGTAGATCCTCGCAATAGGGGAAAGGGAAGCCTGATGACTGTGCTCGCAGGGTTTGCGGCATTCGTGGTCATGACTGCTGCCGTCGGAGTGATGATCCGGCTCGTCTACGGCCGCTGGCTCGACGACGGTCAGCCGTTCAGGTACTGGCGGAAGCGGACACACGACGAAGAGAGAGCTGACGCCCGCTCAGGATGAGATGACCACCGACGCGCGCCCGAGAGCGATGGTTCGTCTGTTCGGTACGTACCAGAGCGATTCGAGTGGTCGGGCTGGCCGGATTTGAACCGGCGACCCCTGGTCCCCCAGACGTCGCAGCCGGTCCCCTGCGGTTACTGCCCATCACACTCTCCCCTATAGCTCGCATTGTCTGACCATCCAATAGGTGCGGGAAGAGGGCCTCGGCCCTGTGCGGTCGGCCTCTACGGCCAGTGCCGCCTGACCCCCGGCTTGGCTAGTTGCGGGTTCCGTTGTGCCCACACGTCCGAATCGACGTAGTCGAGGTCTTCCCGCATCCATCGGATGATGTAGAACAAGGCGAAGACCCCAAAGACGACAAACCCCTGCAAACGCAAGGACGGATTGCACTCCAATAGGGGCATCAAGTGCTCTCGGCAAAGCCGCGACAAGGCCGCCAAACAGCGATCCCGACACGATTGCGAGAAGGAGCGCCATGGTCCAGTAGATCGCCTTGCGCCACCACGACAAGCCAGCCCAACCTCCGCCGCCATCGCTGGTCTGAGTCGGAATGCTCTGCGGGTACGGAACAGATGCGGTCATGTCGCCACCTCACTCACGGGCTACGGCGACTCCGCTGTCTCGATCCGGCGAAGCGCCGCAACCACTGACAAGCTCCACGGCCATCGTCCGCCCGCCTGGCATGTCAACCGCCCGGTCAGGCGCTCTGTGCGCGGTTCTAGTCAGACCGCTCTAGTCGGACGTCATCGATTCCTGCGTATAGCGCCCCGGCGGTGTCGACCTGAGTAGCACGAAGGCGAATTGTTTGGCCCTCCCACGGGGACAAGTCAATGGCTACCGACGTCGGTCCATCACTCCTGGGGTCACCTGCCTGCGTCCCGAACACTGTGGCGTAGACATCACTCGCAGCCACTGAGTGGATCTCTGCTTCGGGATCGATCAGATCGATCCTGAACTGCTGATTCGTGCCTTCCGCGTTCCAGGTTGTTCCACTGAACGAGCCGAAGTCAGGACGATCGGAAATCTCCAAGAGAGGGCTCTGGTAGAACGCAGTTGCATGCAGCACCCAAGGACCCGTCACTTCGATGTCCCGGTATAGGAACCGCGCACCCTTGTAGGTATGAACGGTCACCGCTGCGTATTGCCCCTGGGGAGGGTCCGGAACGTTGAACTCCGAAGAAGACATGTCACTAGCCCAGGGTTCGGGTGGTGTAGTGCCATCCTCGTATATCAACCATTCGCCGTTTCCCCATGACTCCGTCGACCACCCTGTCAAGTCTCCCGTTTCAAAGTCTCCATTGCTCAGAATGGGCGGGTCCTCCGAACCCGAAACAACGAGAAGCACGAATGCGACTGTCGCACCGGCAATGACCAATGCCAGGATCAACCACAGCCACCACCTGCGCCATCCATGCAGGCTGGATTGGGCTGTGTGCTCGGACGCCGTCGTGGTGTTGGTGGGGGTAGACATGGTGCCTCCTTCCCTCACCTTCCAGCGTGACTCCACTCCAGCATCTCGCCACCAAACGAAAGAGTCAACGCTCACGCAAGCCAGCGAATGTCCGGCACCATGCGCCCTTCAAACGGTCGCCACTGTCACCATCGGCCTCCGAAGCACGTGCGACAAACCGGCGGAACCCGCCTGCTCGTCAAGTCCTGATAGAACGGCCGAATGAACCTCTGCGCAAACCGGGGCCCGTACCGAGAACACTCCACCGCGTCCGGGCCGTCCGACAGATACGGAGCCCGGTTCGCAAGGTCGCTGGCCTTCCCCTTGCGGTCCCGCTCACTCAATACATGCCGAATGCCGATCCGACCAACCACCGCCACGCCGGAGTGGGCACGCCGATCCCTGGGTTATGCGAGTCGTCTTGTCGCAGTGTGGCTTGCGAGCGGATCGCACAGATGGAGCAACCGTGCCCCAGTTGGTCGCGCGCTGCACGGGAGAGCAGACCGCCGTCCATGTGTGCCGATACGGGAGTTGGTGTAATGGTTGACGGAAGCCGGATCGCGGGAGGACGATGTTCCTTGATGAGCATCCGGAGCGGCATGGGGCGATCCCTGGCTGTGGTTGTTGCGAGTGCTATCGCCGCGGCGGGGTGCAGCGCAGAAACCGACCCTGGACCCACCGAGGTGACGCAAGAGGAAGGCACCGTTGCTTCGTCGACAACCACCGAGGACGTAGGCGAAGTGGCTACCGGCCCAACCGTCACCCCAACGAATGCAGCTGTCGGTGCGGCAGGATCGGAAGGCGCCGTGTCGCTGGTGTGGGGCTATTGCGGCGGCGGCTCACCGCACATCGTTGTTGCGACGCTTGGCGAGCCCTTCCAATTGCTCTCGCACTTGTCCGGGCATCTCCTCGGGGGCGGGATCATCTCGTGGGCTCCCGATCGGTCGGGATTCGCCACCGTATCCCTCGACGGCGGCATCGCAGTGGTTGATGCCGCCACCGGTTCGCTCAGCCAGATCACCGACGGCCGCGACTCCGATCCCTCGTGGAGCAACGACGGTACCGCCATTGCCTTCCATCGATTCGCAGACGGTGCTGCGGATCTCTGGCTAGTTCATCCGGATGGATCAGGACTCGAGCAGCTCACCAACACTCCTCAGACCTGGGAATTCAGTCCGTCGTGGTCGCCGGACGGCTCCCAGATCGCATATGTGGCAAGCGACTCACCCGAGGAGAGCGGATTCGATGTCTGGGTGATGGGGCGGAGTTCGGCAGATGCGGACAACCTGACAAACTCTCCGCTCTTTGCTTATGGCGACTTGGCCTGGTCGCCGGACGGCTCGGAGTTGGCAGTCACGGCGTTCACCTCTGCCTACCCGGACGTCGTGATCGTCAGCCTCAGCGGAGGGCAAGCCCGCAATCTCACGAAGAACGTCTCCCTTTCGGCGGCCGATCCAGCATGGTCACCCGACGGCCGACGGATCGCATACTCACAGGGGGCGGAGAACGGGGAGTCGGATATCTGGGTCATGGATCCAGACGGTGGCAACGCCGAGCAGTGGACCGACTTCGACGAGTGTGAGTGGAACCCGGTATGGGAGCCATGGCCCGGAGCGCATCCCGTCACATCCGATTGGGTCGCGTTCACCAGCGACGAGCCACCAGCGTCCGTGTCGCACCCGTAGCCGACGCACATCATCGCCTATGTGCCGACATGCATGGGTCGATCCGCTATTCGTTCCGACGATTGCGCCTTCGCTCCCGCATTCCCAGCGAGAAGACCAGTAGAGCGATCATGGCAACCACGATCCCGATGCCGAGGAACCACGGGAACAGGTGCAGAAGTCGAGCAGTGTTGCTCCGAACACCCCGCCATCCGGCCCACAGTCGGGACGGTGACGGATCGAGCAGATCGAACAGACACGACCCGAAATGGTCACCAGGACGGACACCGAGCCCGGATTCATTCTCTCCGGGAATCTGGGTCAGGTGTGAAGAATCGGCTCTCATTCCCGGAGGATTCGAGTGGTCGGGCTGGCCGGATTTGAACCGGCGACCCCTGGTCCCCCAGACCAGTGCGCTGCCTGACTGCGCCACAGCCCGTGCGTGGGCGAGGTTACCGGCCGCTCCCCGGCTAGTGCCCGGGTCCGCCCACGTGAGTCAGAACAGCCCGGCGATGATCTCCACGAACCGGAAGATGAGGTAGGCGCCGCCTGCGAACACGAGCAGTAGGAAGCTCCACGGCCAGCCGGGATCGACGTCCTCGTCACTCTCAGGGGATGATGGAGTCTGCTCGTCGCGCAGATGATCGTCCGTCATACCGGCGGAACCCCGTGGCGCCGCCCCGAGAAGACCCGATCCTTACGGCCGGCGAGCGCAAAGCGCCGAGTCAGCTCCCCCCGCAGATCTTCTGGCTGGATGACTGCGTCGATGACCCCCTCGGCGGCAAGCCGCAGGAGATCCACATCCGCGGAGTACTCGGCTCGCTTCGCATCGATGAACTCGCTTCGCGCCGGCTCCTCGAGCTCCTCGATCGTGTTGTAGTAGACCGCATTGATCGCCGCCTCCGGGCCCATGACGGCGATCTCAGCCGTGGGGAGCGCAATGGTCGCTTCCGGACGCAGGCCGGGTCCCGAGAAGGCGTAGAGACCCGCTCCGTAGGCCTTCCTCACGATGACGGAGATCCTCGGCACCGTTGCCTCCGCCATGGCTGTCAGCATCTTCGCCCCGTGCCGGATGATCCCCTCTTGCTCGACCTGTGACCCGATCATGAAGCCGGGAACATCCGCCAGGAACAGCAGCGGGATGTTGAAGGCGTCGCAGAGCCACATGAACCGAGCCGCCTTGTCAGCCGAATCGACGAAGAGCACACCCCCGAGGTGTGCGGGCTGGCTCGCAACGATCCCGATGGGATGGCCATCGAGGCGGGCGAACCCGGTGATCACCTCTCGGGCATACCGGTGCTTCACCGGGAAGAAGCTGCCGGCGTCGACGAGTCCGTCGATGAAGGTGTGCATGTCGTACACGTCCTTCGCATCGGCAGGGATGACCTGTGCGATGTCTACATCGGGATGTGGGTCTTCCGGGTGGTAGTCGATGGGGTGGACGCGATAGGAGTCGGCGACATACGAGAAGTACGTCTTCGCCCATTCGATGGCTTCCTCGTCGGACTGCACCATGGCATCGCCACATCCCGAGATCTCACAGTGCACGCGAGCACCGCCCATCTCTTCGAGTGTCGTCGACTCCCCCACCACCATCTGGGCCATCCGCGGCGACCCCAGGTACATCGAGGCTCGTCCCTCCACCATCACGACGACATCGCAGAACGATGGGATGTAGGCGCCACCCGCAGCAGACGGGCCGAACAGGCAGCAGATCTGGGGAACGCGACCCGACAGCCTGATCTGGTTGTAGAAGATCTTGCCGGCACCCCGCCGCCCTGGGAACAGCTCGACTTGATCGGTGATCCGCGCACCTGCCGAGTCGACGAGATAGAAGACCGGCAGCAGCTCGTCATATGCCGCCTCGAGAGCGCGGATCATCTTCTCGACCGTGATGCGTCCCCACGAGCCGGCCTTGACCGTCGGATCGTTGGCGATCACCATCACCGGCCGACCCTCGACGCGTGCTCGTCCGGTGACAACCCCATCTGCAGCGAGCACCTCGTCGTCGTTGCGGGCGAGCAACCCGTCCTCGACGAACGATCCCTCATCGACGAGGAGCGTGATGCGATCCCGGACGAAGAGCTTCCCCTGCTGGGCGAGTTTCTCGTGGTAGCGCTCGGGACCTCCGGAGAGTGCGTTGGTGCTTGCGGTCTCGAGTCGCTCGTCCATCAGTGTCGGTTCCTCGTTCGGATCCGTATCGGCGTTCCTTCGAACTCGTACTGCTCGCGCAGGCGGTTCTCGATGAACCGAATGTAGTCGGGACCGAGTTCTCCGCCACGGACGAACAGGATGAACGTCGGCGGTTCGGTCTCCGCCTGCACCGCATAGAGGATCTTCGTGCGCCTGCCCTTCCGCACGGGTGGCGGATGCGCCTCCTGGAGCTTGCGGACCAGCTTGTTGATCTCCGGAGCCGGAATCCTCCGCCGGCGGTTCTCGAGCGTCTGTCGCAGGTACTTCGGGAGACGATGCGTCCTCGCTCCAGTCTTGGCGGACATCCGGATGATCGATGCCCAGTCGACGAAAGCCAAGCGGTCGGCCACCGAGTCCTCGGTGAAGAGGCGCTGCTCCTCCGTGAGGTCATCCCACTTGTTGAGCACGAGGACGAGACCGGCGCCCGCCTTGGCGATCTCCTCTGCGAGGCGTTGCTCCTGATGGGTGGCTCCCCGTTGCCCGTCGATCACGAAGAGGACCACGTCGGCTTGCCTGACGACGTCGTGGGCACGCAGCACGGCGTAGTAGTCGGTGTCGTCGCTGATCCGAGCGTGGCGTTTGATTCCGGCCGTGTCGATGACCTCGAAGTACTCGCCGTCGATGTCGACGATCAGGTTGATGGGATCCCTCGTCGTGCCGGGGACCTCCGACACGAGGACGCGCTCCTCCCCAGCCAGCCGATTGAGCAAGGTGGACTTCCCGACGTTGGGGCGGCCGATGATCGCCAACTGGGCGATCACATCCCGATCCTCGCCCTCCTCCGGCTCGGGAAGCGCTGCGACGAGATCATCGAGGAAGTCACCGGTGTTCCGTCCGTGGAGAGCCGAGATGGGAATCGGATTCCCCAAGCCGAGGCCCCACAGGTGTGTCAGGTCCGACTCAACGGCCGGCGAGTCCGCCTTGTTCGCAACGAGCAGGTGCGGAATGCCAGAACGCTGGAGCACACGCGCAACACCGAGGTCGTCGTCGGTGACATCGGTGGTTGCGTCTGCCACGAAGACCACCACGTCGGCACCCTTGACGGCGATCTCCGCCTGTTCCCGAATGTCCGCAACGAGCTGTTCACCCGGCCGCGCCTCCCAGCCTCCGGTGTCGACGACCTGGAAGTCGCGACCGGCCCATTCGGCTGTGAACTCGCGACGATCGCGTGTGACGCCCGCCTCGGGGTTCGTCACGGCCTCCTTCCGCCGGATGATCCGATTCACCAACGTGGACTTGCCGACATTCGGCCGTCCGAGAATCACCACGACCGGCAGGCGGCTCACCGTGCAGCTCCGATCAGGCCTGCAGCGGTCGCCGGCGCGACGACCACGGGAGCCTTCGCCACCTGCGTCACCTCCGTGAGTGGCACGTCGTCGAGGAACACATCGCCACTCAACGCCACGTCCGGCACCACGTAGGCCCCTGCCGCCTCGGTGTCTGCCGCGAGCGCACGCTTGATGTCCTCGCCGACCATGAGACCGGCGACAGCGGTGTTGCCACCGAAGAACCGATTCTCGACGTGGAGGACGCGCAGGGGCACTCCGGCGAGGGCTTCGAGACGATCGAGAACGGGTTCGATCACCGCGGCACCGTATGCGCCGGTCAGGATCGCGATCGGACCAGGCTCGGGTGTGGGATCGGCAGCGTCGTGGCGAACCGCACGATATCCCTCTGAGGGGGCGGCGGGCATCGAGCGCCATTCGCCCGTGACGATGGGCGCTGTGGATGCATTCCCCGATTCCAACACGGCGATCTCGTCGTAGAACGTACGCACCATCCCGATGCCGTTCTCGTGTTGGGGGAACAACTCGTAGTCGGTAGCGGGCGGAATGGGGACCCCGGCGGCGATGTAGAGCTCATCGGATGCCTGGAAGACCCGTCGCCCGAGTGTCTCCAACGCACGGTCCTGCCAGTAGTGGATGATGTCGAGATCCGTTCGGGCCTCGTCGGCGGTGTGTACGCGCAGGTGGTCTTCCTTGTTGTACCGGGAGAGACCCAACGGGACGATGCCGACCGACGCAAGGCCGGGAAACCGGAGGATCGCCTCGGCGAGCGTGCGTTCCAACACCGGTCCGTTGTTCACACCCGGGCACAGGACGATCTGCCCGTGGACGGCGACGTCGTGCGCCAGCAGCGCGTCGAGCCAGCGAAGACTCGTCGCACCACGCGGGTTGCGCAGCATGCCGGCTCTCACCGATGGATCGGTCGCATGAATCGACACGTACAGCGGTCCCAAGCGCTCTTCGATGACGCGGGCCAAGTCGAGCTCGGTGAATCGGGTCAGCGTGGTGAAGTTCCCGTATAGGAACGACAATCGGTAGTCGTCGTCCTTCAGGTACAGCGACTTTCGCATCCCGGGCGGCAGCTGGTAGATGAAGCAGAAATCGCAGTGGTTGTCGCACGTCTGCACACGGTCGAAGATGGACGCGTTGAGACGGATGCCGGTCGGGGCGCCGTCCGGCTTGGAGATGACGGCGGAGTACCGCTGGCCGTCCCGCTCCAGCTCGAACACCGGATCGGCGTCGTCGACGAGTTGTTGGTACTCGATGACGTCGTTCGGGACGACGCCGTTCACCGCGACGAGGCCGTCGCCGATGGCGATGCCGGCATCGTGCGCAGGTGTTCCGGGTAGCACCTCGAGGACGGTCGGGAGGGACATGACCCGGGAAGCCTACCGACGGCCCCAAAGCACCTCCGCTCGCCTCCTAACCTTCCCCCCATGCCCAGCAAAGTCCTCCTCGCCGAGCCGCGTGGCTTCTGTGCGGGCGTCGAAATGGCGATCAAGGCCCTCACGTGGATGGTGAAGGTCTTCGAACCGCCGGTGTACTGCTACCACGAGATCGTCCACAATGCCGCCGTCGTGGCGGCCTTCGAACGGGCCGGCGTCGTGTTCGTGGACGACATCGAGGATGTGCCGGACGGCAGCCCCATCATGCTGTCGGCCCACGGATCGGCTCCCGAGGTCGTGGTGACGGCGACGAACCGCGCAGCCGTCATGGTGGACGCAGTGTGTCCGCTCGTCACGAAGGTCCATCACGAGGTGAGGCGCATGGCCGACAAGGGCTACGACATCATCTACGTCGGCCATGAGGGCCATGACGAGGCAGTTGGTGCGATCGCAGAAGCCCCCGATGTCGCGCAACTCGTGGACCCACGCGTCGGGATCGACACGTTCGAACCGAGGAGCGAGGGTGGTGTTGCGCTGCTCGCACAGACCACCCTGGGCCTGTACGAGTGGGAGGACGTCCTCAGCGACGCACAAGAGCTGTATCCCGACCTGTGGACAGCGCGCAAGAGCGATCTCTGTTACGCAACCACGAACCGGCAATCAGCGATCCAGAAGCTCGCCGAGCGCGCCGACGTGCTGCTCGTCATCGGGTCGGAGAACTCGTCGAACACCCAGGCACTCGTTCGCGTCGGGAGCAATGCAGGAGTGCCGGCCTACCGCATCGACGGTCCCGCAGGCATCCACCCCTCGTGGCTCGAGGGTGCCGAGGTCGTCGGCGTGACGGCGGGAGCTTCGGCGCCCGACCAACGCGTCCAGGATGTGATCACTGCAGTGGCGCCGTCAGAAGGCGTCGAGGTGGTGCGGGTCACCGACGAGGACGAGTACTTCCCGCTCCCGCCCCAGCTCAGGCGCTTCATGCAGGCGCTCCAGGCGCTCGTCGAGGGAGGCTTTGCCTGCCGCAATCCGGGGCAGGACGGTCCAGTCGACAACGATCGTGACTTCTCCGCCACCGAGGCCCTGTCACTCCTCGGAGTCTGAGCGAGCTGCCTCCACCAGCGCCAGGATCTCTGCGATGACCTCGTCGGCGGACAGATCACTCGTGTCGATGACCACGGCGTCGTTCGCGGCCTTCATGGGGGACGCCGAACGCGAGGAATCGGCGGTGTCGCGCCGCTCCAGGTCCCGTTCGATATCCGTGACCGATGCGCCACCCGCCTCTGCATCGCCGGCCCTGCGAAGGGCGCGCACGGCGGCACGGGCTGTCAGGAAGACCTTCACGGTCGCACCTGGGAACACGACCGTGCCGATGTCCCGTCCCTCGACAACTGCCTTCCCGTCTCGTCGGTCGACCCACGACCGTTGGAGACCCACGATGTGCGCCCTGACGGCAGGATGTGCCGAGACTGCGGACACATCGCGGGTGACCTCGGCACTGCGGACGTCGGCCGCAACGGGCTCACCGCCGAGGAGAACGCCTCGGTCGTCGTAATCGATGTCGACGCCGAGCACCGTGTCGAGCACGGCCCCGGCGTCATCCGGGTCGACGTCGGCACGGATGACCGCCAGAGTCGCCGCGCGATACGTCGACCCGGTGTCGAGGTAGGCAACTCCGAGCTCTGAAGCCACTCCGCGCGAAACCGTGCTCTTGCCCACGCCTCCCGGCCCATCGATCGCTACGACCACAAACCCTCCAGCGCTCGGTAGAAGCCCGGCCATGACACCGAGGCCACGTCCGCATCGACGATCTTCACGGTACCGGTGCTCCGGGTTGCCGCCACAGCGGCCGACATGGCGATGCGGTGGTCGTGTCGGGTCTCGACCACGCCCCCTTCCAGAAACCCGGTGCCGACGACATCGAACCCGTCAGCATGCTCTTCAGCGCCTCCTGCGAGCGCGCGGATCATCGCAACCGTCGATGCGATGCGGTCGGACTCCTTGGTTCGCAGCTCACCGGCATCCCTGACCGTCGTGACACCTTCTGCGAAGGCACCGAGCACGGCCACGAGCGGGAGCTCGTCGAGCGACGACGCCACGAGGTCGCCCTCCACATCGATGGCCCGGAGGTGCGCACCGGAGACGCTGACATCGCCCACAGGATCGCCTCCGGTCGAGCCGGTGACTTCCGCGTCGACGGTCGCTCCCATGCGGGCGAGGATCTCGAGGAAACCGAGGCGCCCGGGGTTGAGGCTCACCGATGGCGTCGTGACGTGCGAGCCTGGATCGATCGCTGCGCACGTCCACAGATACGCCGCCGACGACGGGTCTCCGGGAATCTGATACCTCGCCGGGGGCACGAGGCCCGGCCTGACCTCGAATGCCGTATGCGACGTCCACTCCCCCAGTCCGATCGCCGACAGCCACCGTTCGGTGTGGTCACGGAATCCTGCCGGCGAATCGATCGTCGACGTCCCGGATGCCGAGAGTGCTCCCAACTCGAACGCCGAGCGCACTTGTGCCGACGCCACGTCGACCCACACCGAGGCACCGGAAGCATTGCGAACACCCCCGACCGTCAACGGAGCGGTGCCGTCGCTAGTCGCGATCTTGCCCCCGAGCGCTGAGAGCGGGGCAACGAGGCGCTTCATCGGCCGTCGAGACAGCGAGGCGTCACCCACGAGTCGGGCGGATGTCGGTGTGGTCGCAAGGAGCCCGGCGAAGAGACGCATGGTCGTGCCGGAGTTCCCGCAATCGATCGGATCGGAGGGCGATACCCACGCGTGTCTGCCCGGCGAGCGCACCCGAGTCTCGGAACCGACGATCTCGACGTCGACGCCCAGCCGCTGCGCCGCGCCGACCGTTGACGCAACGTCCGCACCGGGCCCGAGGCCTTCGATGAGGCTGTCGCCCTCTGCGATCGACGCGAAGATGACTGCACGGTGGGAAAGCGACTTGTCCCCCGGCACTGAGACGTTCGCGCGGAACGACCCCCCATGTGCTGTCAGCTCGAGATCGGTCATGGGTCGACCTCGTGCCCAGCGCTTGCGTACAGCGATCGGATCTCCGCCACCTCGAGCCGACGATAGGCGCCCGGCGAAAGCGTCCGATCCACGAGATCTCCGATGGCGGTCCGAACGAGGCGCACCACATCCAGCCCGATCGCAGCCATCATCCGTCGTATCTCGCGCTTCTTCCCCTCCCCCATCACGATCTCGACGATGGTCTGATCGCCGTGTCTGGCGACCACCCGCACCTGCCGCGCACGTGCCACGCCGTCGCCGAGGGGCACGCCCTCTGTCAGCCGAGCGAGCTCGCTCTTCGTGACGGTGCCATTCACGAGGACGTGATAGGTCTTCGCCACTCCGTAGCTGGGGTGGGTGAGGACGTGAGCGAGCCGACCGTCGTTCGACATGAGCAGGAGGCCCTCGGACTCGAGGTCGAGCCGACCGACCGGCTTCGTGACCGGTTCCGGCGGTACGAGCTCTCGTACCGTCGACCTGCCCTGAGGGTCATCCATGGTGGTCACGACGCCGCGAGGCTTGTAGACGAGCCAGGTGACCTGTTCGGGATCGAGTGGCAACGGGATCCCATCGACTCTCACGTCGTCGGTGACGTCTGCACGATCGCCGAGTGAGGCCGACCTGCCATTCACCGTGACGCGTCCACGCTCGATCAACACGTCGGCCTTCCTGCGCGAAGCAAACCCGGTTTGGGCGATCAGCTTGTTGAGTCGTTCGATGATGGCTCCGGGCGCATGGGCATCTCGAGCGTCTCCATGATCTCAGCGGGAGGAACGTGATCAGCGAGGGGCGGGAGGTCGCCGATGGATGCAATGCCCATCTTCTCGAGGAACACGTCGGTCGTGCCGTAGAGCACCGCCTGACCTGGACCCGGAGCGCGACCGATCTCTGCGACCAGGGAACGCCGTTCGAGTGTCTTGATGGCCTGCTCCGAGTCGACGCCTCGGATCTCGGTCACCTGGCCGCGAGACACCGGCTGGCGGTATGCGATCACGGCCAGGGTCTCGACAGCCGCCCCCGAGAGTCGCCGAGCCCGCTCAGTGCTCGCAAATCGCTCGAGATAGGGATGGAGGTCGGCCGGCGTGGCGAATTGCCACCCCCCGGCGACCTCTCGGAGCTCGATTCCGAACGTACCGTTGAACCGTTCCTGCAACTCCCCGAGCGCAATCACGATGTCGGCCTTGGGAACTTCGGCCACCTCTGCGAGGTCGCCCACGGTCACGGGCGACTCGCTCACGAAGAGCACACCTTCGACGATCCGGTTCACGTCGGTCATCGGTGCTCCTCGGACGCCACGAGTTCGGCGAAGCGGGCGTCGGCCGCAGCATCGTCGTACCGGATGTGGATCGAAGTCTCGGGTGCATCCTGGCTGACCCGCACGATTCCCCACCGGGCGAGCTCCAGCAGAGCGAGGAAGTACGCGACCACGTCGACCGATCGATGACAATGGTCCACGACCTCGTCGAAGTCCGCGGCGAGGACCGAAGCCATGCGACCCTGGAGGTCGACCATCGCATCTTGGACCGATGGCAGCTCCAGATCGAGGTGATCGAGATCTGGATCGGTGAGTGGTGTTGTGAACACTCGTTGTGCGATGGCGGCCATGTCATCGACGTCGACGGGAATGATGGCGTCTGGCACGTGGGGCGTGACGTCGTCGGGCAGCCCGGCGGTGCGCGTGTGGTGGAGTGCCGCCTGCTCCATCCGGTGGGAGATGACTGCGGCGACGTCCTTGAAGGTGAGGCAGGCCAGGAGCCGAGAGAGCAGCCGGTCTCGCTCCTCGGCGAGCGCGAGCTCCTCGTCGAGGTCCAACGGCTCGTCGTCGGGCAGCAAGTGCCTGGCCTTGAGCTGGATCAAGGTCGCTGCAATCAGGAGGAACTCACTCGTGACCTCGAGGTCGAGGTCGCGCATGTCGTCGAGGAATGCGAGGTATTCGTTCACGATCTCGACGAGGCTCAGCTCGGTGATTGCGAGCTGGTGTGACGTGATGAGCTGAAGGAGGAGGTCGAGCGGGCCTTCATAGACCCTGGTGCGGACTTGGAACGTCATGCTGGCGGCAATGCTATTGCCGGGCTGGGGACTTCACGGGTATTCAGCGACCCTCATCGGCTGCTTCGAGTGCGGCCCAGTCGTTGCGATCGACACCCGGAGGCGCTTGGCCGGGATGGTGACGAGCGAAAGCCACGGCGAGCGGACTACCACCCGCGTCCTCGATCATGGATGCGCCGAGCTCGCCATGCGCGAGGTACGCCTTGAACTCGCCCGTGACCGGCATCGACATGGCGTTCCAGACCGTGGCGAATGAGCGGCCCACCGCGCCGAGACCCACCGAGCTCTTGCCGACATCGTGGAGGAGGGCGGCCTCCGTGCGATCTGGGGGGCCGCCGGCAGCTCGGGCGACGGCGACAGCATGTCGCTGATCCTCAGATCGCTGTGCGAAGAAGAGGCTTCGCAGCGCATCTGAAGCCAGGCAGTCATGGACCCACTGCTGCTCGGCGGGGCTGAGCGGTGTGGACGAGATGAAGCCGAAGAACCTCGTGGCGAGGTGGAGCACCTGGTTCAGGAGCCGTTCTTGCAGTCCACACAGAGGATGGACGCCGGTCGGAACTCGAGACGTGCCTCCCCGATGTCCTTGCCGCACTTCTCGCACGTACCGTAGGTTCCGGCGGCGATCTTGGCGAGCGCTGCATCGACGTCGTCGAGTTGGTGCTTGAGGGCGTCGATGATTCCAAGCGTCTCGGTGCGCTCGGCGGTTGCGGCCGCCGCATCGGCGAAGGCATCGCCGAAGTCGACGTCACCGGTGAGGTCACCTTCCTCGTCTGCACCGAGCTCAGCGAGCTGGTGCACGAGCCGCTCTCGCTCTTCTTCGAGCGTCGCCGTCGCCTTGTCGCGATCGACCGTCGTCATGGTCCACCTCCAGAACCACGAACGAGAAGAGGTTTCGTGGCCCGATGGGCGAAGGATAGTGAATCGCAGCCAAAAACCTCGGCTATCTGTGCGTCGATCGCCGCGTCACTGCCCGCCGCGCGGATGGCTCGTCAGGACGATCTCACGGAGATGCTCAGGGCTGACCTTGGTGTAGATCTGGGTCGTGGTGAGTGAGGCATGGCCGAGGAGCTCCTGGACGGTCCGCAGATCGGCACCACCTTCCACCATGTGCGTTGCAGCAGAGTGGCGGAACACGTGCGGCGTGAGGCGGGATTCGTCGACACCGGCACGCCGCCCTCGAGCTTTGACGATCCGCCAGACAGCTTGCCGGCTGAGCCGATTCCCCCGGGTCGACACGAACATCGCTCCCGTGCGACGCTCCGAGATCATCTCCAGGCGTACCGGGAGCCACTCCCGGATGGCACGGTCTGCGTAGCCGCCAACGGGGATCAGGCGCTGCTTGTCCCCCTTGCCGGTCACGAGCACGGTGCGAGTCTCCGTGTCGTAGTCATGGAGGTCCATGCCGGTGAGCTCGCTGACTCGGCAGCCAGTCGCGTAGAGGGTCTCGATCACAGCTCGGTCGCGGACGTCGACCGGTTCATCGCCTTCGACCCCTTCGATGATCGCCGTGATCTCCGGGATCGTGAGGGCTTTCGGGAGGGGAAGCGGACGCGACGGGGTTTGGATGCCGGTGGTTGGGTCGGATGCAGCGTGCCCTTCGGTGACGAGGAATCGGTGGTAGGCGCGGATCGAGGCGAACTTCCTGGCAATGGATGTCGGAGCGAGCTCCCGGCTGCGCAATCGCTCGAGGTGGGTGCGCACGACCTCCTCGTCCGGTGCCATGCGCAGGTCGTCAACGGTCTCCTGGTACTGGATCAGGTCTCGTCGGTAGGCCAATGCCGTGTTGGGCGACAACCCTCGCTCTGCGCGGATCGAGGCGATGAACTCGTCGGCGTGATCAGGCAGGTCCACGATGAGCGGCGAGGAGGATGCCGGCGATCGACTTGGCGTCCGCAATGACGCCGGAGGTCACGAGGTCGACGGCATCCGGCAACGGCATTCTGACGAGACGTGCCGATTGCTCCTCGTGGCCGACGGGCCGACGATTGCCCTCGACGAGGTCGGTCCCGAGGTAGATGTGAATCACCTCGTCGCAGAACCCGACCGACGTCCAGATGGTCGTGAGTGGTTCCAGGTGACGTGCGCGGTACCCGACCTCTTCCTCGAGCTCACGGTTCGCCGTGATCGTGCGATCCTCGCCATCGTGGTCGAGCTTGCCTGCGGGGATCTCGAGCACGTGGCGCTCGACCGGTGCGCGATACTGCTCGATCAGCAGGATGTCTCCGTCGATGATGGGAACGACGGCCACCGCTCCCGGGTGTTCGATCACCACGCGCTCGACGATCGCTCCGTCAGGGGTCCGCACGTCCCGCATGTTGACCGTGAGGAACGAGAGATCGGCGATGGTTCGGGATCCGACGGTTTCGAAACCTGATCGATCGCTCACCGTTGCGTTCCGGTGACCGACGCAGAGGGAGCGTGGTGTGCGGTGTCGGCGCGATGCCTCTTGGCGGCGGCGACGAACCCGTCGAAGAGCGGATGCGGATCGTCCGGTCGAGAGATCAACTCGGGGTGCGCCTGGGTGGCGATGAAGTACGCGTGATCGCCGATCTCGACGAACTCCACCAGTCGATCGTCCGGGCTCGTTCCTGACATCGTCAGGCCGGCCTCCTCGAGTGCGTTGCGGTACTTGTTGTTGACCTCCCACCGATGTCGGTGGCGCTCGTAGACCACTTCCTCCCCGTAGAGGTCGCGAGCCAGCGTCCCCGGTCGCAGCTTCGCCGGGTACAGGCCGAGCCGCATCGTTCCGCCCTTGTCCGCGACGTCCTTCTGGTCTTCCATCAAGTCGATCACGGGGTCCGGGGTCATCGGGTCGAACTCGCTCGAGTGAGCCGATGACAGGCCGAGGACATGGCGGGAGTACTCGATGACCGCACATTGCAGGCCCAGACACAGCCCGAGGAACGGGATTCCCCGCTCGCGCGCATGCCTGATGGCCTGGATCTTCCCTTCGATGCCGCGGATCCCGAATCCACCGGGAACCAGGATCCCGTCGAGATCCTCGAGGTAGGACTCGGCGAGCAGACCGTCCACGTCGTCTGCGGGAATCCAGCGGATCTCAGGCTTGACCCGAGAGGTTCGACCTGCATGATTCAACGCTTCGACGACGGACAGGTAGGCGTCCGGGAGATCGACGTACTTGCCGACGATGCCGATCGTGACGTCGCTCTCCGGTGTGGTCATCTCGTTGACCATCTGCCCCCACTCGGCGAGCTCGGCAGGCGGTGGATCGAGGTTGAGCTCCCGGCACACCACGTCGTCGAGCCCGGCTTCGTGGAGGGCCAGCGGCACGGCGTAGATGTTGGGTACATCGACGGCGTTGATCACCGCATCGGGCGCAACATCGCAGAAGAGGCTGATCTTGCGCCGAGCCGACTCGTCGACGGGACGATCCGACCGGACGACGATGACCTCCGGGAGGATGCCGCGACTCCGCAGCTCGGCGACCGAGTGCTGCGTCGGCTTCGTCTTGAGTTCCTCACTCGTGTTGAGGTAGGGCACCAGGGTCACGTGGATGTAGCAGGTGTTGTCATCCCCGATGTCCTTCCGGACTTGGCGGATCGCCTCCAGGAACGGAAGTGACTCGATGTCCCCCACCGTGCCTCCGACCTCGGTGATCACCACGTCGACGTCGTCGCGCTGGCCCAGCTTGCGAATGCGAGCCTTGATCTCGTTGGTGATGTGGGGGATCACCTGGACGGTCGCACCGAGGTAGTCACCTCGCCGCTCCTTGCGGATGACCGACTGGTACACGGATCCGGTGGTGACGTTGGAATCACGGCTCAGTGACTCCCCGACGAAGCGTTCGTAGTGGCCGAGGTCGAGGTCGGTCTCGCCGCCATCATCGGTCACGAAGACTTCGCCATGCTCGAAGGGGTTCATCGTGCCGGGATCCACGTTGATGTACGGGTCGAGCTTCTGGAGGACGACTCGGTAGCCCCGTGCCTTCAGGAGCCGTCCCAACGATGCCGAGGTGATGCCCTTCCCAAGGCTCGATGTCACCCCGCCCGTCACGAACACGTGCTTCGTCACGTAGTCCTCCGCCTCGGAAGCTGGGATGCTACCAGCGGCGAGTCCCGTTCCAACGACCCGGATCGGTCACCGGCCCGCCGAGGCGAGCAGCTCCCTCGCATGATCCCTGCCCTTCTCGGAGTCAGACAGCCCCGCAAGCATGCGGGTGATCTCGTCCACCCGCTCATCGGCATCGAGCCGGCGGATCGACGCACGCTCGTCTGCTCGGGTCACGACGAAGTGGGTATCGGCATACGCGGCGACTTGGGGAAGGTGGGTGACGCAGATGACCTGTCGACCCGCGGCGAGTGCCGAGAGCTTGGCTCCCATGCTGAGCGCTGTCGTGCCACCGACTCCGGCATCGATCTCGTCGAAGGCGACCACCGCAGCGTCCGCCGCGCCTGAAGCGAGCGTGAGCGCAAGAACGAGACGCGAGAGCTCACCGCCCGAAGCGATCGCCGACACCGGTGCGGGCGTGAGTGATCGCGAGGAAGCGAATCGGATCGTGGGCCGGTCGCTACCGAACGATGATGGATCGGCGGGGTCGACAACGATCTCGACGACCGGCTCGCTGAACCCGAGTTCGGACAGATGCTCGACAGCTGTCACGGAAATCCGATCAGCCGACGCCTGCCGGTATCGGCGCAATTCCTCGCCGGCGTCGGCTACACCGGCGCGAGCAACGGCCAGGCGGTCCTCGATGTCTTCCGCCGCAAGGAGGAGAGCGCTGAGCTCATCACGGCGCTGTGCAGCTTCCTTGCGGAAGGTGAGCACGTCTTCGACGGATGCTCCGTACTTGCGTTTGAGCTCGTTGAGTCTGGCCATCCGGTCCTCGTATTCGGCGAGATCCCGCGGATCTGCGTCGATGTCGGATGCATACACGGCGACGGCTCCCGTCAATTCGTTCAGCCTCGTGAGGAGTTCATCGAGCCCGGACAGCAAGGTGGTGAGGTCGGCATCCAGATCGGTCGCTCGCGCCAGCGACGATCTCGCCGAGTCCATCGAGCGCGACGCGCCATCGTCACCCAGGAGCGCCAGGACATCCGCCACGTCCTCTCGCAGCCCTTCGGCATTGCGGAGGCGCGTCAAGGTGGCCTCCAAGTGCGCTTCCTCGCCCTCGGCGAGCTCCGCAGTGTCGATCTCCTCGACCTGATAGGTCAAGCTGTCGTGTTCGCGCTCGATGGCTCGGAGGTCGCCCCCGATTGCTGCGATCTCGTCCTCGATGGCGGCGAGTCCGCTCCACGCCTCTGCGTACCGCTGACGTGCGCTCAGCCCGGCACGGTCCAGCGACGCATCGATCAGCGAACGAACACCCCGGCTCGTCGTGAGGCTGAGTTGGTCGTGTTGGCCCACCACGCTCATCGTCCCTTTGGTCGCCTCGGTGAGCCCTGCGACACTCGAGACGCTGTCGTCGACGTAGGCGCGGGACCGTGATCCGTCGATCGAGCGTCTCACGACGAGTTCCCGCTCTCCGGTGACGAATCGTCCGGCGACCTCGCACCGGTGGTGAAACGGCCCGATGAGTCCCTTGGTCGCCTTGTCACCGCGCAGCAGCCTGATGGCGCCGAGCATCAGTGTCTTCCCAGCACCGGTTTCCCCGGTGATGACGGTGAGGCCGTCGTCGAGGCGGAGCGTGGCTTGTTCGATGAGCCCGAGGTTGACAGCTGACAGCTCGTCAAGCATGGTCCAAACCGAACTGATCGCGGACTGCCTGGGGGAACGGATGTCGGCCGAGGCTCAGGAATTCAACGTTCGTGGGACCCCGCTGCACGGTCACGATCCCCCCGGGCTGAACGAGGCACAGCTCCCGGCCGTCGACGTTGATCCGAGCAGGCCGCTCGATCTCGATGGCGATCGTGACCACGGCGTCCGGTGCGAGGACGACCGGTCTGGTGAGGAGGCTGTGCGGGGCGATGGGTGTGAGGATCAAGGCGTCGAGGGATGGATCGACCACCGGGCCCCCTGCCGAGAGTGAATACGCCGTGGAGCCCAGCGGGCTGGCAACGATGATCCCATCGGTGCGATACGTCGCGAGCGGCCTGCCGTTCACCGCCACGGCGACCTCGATGATCCGCTGGCTCACGACCTTCTCCACGACCACGTCATTCACCGCCACGGCGCTCACATCGCCGCTCTCCACGTGGACGACCGAGTGCGGTGCGAGGTCGTAGCGGTCAGCTGCGATGGCGGAGACGAGATCGTCGATCTCGTTCTCCTTGAACTCGGCGAGGTATCCCACCTTTCCCACATTGACACCGCAGACCGGCACGCCGGCAGCCATGGCCTCGGCCGCCGCCTCGAGCACCGTCCCGTCACCCCCGATCGCGATCACGATGTCAAACGGCTCGCCCGCCCCGCTGACAGCGATGTCGGAATCGTCGAGGGCGGTGCGGAGCCGCTGCTCGATACCCGAGGCCTCGGGCCGATCCGGCCTCGTGATCAGGCGAACCGATGTCATGGCTGTTCCTCGCTGATTGCGTCGATCGTCGCTCGATCGATCGTCCCATGCGTTCGATCGAACATCGCGACGAACTCGACATTCCCCGTCGTTCCGGTGATCGACGATACCGCGAGCGCCTGACATCCGAGCCCGACGGCCGAGAGCGCATCGACCACTCCCTGGATCGCAGCCGCACGGTCCTCGGCTCCAGCGACGATGCCCCGAGGTCCGACGCGGTCACGTCCGACCTCGAACTGCGGCTTGATCAACAGGATCCAGATCGACTCTTCTCCTCCGAGCTGCTCCAGCGCTCGTGCCACGATGCGCAGCGAGATGAACGAGAGGTCCCCGACGATGAGATCGAAGGGAGCGCCGATCGAGGCGGGATCCGCTGTTCGAACGTTCGTGCGCTCGATGACGGTCACGCGTGGATCGGAGCGGATCCGCCAGTGGAGCTGTCCATACCCCACATCGACAGCCACCACCGAGCTGACGCCGCGCTGAAGCAGGCAATCGGTGAAGCCTCCCGTCGATGCGCCCAGATCGACAGCCCGAAGTCCACTCACGTCGACACCGAAACGATCGAGTGCACCGGCGAGCTTGCGACCGGCTCTGCTGACGTAGGGCTCGGGTTGCCGGGCCAAGTGGATGGAGTCGGATGCCGAGACGAGGGACGACGCCTTCGGGACCGTGGTGGCGCCGACGCGCACCAATCCTGCACGGATGGCCCGCTGTGCATCAGCTCTCGTATCGACCAGGCCCCTTCGGACGAGTTCGACGTCGAGCCTTCGGCGGGTCAGTGCGGCTCCTCTTCGTCCGTCGTGGCCGAGGTGTCCGGGTCTTCGTCGAGCCGTTCGCCGAGCTCTGACGCGAGTCGCTGAGCAATGTCAGGCGCCTTCGACGCGTCGGCTTCTTCGAGTGCGGCCTGGAGTTCGTCGAGGTGCGAGTTGCCCCCATCTGCAGATGTGGTCATGGCTCCATTATCCCGCGATGTGGGCGCGACCCCCGTCTTTGCATTCGCGCTCATGCACGGCTTCCCGCAACCAGATCAGGCAGATCGGCGACCGAGTCGATGATGTGGTCCGGGCGATGACGGTCCGGTACCTCCGTCGGATCGGTGATCACGCCGGTCAAGGTCAGCACGGACGTCCACCCTGCATCGTGTGCCATGGCGATATCGGTCTCCGGCCGATCCCCCACCATCCAGATCCGAGGCCCGACGAGCTTCGGTTGCACCAGATACAGGAACCGGGCGGTCGGCTTCCCGCACACGACGGGGTCGACACCGCTCGCCTCCCTCACGGCGGCAACGATGGCCCCGGCGCCGGGCGCCAAGCCGGTCGGTGTCGGGTAGGTGCTGTCGACGTTGGTCGCCACGAAGGCGCTGCCCTGTCGGATCGCGCGACTTGCCCGGTCGATATCGCCGTAGCCCAGATCGATGTCCAATCCGACGACGACACAGTCCGCAGGACCCGCTCCCTTGATCTCGAGGCCGTAGGACTGCAGGGTGGACACGAGGCCGTTCGAGCCGAGCACGACCGCCGAGGAGTAGCGCTCTGCCGCATAAGCGCCGGCGCTCGCAGCAGAGGTGATTGCGGAGGACGGCTCGATGGCGAACCCAGTCCGCTCGAGGATGTGATCGGCGACCGTTGATGCCGTCTTGGTGGAGTTGTTCGTCGCGAAGAGGAGCTTCCACCCTTCGCCTCTGAGCCGATCGAGCGCTTCTCCGGCTCCGGGCACCCCCTGGCGGTCGAGGTACAGCACGCCATCGAGATCGAAGACGATGGTTCCCGGTGTGTCGTCCAGGGTCACGCCGATGCCCGCGTCGAGAAGTGTGCGATCACCGAGGCGAGGTACTCAGCCGTGAGGGTGATCGACGCTTCGGACACGCGTTCGTCCGGCCCATGGAACATCGCCAGCATCTCTGCGAACGAGATCGAGTCGTCGAAGAGCCCGACCCCGTAGGAGGGTATGCCCCGGGCACGGAAGAAGCGGGCATCGGTGGTGACCGGGGTCATCGTCGCAGCGAGCGTGCGCGAGCCCACGTGATCGAACGCCGCATCCCCCATCGCGTCCCACAGAGGGCCACTCGGGGGCGAGGCGTTGGCGGGCATCTCGAGCGAGGGAACGATGTCGAGCTCCTCGTACAGGTCGGGCCCGAGCACCTTCCGGAGATGATCCTCCACGTCGACGCTCTCCTGGCCCGGCAACATCCGGATATCGACGTCTCCAATCGATGCGTTCGGAACGACGTTGTGCTTCGTGCCACCGGTGAACGTGTTCGGTGAGAACGTCAAGTGGGTGCACGCGTGGATCCATCGAGCCACGACGACGTCCGTCTCGGCGATCTCAGAGATCGCGTCCTCCACGTGCTCCGGATCGATCAGCATGGCGCGCACCCGCTCCGAGACCGGAAGGTGAGGAACGAACCGCCGCCATTCGTCGGTTATGAGCACTGGTTGGGGCGACGATGCGATTCTCGAGAACGCCTCCGACAGGGTCACGACCGCGTTGGAGCGGCCGTATGGCTGGCTCCCGTGGCCTGCGACGCCGTGAGATGCGATGGTCCGCCATGCCGGGCCCTTCTCGGCAACGGTGACCGGCAGAGCCGGAGCACCCCCGCCGTCGAGCATCGGGCCTGCCACCTCGGTCAATACGGCATCGCAGGCGATGAGATCCCAGTGCTCGTCGATGAGATGCATGGCGCCGAGCCTCCCACCCGCCTCTTCGTCCGCCACGGCTGCGAGGATGACGTCCCCTGCCGGTTGCTCGACGTCTCCATCACGTATGGCGCGAAAGGTGGTGGCCATTGCGGCGGTCACGTTGAGCATGTCGACGGCCCCGCGCCCCCAGACGAATCCGTCCGATCGGGTCCCGTCGAAGGGGGGATGCCTCCAGTCCGATCCGGTGGCGGGCACGACATCGAGGTGGGGTATCAACAGGAGGCGGGGTGCCTCCGGATCGGTGCCTGCGATGCGGTACACCACCGAAGCGCGCCCTGGATGCGGTTCGACGACCGTACCTTCGTCATCGAGAAACGCTTGGAGCGTCTCGACAGAGCGGCGTTCGTGGCCGGAGTCGGGATCGCCGGTGTTGACGCATTCGTTTCGGATGAGTTCAACGCACAGATCGATGGCCGCTGCTGACCATCGATCAGGCATCGAAGGCCCCGGTGTCGGCGGAATGCATGACGATCGATCGGGCGGCGAACCCGTGGGCCTCGAAGAAGTTCTTCGCTGCTCGCTGACCTGGGCCTGCAGGAGCATCGAATGCGGAGATCCCCACTGCTCGCAGGGTGTCGAGGGCCTGTGTGAGCACTGCGTGGCCCACTCCCACGCCCCTGGCGTCAGGGGTCGTGTAGATCAGTCGGATCCGGCCGAGGCGGCGGCCTCCTGCCCGGTCGAGCATCTCTTCGATCGTGACCCAGGCGAAGCCGACGGTGACGCCGTCGATCTCCCCGATCCAGAGCCACGACTCCGGCTGCTCGAGCGCATCCGAGAGCTGGGCGCCGTATGGCTCGTCGAGGCCGTCGGTGAGCGCCCAGATGGGCTTCTTGGCGACCTGCTCGGCCTCCATGTCCCGGTAGAGATCCACGAGGTACCCGATGTCGGCTTCGGTGGCGGCGCGAACGGTGATGTCCATCGCAGCGAGCGTAGTTCTGCGAACGGCCCTAGGAGCCCGGCCTGAACCGTCGCTTCCACCCCCATGCCGTGACGAGCCGCATGGCTTCCAGGGCGATGGAGAAGTCCATCTTCGAGCGGCCGCGCTGTCGTTCCCGGAAGGTGATGGGCACTTCGACGATTCGCAGGCCCGCCTCCTCCGTTCGCCATGCCATCTCGACTTGGAAGCCGTACCCCGATGCCTCGCACGTCTCAGGAGAGATCTTGCGCACCGTGGTGTCGCGGAAGGCTCGGAATCCGGCCGTTGCGTCGTTCACGTGGAGGCCGAGCGCGGCTCTGGCGTATCGGTTGCCGCCTCGGGAGATGAACGTCCGATGCCACGGCCAGCCTTCGGTTGATCCGCCCTCCACGTAGCGGGAGCCGATGGCGAGATCGGCACCGGCGCGCACAGCGTCGACGAGGAGCGGGAGATCGGCTGGGTCGTGAGAGAAGTCGGCATCCATCTCGCACAGCACCTCGGCTCCCAGATCCAGGCCCACGGCGAATCCGTGTGCATAGGCCGGGCCGAGACCCTGCTTGTGCGAACGGTGGAGGACGCGCACGCCGGGGTCCGTTGCTGCGAGCCCGTTTGCGACCGCGCCAGTCCCGTCCGGAGAGGCGTCGTCGACGATCAGGACGTCGTAGTGCAGAGCCCGGACAGCGGCGACGATCTCCTCGAGGTTCTCACGCTCGTTGTAGGTCGGGATGATGACCAGGACGCGCAAGTCGAAGTGTGCCATACCGATGCATCGGCTGGATCGACTCCTGGCTTGACCCGGGTCTCAGACTGCGCAGTCGAGGCAGATCCTCTTGCGCTTGTTGGCGAGCTGGCTGGTTCGCTTCACCAGGAAGCAGCTGGTGCACACGAACTCGTCAGAGGTGGCCTCGTCGACGCCCTCGCCCTCCATGGAGAGTTCGGCACGGCGGATCGCCCGCATCTCTGCGGCCTCGTCCACGACGAGCGTCTCGAC
>JASJCF010000028.1 GCA_030066265.1 Acidimicrobiia bacterium | reverse complement strand
CCTCCGATACCGGGGCATCTGGATCGATCGTGATCGGGTCACGCGACATCGCATCGGCGACCGAGCGATCGTGCGATGGCCCTCCGGACTTGGCGATGTCCGACAGGGTCAGCATGCCCACGAGGTGATCCCGATCGTTCAGGACGGCGACACCGTGGTGGCCGGTGACGTCCAGGAATTCGGCTGCCTCGGCCGTTGGCTGCCACGGGTGCACGACGCCATCGACGTCCTGCATCACCTCACGGACGTCGACGGTGTCCAGCAGGTCGATGTCCTCGTTGGTCGGCAGCTGGATCCCCTCCTGGGCGAGCGGGATGGTGTACGCGTTCTCCTTGTGGAAGCGATCACCGAAGAACGTCGCCAGCGCAGCGGCCAGCATCAGCGGAAGGATCAGCTCGTAGTTGCCCGTCAGCTCGAACACGATGATGACCGAGGTCAGCGGTGCCCGGGCGACGGTTGCGAAGACTGCTGCCATCCCCACGACGGCGTAGGCGCCGGTGTCGAGCTCGTCGAAGCCCGAGATCTCCTGGACGAGGATGGCGAATGCCGCACCCAGCGAACCGCCGAT
Source organism: Acidimicrobiia bacterium (assembly GCA_030066265.1). Taxonomy (GTDB): domain Bacteria; phylum Actinomycetota; class Acidimicrobiia; order Spongiisociales; family UBA5794; genus SZUA-442. The sequence continues at coordinate 27,970 of JASJCF010000028.1, read as the reverse complement.
CACCAGCGAAGGCATGAACACGCCCGCAGATCCGCCACCAGCGCGGGTGATCACCGAGGTTGCGATCTTCGCGAGCGCGATGAACACGAGCGTGTACCACACGTACGGGCCGGCATCCTGGAGGAACAACAGCCCGGTCAGGAAGTCCCGCCCGGTACCGAGCGACTCGGGCCAGATGACGCCGATCAGGGCCACGGCGAGGCCGTAGGAGATCGGCTTGGACCACTTGGCGAGCCAAGAGGGGTAGTTCCAGGCAGCGCCGATGTCGAGCGCGCGCAGATACACGAGGCCGATGGCGACGGCCGCCACCGCCAACAGGACGAAGAAGAGCAGTTCGGCCGGCTCGCCGACCCGCTGCGCGGGTGACCTGAGAATGAGCTCCTCACCCACCAGGATCTCGGCGGTCACCGCAGCCACCACCGAGGCGATCACCACGGCGTTCAAATGGCGGATGGCGAACGAACCGAGGATCACCTCCATTGCGAAGAGCATGCCGGCGATGGGAGCGTTGAACGATGCGCCGATGCCGGCTCCCGCACCGGCGGCGACGAGGCTGCGGATGCGGTCGTGGTCGAACCCGCCGTACCGGGCGAGACTCGAGCCGACGGAACCGCCGATGTAGGCGATGGGGCCCTCTGCACCACCTGAGCCACCCGTCCCGAGCGTTGCGGCGGTCGCCGCCATCTTCGGCAGGATCGATCGGGTTGGGAGGTAGCCACCGAACAGGCTCATACCCACCATCGTCTCGGTGACCCCACCACCCGAGATGCCGGGCCCGAGCCTCCGGTTGATCCACCACGAGATCGAGATGCCGATCGGGATCGTCACGAGGAATGCCCAGACGCCCCAATTGGTCCAATCTCCGAACGCCTCGGTGAGGATCTCCACGCCTTCGATCAAGAGCGCCAACGCCGCCGTTGCGAGGCCGACCAACACACCGAGCACCACGGCGGCGAAGAGGAAGGAGGTCGTTCCTCGCTTGCCGAGGCTGTGTCGCACTCGCTCGCGCACGCTGGTCACATCGCTACGGTACCTCCTCCTTTCGAGGTACCAGTCTCGGGAACAGACCAGCGCCGCAATGGGTTCTCTCTCCCATGTTCATGCGCAGATCACCCGCGATGCCGACGGCTGAGACGGCCATTCCCGGCCGTGACCAGGAGCTGTCGATCTCAGGCATCCACTTCGTCAACGATTCCAAGATGAAGCCTCCATTCCCCGACGGAGCAGAGATCCTGTACGTCGGCATGGGGTGCTTCTGGGGAGCCGAGAGGATCTTCTGGCAGATCCCCGGCGTCATCACGACCGCCGTCGGCTACCAGGGCGGATTCACCGAGAATCCCACCTACGAGGAGGTGTGTACCGGGGGAACCGGGCACACCGAAGCCGTGCAGATCGTCTACGACCCGCAGCGGGTCACCCCGGACGACCTGATGCGCCAGTTCTGGGAGCAGCACGACCCCACGACGGCGAATCGGCAGGGCAACGACGTCGGAACGCAGTACCGCTCCTCGGTGTACTGGACGACGGATGACCAGCGTGAGGCGGTCCTGGCGTCTGCGGCCTCGTACCAGAACGACCTCACCGATGCCGGGTTCGGAGCCATCACGACCGAGTTCCGGCCGGCCGAGGAAGCGGGGCCCTTCTTCTACGCCGAGGAGTATCACCAGCAGTACCTGGCGAAGAACCCGAATGGGTACTGCAACCACGGGTTCTGCCAGATCGCCTATCGAGGACCGAAAGCGACGGAACGCACATGACCACCAATCAGAACTCACCGAAGGGCCGGGACACATCGTCACCTGCCGTCCTCGAGGTCGTCGAGCTGGGCTTCCAGTGGCAGGGCCTCGACCCGTTCATCTTCACGATGCATCACTTGGACGAGTACCCCGAGGGTGACGAGAACCAGGGGCCTGGCGGCTCCCTCGCAGGACGTCGCATCGGGTCGGACTTCTCGGGAATCGATGGCTGGAGCATGTACCACGGCGCCATCGTGCCCGGCTTCCCACAGCATCCCCATCGGGGATTCGAAACCGTGACCGTGGTGCGCCGCGGGTATGTCGATCATTCAGACTCGCTCGGGGCCACCGCCCGGTATGGCGGGGGCGATGTGCAGTGGCTCACCACCGGCAGCGGGATCCAGCACGCAGAGATGTTTCCCCTGATCCGAGACGACGCAGACAATCCACTGGAGCTGTTCCAGATCTGGCTGAACCTCCCGCCGCAGTCCAAGATGGTTCCGGCGTACTTCCGGATGCTGTGGTCCGAGGAGATCCCCACGATCGAGCCGACGCCCGGTGTGAGCGTGGACGTGATCGCAGGGGAGCTCGGCGGCCACCGCGCACCCCATGCTCCGCCCGACTCCTGGGCCTCCAACCCGCTCGGTGACATGGCCATCTGGCTGATCAGGGTGGATGGGGGAGCGACGTGGGAACTCCCCCCTCATGCCGAGGGTCTCAACCGCATGCTGCACTTCTTCGACGGTGAAGGCGCAGTGGTCGACGGGATGCAGATCTCGTCGGGATCGGGTATCAGGCTCCGGTCCGATCTCCCGGCTTCCGTGACCGCCCTGGACGGACCTGCGGAGTTCCTGCTACTCCAGGGCCGGCCCATCGGAGCTCCGGTGTTCCAAATGGGACCGTTCGTCATGAACACGCCCGAGGAGCTCCAGCAGGCCTTCGACGACTATCGCCGCACCGGTTTCGGCGGGTGGCCGTGGGCATCGCCCGATCCGGTGCATGCCCGCACCGATGGGCGGTTCGCCCTCCACGCCGACGGAACCGTCGAACATCGCGAGATGCAACCGGCGCCGTAGCACAACGCAAAGCATGGTTGTGGCCACCCTCGGTGTTCGATATGCTGGGGCAGTCGCTCGAACAGGAGGGTGGTCTTGGTCGCGTTCATGGTCACGGTGGCCGGCGCTGTCGTCGCCGGCTTGATCGTCGGGGCAATCGCCCGGCTCCTCCTGCCGGGCCGACAGAACATCTCGCTGGGTGCCACGGTCTTGATCGGCTTCCTTGCGGCTCTCGTCGGCGGCCTCATCGCCCAGTTCCTCGGGGTCGGTGACACCGACGGCATCGATTGGATCAAGCTCTTCATCCAGATCGGGTTGGCGATGATCGGTATCGGCTTCTGGTCGGGGACGTTCTTCCGCACCCAGGACTGACATCGGCTTCGTGTGCCCTCGCCGGCGGTGGCGAACCTCGGCCGCGTTCGGATTGCCGACTGTGCACCATGTCATCCCTGAGTCGGCCGTCTGGCGTGCCTACCGTTGTCCACTGTTGATACGGGAGGCATGGTGAGCGGCTGGGCCAACAAGCTGTTCGACGATCGGGGGCGCTACCTCGACAGGTTCGGCGCGCTCCTCGCACTGACCGTGATCTCGGTCACGGCCAACTCGCTCATCGACCTCGAGGATCCGACCCAGGACATCGCCAGCGAGTTCAACTGGATCATGGTCACGGTGATCACCGGCCTCACGCTCATCCTTGCGATCGAAGCGAGCGGCGTGGCCAAACGGCCTCGGCGCATTGCGATGCTCGTGGTGCTCGGAGTCATCCTCACGGCGGTGGGGCTCTCGGTGTTCGGCTCCAACGCCGTCTCGGACGCCGCGGGCCGGCCATCCTTCCTGTGGGTGTTCTTGGCCCTGCTCTCGCCGATCCTGGTGACCCGGCGCCTCTTCCTACAGGATCGAGTCACCTCCGAGACGATCTGGGGTGCGTTGGCCGCGTTCTTGCTGATCGCGCTCGCCTTCCACTACGCATTCCTCGCCCTCGACGGCGCAAATGGGCTGCTGTTCTTCGGGCAGCCCGAGCCCACGACCAGCTTCATGTACTTCTCGCTCGTGACCATCACGACGCTGGGGTACGGCGATCTCAACCCGTCGTTCGAATGGGCGCAGTACCTCGCGACGATGGAGGCGGTGGTGGGAACCATCTTCCTCGTGACGGTGGTCGCTCGCTTGGTGTCGCTGTTCGGTGTCGACCCGTCACCGTTCCAGGGCTCGGACGGCGCCGAGGACTGACCGGCGCCCGTCTCGTAGCATGGCTGTGTGAGCTCACAAGGAGCAGCCATGCCCACACCGCACATCTCCGCCGCCGAGGGCGACATCGCCGAAGCCGTCCTGCTACCGGGAGACCCGCTCCGGGCCCAGTACATCGCTGGGACCTTCTTCGACCAACCCAGGGAAGTGACAGCCGTGCGCAACATGCTCGGCTTCACCGGTACCTACCGGGACATGCCGGTCACGGTGATGGGGACGGGCATGGGCATCCCCTCGGCGTCGATCTACATCACCGAGCTGGTCCGGTTCTACGGTGCCAAGCGGCTGGTCCGGGTGGGATCGTGTGGCGGGATCTCGACCGACGTGCACCTGCGTGACATCGTCCTCGCCGTTGGTGCGTGCACCGAATCCGGGGTGAACCGGGAGCGGTACCACGGGTGGGACTTCGCCGCCACCGCCGACCTCGACCTGCTGATCGCCGCAAAAGGGGCGGCCACGGCCGCAGGTCTCGAGGTGCACACCGGCAACGTGCACTCGTCGGATTCCTTCTACAACCCCGCTTCGGACGCCCTCGAGACCTGGCAGCGCATGAACGTCCTCGCCGTCGAGATGGAGGCCGCCGGGCTCTACGGCATCGCGCACGAAGAGCGAGTTCGCGCCCTGACAGTCCTGACCGTGTCCGATCACATCGTCAGCCAGGAGGAGACCACGTCCGACGAGCGGGAGCGCACGTTCGATGACATGGTGACGGTCGCGCTCGAAGCGCTCCTCGCCGACCGTTCGTCCTGATTCCGTGGCCGTGGTGCGCCACGCCTGTGGCGATCGGGTGAGGACGTCCCCTCGGTGACGCGAAGTGGCACCCCGGAGGGTGCCACTTCCGATTGCCGGTGGGGGGACCCGGCTAGATGAACATCGTCTGCGCGCCGTCGATGATCTCGATGAAGTCGCTGACGTTGAGGATGCCGTTGAGGTCGTCGGTCATGTCGTCTTCGGAGAGTTCGAACATGTCGACCGACATCTTGCACGCCCACAGGTGACAGCCCATGTCCGACAGGTGCGACAGGAAGGTCGGGACGTCGGGGATCTGGAGCTCGTCGAGCGACTTCTTCATCTGGTGTGTCGCCAACGATGCCACGCCCGGGAATGCCGTGAAGATCATCGGCATGTGGGCCTGACGTGTCGCCGTGGTGTTGCCGACCGGCGTGAACTTGAGATCGCCCATCGTCTCTTTGTTGATCATGTCCATGCCCCAGAACGTGAAGAAGATGTGGGTCTCCACACCCTGCTCGAGGGCGCCGGACGCCATGATGAGCGCCGGATAGGCCATGTCGAGCGTTCCCTTGGAACACACGAAGGCGATCTTGCGGTCCTCGCTGTCGTCGCCGAAGTCGGGGACGATCGGAGCGGTTTCGGTGTCTTTGACGTCAGTCGTCATCGAGGCCTCCTAGATGCAGCCGGCGGGCTTGGGCAGGCCGGCGACGTAAGACATCTTGCGAGCCGGCTTCTTGGGGAAGAGCTGGAACAGCGACTTGGTGTCGAAGCCGCCGACTGCGGACACGCGACGCAGCGTTGCGGTCTCGCCCTGCTCTTGATAGTCGCTGCGGAGGAAGTCGATGACCGCCCAATGGTCGTCGGTCATCGGATCGATGCCGATGTTGGCGGCCAGCTGTGTTCCGAGGTCCTTGGACCATTCGTCGTACTCGGTGAGGAAACCCTCTTCGTCGACATGGATCTCCTCGCCGGCAATCGTGGTGACCGGCATCACGCACCTCCTTGGGGTGAGTCGTCGTTGGTATTGGCGTCGATTGTCGCAGCTGCAGACTTCGTTTCGGCAGCCGAGACGGCCTTGAATGTGTTGAGTGCCCGCGCCATGCCGCGCCGCACCTCGGGATCCCGCATCTGCCCTGCGATTGCGAGCAATCCTGGTGGATCCTCCGGCTCGAGCTCTGCGAGCTGTTGCTGGCGCTGGACAACCGCCAGCAGGCGATCGGCGACGGCGAGCATCTCGGGTTGTGTCAGGCTCTTGACGATGTCGAGCATGTGGACGATGTTGTCGCCGAGCGCCTCGACATCTTCCTTGCTGTAGTTGGTGACGATGCGGTCCACCACGCCGACCGTGGCGTTCGCGAACTCGAAGTAACCGCGTCGCTCGTACTCCTCCATCATCGTGAGCACCCGCAGGAACGCCTGATTCGCAAGCGGACCGGCATCGGACAGGAACTCCATGGCGCTCTCGTAGGTCGCGAGCCCTTCCTCGATGTTGTTCGTGTTCCGCAGGATTCGTCTGAGCAGTCGGAGCATGTCCTCAGGCCGGACGAACTCCTGCATCTCCTCGAGCTCCCGGCTCGCAACTGCCAGAGCTTCCCCGGCGAGCGGCGTGGCATCGGCGACGAAGTCCTCCCACTGTTGACGGCGGAGGCGCTGCTCGTTCAGCTCAGCGACCACGAGGTCGAGCTTCATCGACATGTCGTCGAGCTTCTGCTCGAGGTCGGTGACTCGGTCGGTTGCTGCGATCGTCACTTCGCACCCTCGGTGACCTTGCCGGCCATCAGCATCTCATGCGGGAGCGGCAGTTCCTTGCCCTTGATGAGCATGTTCCAGTAGACCCACTTGAACATCATCTTGCCCCAGTGGTTCATCTCCGTCTCCTTCAACAGCGTGAACGGGCCGATGCCGGGCAAGGGGTACTTGCCGGGGAGTGGCTCGGTGTCGTAGTTGAAGTCGATCAGCAGTCCCTTGCCGTGACCGGACTCGATGAAGCAGTTCGCATGGCCATCGAACTCCTCGATCATGGGAAGCCCCTCGATGTGGCGGAGGAAGTTCTCGGTGAACACCTCCACGGCGAAGTGGGCCACGGAGCCGGCCTTCGACGTGGGCAGATCGGCGGCATCGCCGACGGCGAAGATGTTGTCGAACTTCTTGGAGAGGAAGTTCTTGTTGTCGACCGGGACGTAGTTCATCTCGTTCCCGAGGCCCGACTTGGCGATCACCTCGGCACCGAAGTTGAGCGGGATCGTGACCAGCAGGTCGTAGGGCACCTCGCGCTCGTCATAGGAAACGAGCTTCTTGTTCTCGGTGTCCACACGCTCGAGATAGAAGTCTGGCTCGAGGTGAACGTTCTTGGTGTGGAGCAGGTCGCCGAGGTGCTTGGCGGCGATCGGCTTCGTGAATGCGGCATCGAGCGGTGTGACGTACACGATCTCGACGTCGTCTCGGATGCCCTTCTCCTGGAAGTATGCGTCTGCGAGGAAGGTGAACTCCAGGGGTGCGACCGGGCACTTGATGGGCATCTCGATGATGTTCACGACGAGACGTCCACCCTCCCAGTAGCGCAAGGCCTCGGCGAGGTTCTTGGCGCCTTCGAGGGTGTAGAAGTCGTGCACGGTCTTGCCGTATTCGTCGCTCTCGAGCCCGGGGGTCTCGTCGGGCCGGAGGTGTGCGCCCGTGGCGATGACCAGATAGTCGTAGTCGATGATCGTCCCGTCGTCGAGGCGCACCTGGTTCTCGGCGGGCTCGATGAGGTCGATCGCGGCGTGGATCGTGTCTGCGCGGGCCGGGAGGAAGTCCGCCTTCGGCTTGACGACGTCTTCGGGCCGGTAGATGCCGAAGGGGATGAAGAGATAGCCGGGCTGGTAGTGGTGCGTCTCGTCCTGGTCGACGATCGTGATGGCCCAATCGTCGCCCAGCCGTTCGCTGAGCTTGTTGGCGACCATCGTTCCGGCCGTTCCTGCACCCAGGATCAATACACGCTTCACGGGACGTTCCTTTCGCCTTCCGTCGAGGTTGTGCCTTCTTTCACAAGTATACCCCTGTGGGTACCAATTGTGTAGTCTCACTGTCAGGAATTCCCCTGTTCTTGGCAGGCCGGTACCTTCCCGACATGCAGGCGCTGATGTTCGACACACCGCACCTCCGGGTCGGTCCGTGGCAGGCCGGAGACGCCGCCTGGTACCTGGAAGCCGTTGCAGACGCTGACATCGAGCGTTGGACGAGGGAGGTGCCGAGCGGCACCGTCGAGGCGTGGACCAAGCGACTTCGAACCGTCCAGATGTCACCCACTCGATCCTGGAGCTGCATCGCAACGCTCGACGGCACCCGAGTCGGCAGCCTTCGTGCGAGCTTGCACGGTGGCGTCGTGGAGCTCTCCTACTGGATCGCCAGGGATGCGCGGGGCAGGGGATACGCACGTGAAGCGCTCGAGGGAGCGGTCAGCTGGTGGTCGGACCATCAGGCCGTCGAGCGTTTCCACCTCGAGATCCATCCCGACAACCGAGCTTCCGTCAGGGTCGCCGAGCGCGTGGGCTTTCGATTCGAAGGGTTCGAGCAATCCTGCGACAGCTGTGCCGATGACCTGGGTCGCGTCGCCATATACACCCGGCCGGCTGCGATGCGTGATCACGCTCGATAGCGTTCGGGCCACCGGCCAGGAGCCTCGATGACCAATCGGTTCACGATCACCTACGACTACCTCTGTCCGTTCGCACACATCGCGAACGAGATGGTTGCGGAGGCCCTTGCACAGGGGAGATCGTATGAGGTGCTGTTTGCTCCCTTCAGCCTGCACCAGAACAGCCGTGCGGAAACCGATCCGCCCGTGTGGGAGGACCCGGGCGGGATCGATGGCCCCGGCGTGCGTGCGTTGTTGTGGTCCCTCGCCGTTCGGGACGCCCAACCGGCGGCCTTCCTGTCGTTTCACATCGGGCTCTTCAACGCACGGCACGATGAAGGTGCAGACCTGGGAGATGTGGCGGTGATTCGCGGCGTGGCCTCAGCGTGCGGAGTGGACGTCCCCGAGATCGAAGGTCTCGTGCGTGGCGGTGCCCCGATGGAGAAGCTCCGCTCGGAGCACCTCTGGTTGTCGGAGGAGTACGGGGTCTTCGGCGTGCCGACCTTCATCGCAGGGGAGGATGCAGTCTTTGTGCGGCTGATGGAGCGCCACACACTGGACGATCTGGAGCGAGTGGTCGATCAACTCCAGTGGACGAGCCTCAACGAGTTCAAGCGCACGCGCATCCCGCGATAGGCGCCGTGGCCGCCGCACGCGGTACGGTGGTGCGATGTCGTCGGACAAGGTCGCCAGCCCGCACGAGATGTTCGAGCTCGTCACGGGTCGCCGGAGCGATGACCCGTCCTGGTTCCGATTCGATGAAGTCGAGCTGAGCCCGGCCGACATCGAGACTCTGCTCGGTCCTCTCCTCACCGACGAACGCCGATCGCAATTCGACCGTGTGCTCGCCGAGCGAACGGACAACGCAACGGTGGTCGTCGAGGGCATGGTCGACCTCGGCAATGTCGGAGCGGTGATGCGCTCTGCGGACGGATTCGGCATTCAGTCGGTGCATGCGGTCGACACGGCTGATGCCTACAAGCGGTCGCGTCGGACGTCCCAAGGCGCCGACAAGTGGCTCGATCGATGGAGGTGGCCGTCTCCGGGCGAGTGTGTCGACCACCTGCACAGCCAGGGCTACCGAGTCATCGCCACGGATCTGCAGGCGGGTGCGATTCCCGTCGACGAGCTCGACCTGACGGGCAGGATCGCGGTCGTCTTCGGCAACGAGCTCGATGGGATCTCCGAGGCCATGCGGTCGCTTGCCGACGAACGGATGGTGATCCCGATGGCCGGCTTTGCAGAGAGCTTCAACATCTCGGTTGCCGCCGCCGTGACCCTGCATGAGGTCCACCGACAGCGGGTGGCCCGCTATGGGCGCAACGGTGATCTGGAGGACACGCAGCGGCGCCGTATCCGAGCCGTGTGGTACATGAAGTCGGTCAGGGAATCGAGCCGGATCGTGAGACGCGCGCTCGCAGACGGCTACGAGCCGGCTGGGACGTGATGAACCGGTGGGTTCTGTCCCTCGCTGATCGTGTAGTACCCGAGCTGTGAATCGAAGGCGATCGACTCGCCCTGGACTTCCTCGGGTGATGGCGCCTCACACGGAGTGCGCCCGAGCGCCTCGGCGATCGGTTCGCCGTTCTCACGGGTCCACATCCACACCGTGCGGTACCCCCGGAAGGCGATGAGCCCGCCGTCGGGTGTGATGTCGGCGCCACTCACCTCGGCGTCGAGGAAGAGGATGGTCTGGAGCTCCATGACGTGGGGTTCGTTGGTCGTCGGGACCACCGGACCCTTGAACACGAACGCCTCCGATCTCGACTTGGTCACGATGTAGAGCGCGGGTTCGAGGGGATCGATGAAGAGAGCCTCGGCATCGAACGGCCCGTCTGGCATCACGTAGACAATGGGCTCGGACGCCGGGAACTCCCCGTCGAGGGCATCCGGGCTGATGTCCTCGACGCGGAAGACCGTGACCAGGCCGTCCCGGATGCCGAAGTTGTCTCCGATGTCTCCGACGTACAGATAGCTGCCGGTGCCATCAGGGCCCGGCCCCGTCCCGATGTCCTCCCAATCGAGCGCAAAGGCGCCCGGGATGTCGTAGCTCCCCAGGTCGCCGCCGTCGAGGCCCAACGCATGGAGCCGTGCACCACCGCGTGAGTCGTTGTGTGACCACAGGACCGATGAGGTCGTCCGGCTCGCGGCGAGCCCAGAGGCTTCGACGAGGTCCTCGGATGCGACTGATCCCGTCACGAGGATCTCGTCGTACAGGTCACATGCGACGATGCCGGGCGGGACCGGAGTGACCGGGAGGGTGGTGGTCGACGGTTCCGAGGGCGCCGTCGTGGTCGACGGGGTCGTCGTGGTCTGGTTCTCCGAGGGAGTTGTCGACGAGTCGACATCGGTTGTCGTCGACGACGTCGACCCGACCTCATCAGAAGCGGTGGTGTCGTCACCGCTCGATCTGATGAAGAGCGCAATGGCAACCACCGCAACGGCGATCACCGCCAGGATCGTCGTGGGCCGTCGCATCCGTGAACGGTACCTGGGTACCGGCCTAGCTCCGCTCGGCGTGGGAAGCCAGTTCCAGGAGCGCCACCGATTGCGCGACGATCGCCCGCTCGAGGTCGGCGAGCTCGAGGCTCTCATCGGGCCCGTGGATCCGGCTGGTCATGTCACCGACGCCAATGAGGACCACTTCGGCGCCCGGATAGCGGTCCGCGAAGGCGCCGACGAATGGGATCGATCCACCGACCCCCATCTCCAGGGGAGGCATGCCGTACCCCTCCTCCATTCCCCGTCTGATGGCGTCGTAGGCCGGACCCGAGGTTTCGATGTCGAAGGCATCACCCTGGGCACCCCGCGTGACCTCGACGTGCGCTCCCCACGGCACTGCCGCTTCCACATGAGCGACGAGCGCATCCATCGCCTCGGCGGGATCCTGTCCTGGAGCGGTCCTCAGGCTGAGCTTCGCGCGGGCCTCGGGCACGATCTGGTTGATGGCCCCGTCGAGCGGGACGGCCTCGATGGCCACCACTGACAAGGCCGGTTGACGCCACAGCCGCGACGTCATCTTCCCTGAGCCGAGGGTGCGGACGCCTGGCAGCGGATCAGCCTGTTCCTCGATGTCGGCGACACCGATATCGGGGCCGGGGGCGTCATCGGAGAGCAGGCCTTCAATGGCGACGGTCCCGTCGTCGTCGTAGAGGGAGGCGATGATGCGTGACAGCACCGCGATCGCATCGGGATACGCTCCGCCCAGCATCCCGCTGTGAACGGCGTGTCGCAGCGTCCGAACGGTGACCGTGCAATCGACGAGACCGCGCAACGACGTCGTCAACGCCGGAGTTCCCGGCGCCCAGTTGCCTGCATCGCCGACCACGATCACGTCGGCCTCGAGCAGATCCCCGTACCGGTCGAGGAAGTCGACGAGGTGCACAGATCCGATCTCCTCTTCACCCTCGATGAACACCTTCAGGTTGACCGGAGCGTTGCGCAGCGCTCTGATCGTGCCCACATGCATCACGATGCCGGCCTTGTCGTCGGCTGCACCACGTGCGAAGAGCCGGCCATCCCGCTCCACCGGTTCGAAGGGATCGGAGGTCCATTGGTCGACAGGCCCCGGCGGCTGCACGTCGTGATGCGCGTACAGCAGGACGGTGGGCGCGTCCGGTGGCCCTTCGGCGCGCCCGTAGACCGCAGGATGCGCACCTTCGACTTCGAGCAGTTGGACGTCCCCGAGGCCCGCCTCGGTCAGGAGTCGAGCCACTGCGTCTGCCGACGCTCGCACGAGCTCCGGGTCATGGCCGGGGGCACTCACCGACGGAATGCGAATCAGCCGGTCGAGTTCTCGTCTCAGCAGCGGGAGATCGTCATGGATCGTTGCTCGTAGGTCCTCGTACATGGTCGTGATCCTATGGCGCTCCAGGTGAGACGCTTCGGGAGCTCAGGCCAGCGCCGCGTCCCGGCGCGGCTTCTCGAGGACCCGGTGCGTGATGAGGTGACCGACGGGGCGAGATGCGGACCGAATGGCCCTTTGCGCTCGAGCGCCATGGATGTGGCCGACGCACGCCGGTACCCTGGTGTCGATGGACCGAATGCAGCGGCGCCGATCGAGCTACGGACGCGAGGAGACCGCCGAGATCCTCGATCTCGCGGGCAGACTCGACTCCTCGTCTGCTGAGCGAGATGTCGAACTGACGCGTGAGGACCTCTACCGGATCGCCGACGAGCTCGACATCGATCCTGAGGCGATCGATCGGGCGATCACGGCTCGGGCGAAGGCGATGACCAAGTCGGCGAAGGACGCGAAGAAGTCGGTCCGCAGGCGCATGCGCTTCTTCCGTCATGCGCTCGCCTACGTCGTCACGATCTCCGTGCTGTTCGTGATCGACGTCCTGGGCGGAGACGGCTGGTGGTTCTTCTACATCGCCGGCATCTGGGGAATCGTCCTCGCCCTGCACGCCATGCGGTTCGTGACGAGGCGAAACGGGCCATTGGAACGCCGGCTGCTGGAGGGTTGACCCTCAGCTGAATCGGATCGAAGCCGTGGGACGCTCCGGCCGGAGGTCGACCGCTGCCGTGAAGCCCTCCCGTGGCAGCACGGGACTCACGACCTTCTCCTCATGGGCGTCCTGTGTGGGATCGGCGATGTCCTCACCGGCTCGCTCGAGCTCGATGACCACATGGCTCATGCCGAACACCTCGGTGTAGCCGATCGTTCCGCCCATGTCTGCCGCCATGGCGTGGGCGTCTCGCAATGCGATGTACGTCGCGCTGTTCGAGTCCCCCGACTCGGTGTTGCCCGTGAGGGCGGCGATTCCCTCGATCGGGAGGAGCTGTCCATGAGCGGAGATCGTCACGATGGCCTTGGAGGACCGCTCACCCGTCTTGAGGGTGACCTGGTGGCATTCGGCGGCCCGCGCAGCATTGAGGACCGTTCGCATGATCTGGCGGACCTTCGCCGAATCGGCCCACGCCCTGGCCTTCTCGAGCTCGCTCGAGTACTGCGTTCCCTTCGGCGCTGCAGCGATCACTGACCGGGCCTCGTGATCGAGCAGCACGAGGTGGTGCGAGTTTGCATGCGCCATGAGATCCTCTGGCTGCTCGGCGAGGTCTGCGAGGAACTGCTCCACTTCCCTGGCGCTGTTGCGGATCTCCTCGAGCATCCCGATCCGCTCCGGCGTCTCGAGCGTGGGGTGATTGATGAGTCGTTCTGCGTAGGCGACGATGTCCGTCAGTGGCTCGCGAAGGGTGGACACCATGCGGTTGCGGAGACCGGCGTGCGTTGCCTCGACGGACGTGATCCCACGCTCGAGCTCGACGATCCGACGCTCCTGGCGGTGGTTGGCCTTCCCGAGGAGGATGACGTAGGCCGCCACGACTCCGAAGGCCACGCCGGCTCCGACGAGCGTCCAGCGCGCCGCCGACGACGTGGTGACCACGATCCCTCCCGCGATGATCAGGAGCCCTCCGATGATGGCGAAGATGGCGATCGATGGCGGTGGTGATGGTCGCTGTGGCATCTGGTCCCTCACTATCAATGATCGGAGTCGTCGGAGGGTCGCCGGAGGGTGCTTTCGCCGTGCACAGAGGGACTAGTCCCTCGGACACGGAACCTCCAGCGGCCCCTCTCTGCGGCTCGCCGTTCCCGGCAGAGCCCGGCTTCGGGCCCGAATTCAGCTCTCGGGCCTTGGCCAGGCTCCGTTCGGACACGCTCCCGGATCAGGCGCCTCAGCTCGATGACCCTTCCCGGCCGGCTCAGGTCCTGCCGGGTCGTCGCCCGGTACGCTGGTCGCATGAACGACGATCTCACCATTGCGATCGAGGTCCCGATGGTGGGCGACGAGCGTCACAAGAACTGGGCAAAGGTCGTCACGAACGTCGATCCGTCCCTCTCGTCCGGCTGGGCCTTCGAAGGTGACTTCATCGCAACGGGAGGGATCCAGGACGTCCCCATCGGGTCGGTCATCCTGGTCTATGGCGAACGCGGCTCGCGGACGAACCCACAGTCGGAGGCGCAGGTCCTGCGTGCCAATGCCGACGGGACCGTGACCCAACTCCATGTGGCCAAGGGTCGTGCGTGGGCCAGGACGCTGCGTGATGCCGTTGCGGATGCGCTCGACGAGCATCTCGACACACCCCTTCCGGAGCGGCCGTGGGACGCGGCCCTCATGGCGTACTCGTCAGATGCCCTCGAGACGGAGCTGGCGCGTCGGAACTCCGCTTCGGAGGACCCGAATCGGAAGTGAGTGCCGGGCGCTCTGATTGCGTGAGCACGGCACGTCACCCAGGTACGCTTTTCGCGATGTTGGAAGCGCGCAGGATCTCCGTGCTGGTTGGCGCAGTGCTGATGGTCGTCGCCGGATTCCCTGCGACGACGATGGCTGCGGAGGCTGCGACGCCGGCTGAGGCCGCACCCACGGCGTGTGTGGTCGACGACGGCGAAGCAAACGCCATCTGGGCCTCGATGACGCCAACGGCACCCATCGAGGAGGACGCTGCGTTCAATCACGACGACGAAGATGCCGAGGACGCTCCTCTCGCACTGATCCGCTTTCCGGACGAGACCGCCCTGTGGCAGTCCGTTGGCGCCGTCGTGACGGCCGATGTGCTGGCTCCCGGGCTCGACATCGACATCACCCCGAGCAGGGCGTTCGCCTTCACGGGGGCCGAACGCGACGATCGGGCCGTATCCGACTCGATCGTCCGGCTCCACTGCGCGCTGTTCCAGCGTGAGCCCGATCCGTTCGAGCTGGAGTATTGGGCGGGGAGATACTGGAACGGCCTCCCGCTCGTCACCATTGCGGAGGCCTTCACCCACAGTGAGGAGTTCGTCGAGCGTCACGGCATCGTCTCCGACCCGGGGCTCATCGATCTGTTGTTCACCGATGTTCTCGGGCGGGAGGCCGGTGTCGGGACGAGAGGACTCATCGGACGTCTCGCCTCGGGCGAGTGGCATCGTGGCCAGGCGATCGTGCAGTTCACCGAATCGAGCGAGTACGTCCGCCGGACGGGAACGGCGCCTCCCCGCAAGCCGCCGCTGCCGTATCCCGATGTCGGGTCAGGTCGTCGGATCGTGGTATCGGATTCGGGTCAACGGGTGTGGCTGATCGACGACACGGGCGAACTGGCGAAGACCCATCAGGTTTCCGGGAGGCGCGGCGTTCCCGGCGTCGGCCGCTATCGGGTGTACTCGATGTCGCGGTATGCGTGGGCTCCCTACGACGGGATCACGATGGAGTTCATGGTCCGATTCGCTCGGGGCTCGACCTGGCCGTACGGTTTCCACTCGATCCCCATCAGGCCCAATGAGCGCCCGCTCCAGACGCCTGCTCAGCTGGGGACGCACCGCTCCGGCGGCTGTGTGCGCCAGCTCTGGGACGATGCGGCTGCCGTGTTCGATTGGGCTGAGATCGGCGACCGGGTGATCGTGATCCCCTGACGCCTCGCCCAAGCCCCTGGGATGGTGTCAGTGATCGTGGTGCTCGGCCCGCGGGGTGACCATGATTGTGCCGATGGCCACCACCACGAGGGCGATGCCGAGGAGCACGTAGGCAGCTGTCTGCCAGTCGTCGCCTGGAGGGTCGGCCGACGACGCAGCGATGATGAGGTTCATGAACATGCCGTAAGCGTAGTCGCGGCCGGGGAGGCGCCGTGAGTCGGAGAACCGGCTGGCGCCGGGCCGCTCGTAGGCTCCCGATGTGACCGACTCGCCATCAGATCGCCCGCCGATCACCGGGGTGCTCGGCGGAGGCCTCAGGCTCACGTGGGGATTCGTCAAGCGGCGCCCGTGGTCGTTCCTCGTCGCGGTCACCGGGGCGATTCTCTTCGTGTCGGCCATCGTCGCCTCTGCCGTCGTCGTCGGACGCGTCACCGATGAGCTGATCATCCCGGTGCTGCGCGACGGAGAGAGCACGGAGGGGAAGCTCTGGCCCGCCATGGCGCTCATCTTCGCGGTTGCGCTGTGGAAGGCCTTCGGCATCACCCTGCGCAGATCGGGCGCCGGATGGCTGCAGTTCGGTACGCGGGCGGATGCCCGGAAGGCACTCATCGACCATCAGATGCACCTCGATCTGGCCTGGCACGATCGGAGGTCGACGGGAGACCTCCTCTCCGTCAGCGAGGTCGACACGAATCAAGGCACCTTCGTGCTGGCGCCGTTCCCGTACGCAACCGGGTCGCTCTTCCTCCTCATCGGGACGATCGTGCTCGTCGCACTCTCGGACATCGTGCTGGGAGGGGTCATCCTCGTCGGCTTGCTGGTGATCCTCGTCATCGACGTTTCGGGTGCCTTTCGCACGTTCGGCCCGTTCGTCGAAGTGCAGGAGCAGCGAGGGGTGGTGAGCGAAATCGCCCACGAGTCCGTCGACGGTGCCCTCACGGTCAAAGCACTGGGTCGCGCGGATGAGGAGACTGAGCGCTTCCGCCGTGCGTCGGACGAGCTGCGGGACCGTCTCATCCGAGTGAACTCGATGTGGGTCGGCTACCGCGCCGTCGTCGAATCGTTGCCTTCGGTGATCACCATCGCGCTCATCGTGTTCGGTGCGTATCGCGTTGCCGCAGGGGCGGTGACCGCAGGGGACCTGGTGACGGTTTCGTACCTGCTCTCCCTCATGACCATGCCCATCTCCCTCCTCGGATTCGTCATCTGGGAGATGGCGCACTCCATGGCGGCATGGCAGCGGGTGCGGGGAGTGCTCGACGCCGAAGATCTGGTGGAGCATGGTGACGCAGTCGCCGTCGACTCGGGCAGCGGTGGTGCCGTGGATTCTTCCGCCGTCACCTTCGGCTACGCAATCGACGATGCCGTGCTCCACGACGTGGACATCGACATCCTGGGCGGCAAGACCGTGGCGATCGTGGGGCCGACTGCTTCCGGGAAGTCGACCTTGGCGCTGCTCCTTGCGCGCCTATGGGATCCCAGGAGCGGCGAGATCACGCTCGATGGACGGGATCTGCGGGACTTCGCTCGCTCCGAGCTCGCCGGTGAGGTCGCATTCGTCGCCCAGGAGTCGTTCCTGTTCGACGACACCGTCGAGGGAAACATCACGCTGGGCTCCGACATCCCCCGTGGCGACGTCATCGCCGCAGCCCGCCTGGCGGGCGCCGAACGCTTCATCGATGAGCTGGACTACGGCTACGACACGCGGATCGGAGAACGCGGCACGACGCTCTCGGGGGGCCAGCGGCAGCGAGTGGCGCTCGCACGGGCCCTCGTCCGGAGACCGAGGGTTCTCGTTCTCGACGATGCCACCTCCGCCGTCGATCCATCGGTCGAGACCGAGATCCTGCGAGGCCTGCGACGGTCAGAGCTGCCGTCCACCGTGGTGATCGTGGCGTACCGCCGGTCGTCGATCGCGCTCGCCGATGAGGTCATCTACCTCGAGGATGGCCGTGTTCTGGCCCAGGGCACCCACGACCAGCTGCTCGCTTCCACGCCGGGCTACGCACGCTTGCTGAGGGCATACGAACACGACATGGCCGAGCGCGAGCGAAACCGAGAGGACGCGCATGGCTGATCGCACAACCATGCGCACCTCGACAGCATTGCGTCGCTCCTTCGGCGTGGCTCCCGAGCTCCGCCGAGGCCTGGTGGCGACGCTCGTGCTGGCGGTGATCGGCACCGGGCTTCAGATCGTGGTCCCGGTGGTGCTCCAGCAGGTGATCGACAGCGAGATTCTGGGTTCAGCTGCGGTGGACACTGCGTCGGTCACCCGGCGAGGATTGATCGCACTGGGTGCGGTGGTGATCGCCATGGGTGCCCGGTACCTGTCGCTGCGGCGCCTGGTGGTCAGTTCGGCGTCGGGGTTGGCCCAGCTTCGCGTGATCACCTTCCGCCACTTGCACCGGCTGTCGCTGCTGGATCTCCAATCGGAACGGCGTGGAGCCCTGGTCGCTCGCGTGACCTCAGATATCGAGACGATGCAGCAGTTCATGGAATGGGGCGGCATGGGGATGATCCTCGGCTTCTCACAGGTGCTCCTGGCTGCCGTCGTGATGCTGTTCTACAGCTGGCAGCTGTCGTTGGTCGTGTTGGCGGGCGTGGTGATCTACACGCTCCTCATCGTGTACTTCCAGCGTGTCCTCGGACGAGCACATGACCGCGTGCGAGAACGCGTGAGCGACTCATTGGCGGTGACCGGCGAAGCGATCAGCGGTCTGCAAACCGTGCGTGCGTACGGCATGGAAGACGTGGTCAAGGGCCGCGTCGACGAGACGCTCGACCGGCAGTTCTCAGCCGAGGTTCGAACGGCGATCCTCGCTTCGTCGCTGTTCTCGAGCGCTGAGCTGTTCGCCGGTGCGTTGACGGCCGTGGTCATCGGCGTGGGCGTCGTGTTCGGCGCCGACTGGGGACTCAGCGCCGGAGCGCTCGTGGCATTCCTGTTCCTCGTGAACCTCCTCGTCGATCCGATTCAGCGGCTCGTCGAGACCCTCGACCAGGCCCAATCGGCGGGGGCCGGTCTAAGGAAGATCCTGGCGATCCTCGACACCGAGGTGCTGATCAAGGACCCGGTCGGTGGGGTGGAGTTGCCCGAACATGGAATCGGCGTTCGCTTCGATCGCGTGACGTTCGCCTACCCGGGCGGGCCTGACGTCCTGCACGACGTGAGTGTGGATGTGCTGCCAGGTCAGCGCGTCGCCGTCGTGGGCGAGACCGGTTCGGGCAAGACGACGTTCGCCAAGCTCGCCACCCGGCTGCTCGTTCCCTCATCCGGCGTCGTCGAGATCGGCGGTGTCCAGATCGATCAGGTGAGGTTCGGCTCGCTGCGCTCGACGGTGGCGTTCGTGCCCCAGGAGGGGTTCTTGTTCGACGGCACGATCGCCGAGAACGTCGCGTACGGCAGGCCGGGTGTCACCGATGCCGATGCACGCAGGGCCTTCGACGACTTGGGTCTTGCGGTGTGGATCGACTCCATGCCCGACGGCGTCCGCACGAACGTGGGCGAGCGGGGCTCGAATCTCTCTGCAGGGGAGCGCCAGCTCGTTGCGATCACCCGAGCGTGGATCGCGGACCCGCGTCTGTTGGTGCTCGACGAGGCGACCTCGGCTGTCGACCCTGCACTCGAGGTGCAGATTCGCCGCGCCATCGAGTACCTCACCGAGGGGCGCACCTCGGTCACGATCGCCCACCGATTGGCCACGGCCGAAGCCTCTGAGCGAGTGTTGGTCTTCGACGAAGGCGCAATCGTCGAGGACGGCTCACATGCCGCCCTCCTCGCGCTCGACGGTGTGTACGCATCGCTTCACCGGGACTGGGAAGGCGCCGTCACGTCGGGGTAGCGGACGCGCGAAACGAGGAGGCCTCGTCCTCCCCCAGCTCGTGCGGCAGATGGGGCGGTGAGCTGGTCCGCCCAACCAAAGGGTCGGTGGGGGACTGGCTTGGTCTCGGATCACCTTGCATTGGAACAAGAAAGCCTCGCCGGCCTCCCACCTACCTGGGTTATCGGCTCTCGATGCTCGATCCTTGAGTGTCGGCGCCCAGAAGGGGCAGCCTGGGGCGTTCACTGTTCGGTGATCTGACATCTGGACCCTGCCCTTCCTACCTTCTGACGATGCTCGAGGTTGCGAACATCTCGAAGCGCTTCGGAGATGTCGTGGCCCTGCGCGACGTCTCCTTCGAGGTGAGACCCGGGCGGATCATGGGGTTCCTCGGCCGCAACGGCGCCGGAAAGACCACCACGATGCGCACCGTCTTCGGCCTGGTGGCCCCCGACAGCGGCTCGGTCACCTACGACGGTGCCGTGGTCGATCATGATGTGCGCCTCGCCTTCGGCTACATGCCGGAGGAACGAGGGCTGTACCCGCGCATGCGGGTGCGAGATCAGCTGGTGTATTTCGGCCGCCTCGCGGGGCTGTCGAAGGGCGATGCGGGCACGTCCGCCGATCGATGGCTCGACGCCTTCGGCCTGGCTGATCGATCGCACTCGAAGCTCGAGGATCTGTCGCACGGGAATCAGCAGCGTGTGCAGCTCGCCGCCGCGATCGTGGCGGATCCCGAGGTACTCGTCCTCGACGAGCCCTTCTCGGGCCTCGATCCCATCGGCGTCGAATCGCTCTCCGAGGTCCTCCGCGGATTCGCTGCGGGCGGAACGGCGATTCTGTTCTCGTCCCACCAGCTCGATCTGGTCGAAGACGTGTGCGAGGACGTCACGATCATCGACCAGGGCGAGATCGTGGTCCAGGGTGATCTCGAGCACATCCGCGAGCGCGCGCCGTACCGGCGTGTCGAGATCTGGGTCGACGGCCGGCTGTGGGAGCCGCCCGTTGCCGATGTGCGAACGGTCGAGGCGAGCGGACGGGCTCACCACATCGTGGCTGCCGACGTCGACGTGGACGAGATGCTCTCGATGGCGCAAGCTTCCGGATCGATCACGCGCTTCTCGTACGAGCCACCGTCGCTGTCAGACATCTTCCAGGAGGCGGTGCTGCGATGACCGACGTGGCGCAGATACGGCTCATCGCCCAACGCGAGTTCCTCGAGCGCGTGCGCAGTCGGGTGTTCATCTGGACGATGATCGGGCTGTCGGTGCTGGTGATCGGAGGCATGTTCCTCGCCGGGCTCATCGGGAGCGAGGCGCAGGCACTTCGTCTCGGCGTTGCGGGAGAGAGCCCGGAGGGCATCGTCGAGGACATCGGAGCCGCTGCCCTGGCATTCGACGTGGACGTTGTCGTGACCGAGTACCCGTCGGTGGACGCTGCTTCCGCAGCGGTCGAGTCAGGAGACGTTGCCGCCGTGCTCGTCGACGGTTCGACGATCCTGTCGAACCGGAGCCCGTCCGGTGACACGGTTGCCATCCTCACCTCTGCGGCGAATGCCGGTGTGCGACGTGACATTGCGTCCGACTTGGGCCTGAGCGAGACCGACCTGGCGGCGATCCTGGTGCCTGTCCAGGTCGAGGTGGTCGAGCTCGATCCCGAGGATCCCGAGGAGATCGCACGGACGGTTGCCTCGTTCCTGTCCGCGTTGGTGCTCTTGACGACGATCATGCTCTTCGGGCAATTCGTCGCCATGGGCGTGGTCGAGGAGAAGCAAAACCGCGTCGTCGAGGTCATTCTCTCGAAGGCGCGAACGACCTCCCTCATGGTGGGGAAGGTGCTCGGCATCGGGGCCTTGGGGCTGATCCAGATCGCAACGCTCGGTCTTGCGGCCATGATCGGCCTGGCGCTCGCACCCCTGCCAGACCTCGGTGTCCCGGACCTCACATCGATCGGGATCACCGCCGTGCTCTGGCTCGGCCTGTGGTTCATTCTCGGCTACCTGGTCTACAGCTTCCTGTACGCGACGCTCGGTGCGACGCTGACGCGTCAGGAAGACATGCAGTCGGTGGCGTTCATCCCGGCCCTGCTGATCCTGCCCGCCTACTTCCTGGTTTCCTTCTCGCTCTCCAGCCCTGGTTCGAACGGGCTCGTGACGATCGGTTCCTTCTTCCCGTTCTGGTCACCGATCCTGATGCCGTACCGGATCAACACCGGCGATGCCGAGTTGTGGGAGGTGCTGGTTTCGATCGTGATCGTGGTCGTCACCGTCATCCTCCTGGTGCGATTCGGAGCGAGGATCTACCGGGGAGCGGCGTTGCGGACGGGGACCAAGGTCTCCCTCCGTCAAGCCTGGCTGGCCGCCGAGGATTGACCGTGACTGCTGGAAGGTGACGGCTGACCCCTCCGTCGCGAGAGAGGGGCGGTCACCCGCCCCTCTCTGCGTCGACGTCCGGCTTCGGACTCTCACACGCTGACGAGCTCGCGCTCAGGTGCGGGTTCGTCGGCGGGTGCGTCGTTGGTGACCATCACGAGCAAGCTGGGAAGGACCAGCAGGGTCGTGACTGCGGCCATGGCGATCATGACCGCCGTGAGCAGGCCGTAGCTCGCGAACAGCGGCATGGGAGCGAACGACAGGATCCCGAAGCCGATGACGCTCGACGCTGCCGATGCCAGGAGGGCGACCCCTGTGCCCTTGCTCGCGCGCCGGACGGCATCGAACCGGATGCCGGTTTCTGCGAGCTCCTCCCGATATCGCATCGTGTAGTGGATGGCGAAGTCGATGCCGATCCCGATCGAGACGGCCCCGATCGTCGCCGTCACGATGTTGATCGAAAAGCCCGCGACGTACATGAAGGCGTAGAGCAGCGCGACGGTCATCAAGATCGGCACGATCGACACGAGTCCGAGCCGGATGGAGCGCATGAAGGCCGAGGCGATCAGGAGGCAGAGGATCACCGACACCGGGAGCGACAGCGCCAGCGCACGCGAGACGCCCTCGAGGCTCTCCTGGCGCACGATCGGGCCGCTGGTGACGACGACGAGGGCATCCTCGTCGACCGTGCGCAACGCCTCTTGCAGGTCAGCCGTCAGCGGGTCGAGCGCCGCCCGGGCGGCAACGATCGACTCCTGGACCTCGCTGTTGAGGATGCCGATCTCGATCACGGTGGCGCTCTGCGCTCCATCGTCTGAGATCCACACGTCCGTGGCGACCGTGTCCGGTGTGCGGAGCGCCCGTGTGGCATCCAGAGGCACCCCGACGACGCGGGTCACGTCGTAGATCGCACGAAGTTGCTCCGTCGTGTCGGGAACGCCGTTGCCATCGGTGTCAGTGAGGGTGACGCCGGTCTCGAGGGTGATCAATCCTGCCGCGACATCGGAGGCAGCGACGTCATCGAGCAGGGCACTCACACCCCCGGCGAGAATGACCCCGTCGGAATCGTTGGCGAGGGTCGCAGCGCCGCTCGTGCGCAGACGCTCGCTGAAGTCGGCGATCTCTGCGACCACGGCAGGGTCGGTGATGTCTGCCTCGATGGATACCAGCGCCGGCTCGCCAGCGCGAGCACCTTGGTGCTCGTCGATCTTGTCCAAGCTTGTCACGAAGGCGGTGTCGGACGAGAAGAAGTCGCGTACGTCGAACTCGGTGGGGACTTGCAGGGCGAGGCCCGTCGCCACGACCGTCGTCGCCGCCGCTCCTGCCACGACCATGCGCCATCGCTTGGTGACGGCGACGACGAGCGCCGAGAGGGCATCGGCAACCCGCGTCGATTCACGCGCCTCGCTCGGGGCGTTCGGATAAGGCCTTGCGAGCCGCGCCGGCAGCGCAACGGCCATGACCACGTAGGCGAAGAACGCAATCACGCCAGCCACGGGGGCGATGAAGACCAGGAGCAGCGTGACCGTCATGGCGAAGATCCCGGTCAGCGTCGATGCGCCGAGGCGAACAGCTGTGTGTGCGCGGCCGCGTGGTCGGGCGCCGAGGCGATCGTCGATCACCGAGACTGCGAGTGGCGTCACGATGCCCAAGAGCACATATGCAGCGGCGAGCGCAATCGCGGTCCCAACGCCGAACTGGATGATCGATTCGATGCCGGAGACGGTGTTTGACAGGAACGCCACAGCGTCGGAGGTGAGGGCGAGGGTCAGCGCGCCCACCACGCTCGCCATCCCGATGATGAAGGCCCGGGAGGGCTCCTTCCCGGCTGCCCGCTCCTCGCGGTAGCGGCCCACGGAGTGGAACGTGAAGTCGATTCCGAAGGAGATCATGGCGATCGGGACGATGAGCGACAGGATGAGGTCGTTCTTCAAGCCGATGAGATTCGAGATCCCATACAGCCAGATGATGAGGGCGGCAAGGGCAGCGCCGCTGACGGCCATCACCCAATAGGAGCGGAAGGAGAGTCCCACGATGATGAGGACGGCGAGGATCGTGAAGCCGATGAAGGGACCAGCCGCTTCACCTTGCTCGGCCGACGTGAGGTTGACGTCGATGGCCACGCCCCAGGCGGCGAACGTGGTGGCGTCTCCGCTCAGGGCTTCGACGATGTCGCGCTTGTACTCCTCGGGTTCCGTGTCGGTGCCGAGGGTCACCCCACCGGTTGGGAATCCCAGCATGCTGTTGTCTGCCAGGGCCACCGTGGTGATCGCCGGGATGACCCAGCGGTTTGCCTGGTCGTCGAAGCTGGACGCCACCGACAGGCCGAGCGCCTGAGATTCCAGGCCGAGGGTGGAGATGAGCTCACCGACGACACCGTCGATGTCGGCCTGGCTCGCATCCTCGACGCCCCCAGGCAGGGAGGCATCGATGAGGTCGGCGATCGTCACGAGGCCCCTGATCTCGATACCCGTCTCGGGGTCGAAGGTCTCGATCATGGTGGAGCTCAGCTCCGCGTCGGTTCGGAGCCGTTCGGATCCCGCGAGGAGGTCGAGCAGCACTGCCCGGTCCGTCACCGAGCCCTCGACGGCTTCGATGATGATGGGGACTGGGAGCACCGTGGCGACGAAGCGCTCTTCGACGCGATCTCTCGCTTCGAAGACGACGCCGCTCGGCTCCTGGGAGGCGGTCTCGTCCGGGGACATGGTCACGAAGGGGATCGCGAGGAGCCCGGTGACGACCAGCGCGGCAACGAGCACGAGGCCGGCACGGTCGCGAAGCCGGGTGAAGATGGAGCGTCGGGTGGAGAGGGGCAGCATGTTGGGGTCCTTCTATCTTGACAACGTCAACTTGACAGTGAAAAGATAACACGGATGTTGACACTGTCAAGACGAAAGTTGACATTGGCAAGATTTCCGGCTTCGAGCGATAGGATGTGTTCGACATGACCACGGCGACCCCCGAGTCCAGCTACCACCACGGTGATCTCCCGTCGGCCCTGTTGGCCGCGGTTGGGGACATCGTGATCGAGAAGGGTGCGGCGAACGTGTCCCTTCGGGAAGCCGCACGGCGGGCGGGGGTTTCGCACTCGGCTCCTGCGCATCACTTCGGGGACAAGGACGGCATGCTGGCCGCCTTCTCCCACCAGGGTTTCGACGTGCTGGCGGCCGAGGTCGGGGCGGCCCTCGAGGTTGTGGCCGACGAGCCGCCCGAGGTCAGGATTCAGGCGGCGGGGGCGGCGTACGTTCGCTTCGCCGCAGCGAACCCCGCCCACTTCGACGTGATGTTCCGCACCGGCCTCGGGTCCGTGGAGGAAGCGAGCCACGACGAGATGAAGAACACCGGGGCGATGGATCTCCTGAAGGAGCTGGTCGGCGAGATGGTGGTCGAGGGACGCGTGCCCGCCGAGCATGCCGAGCACTTCGCCGTCAGTCTGTGGGCCTCCGCACACGGGCTGGCCTCGCTGTGGGTGGACGGGGCGATACCCCACATGTTCCCCGGGATGACACTCGATGAACTGCTCGATGCGGCCTTCGGCGAAGCGATGTTGATGTTCCGAGCGACGAGTCTCGGCGAGGGCGTCACCGTCTGACGGAAACGGGTACTCCGTCGGTACCGGTCTTCAAGGTCTCGTGCATGCTCTGTGGCACATCGTCGGGCGGTGTCGCCGAGGCCTCGAACCGTTCGGCTGCGCCCACTGCGGCCGGCGGGCGCCGGAATCGCACACCGTCGGGGAATGGCGCTCCTACGCGCTCGAGCGCAAGCCACCAGGACGGGGAGGAACCCATCGACCATCGCAGCGTGGTGACCATCGCCTTGCCGCCAGCGACTGCGCCCGGGTACTCCCGGACACCGAGCATGTCTGCGATGCGAGGTGGCACGGTGGCGGCCGCAGCTTGGAACAGCACGCGGTAGCCCTGCCGGATGCCCAAGGGCAGGGGCGGGTTCTTGAGGAATCGCACCGTGGCTTCCATCCCGGGCGATGGCGCAAGATCGGGATGGGACGCGATCCAGTCAGCGAGCGAATCCTGTGTTCTGGGGAGATCTCGTGCGCTGAGCATTGCGCCGAGTTGTGCCTGCTCATCGACGAACGAGTTCGCACGAGCCTTGGGCAGTGCGGTGGGCCCGAAGGTCTGGTGGGTCGTGAGGAACGAATCGATCAGCACGTTGTGGACCCACGATGCGAATGCCGATCCGTTGGCGGAGTAGCGCTGGCCACGATGGGACGTTCCTTTCACGGGCACGTGGGCCCGACGGACGAGTGCGAGCGCTTGCTCGACCTCGGGCATCGCGCCGTATCCGGTGGCGGTGACGTAGGCGCTGGTCCTCGACAGACGTCCGAGCGGATCGGCCTCGTATGACGAGTGGTCGCTCACTCCGGCTACGACCTCCGGGTGGGCCGCCTGGATGAGCAGCGCTCGGATGCCCCCGATGAATGAAGCGACGTCTCCGAGAACCTCCCACGATGCGGAATCAGGCCCGAACAGCCCGGGGTCGCCGGGGTAGGAGAGTGAGTGCTCCAGCGGGTAGGCGGCGTGCGCGAACAGGCCAGCGGTGGAGTCCGCCATGGCAGAACGAGGGTTGACGCGATCCAGGAGCCTCATCATCGTGTATTCGGAACCGATGCGGTCGTCGGTTGATTCCCGTTGCTGGTCACGTTCAGATCTTCTCTTGAGTCACGTCTGGGTTCGCCGTGGGCCCCCAACGAGGGCGACCCCGATCGTGGCAAACGCAGCGCCGAGGAGAATCACCGGTGTCAGCTCCTCGCCGAGGATCAACACACCGCCGATGACACCGACGAGCGGTGCGAGGTAGGCGGTGATCGACACGACGGTGGCCGTGGCGTGCTTCGATGCGTAGAGCGTCGCGCCGAACGGGAGCAGCGTCGATCCGAGTCCGAGGGCCACGAGCAGGGCCCACAAGCCCGCGTCGTAGGTGCCGACATCGTCGAACCCGACGATGAGTCCCGCAACGAGTGCGACCACCAATCCCGACACGAACATGGGGGCTGCCAGTTCCGTGGTGTCGTGGAGCGGTGCGTACTTGCGCTGGAGGACTCCTGACAGGGAGCCGACCAGCACGCCGGCGCCGGCCAAGGCGAATCCGGCCGCCACGTCTCCTTCGGCGCCGAGTCCCGAATCCCCGGCGAGCGCGATCAGCGATGTCCCGATCAGGCCGATGATGAGGCCGGTGACCTGTCGCTGTGTGACGTGCTCCTGGATGAGCGCGGCAGCCATGAGGGCGGTCGTGGCCGGGACCAGGGTGATGATCAGGCCCTCGACTCCGGCAGAGATGTAGTTGAGCGATGCCATGAACAGCAGGGGTGCCAGGCCGATCCTCAGGACACCGACAAGCGATCCGTGCCGCCATGCGAGAGGGGATGGTCGTACGCGGTTCATCGCAGCCCAGCCGGTGAGCGCAGCCGTTGCGACGGCGGTGCGGATCGTCAGGACGGTCACAGTGCTCGCGCCGAGCTCGAAGGCGGCTCGGGTTCCGACACCCGCGAGACCCCAACCGAGCGAGGCCGCAAGCACGGCGAGCACGACCCGGTTGCGCATCCCAAAACGCTAGCCGCCCTCCCCAAGCTGGAGTGGGGAGGGCGGCTTCAGGGTGGGGAGGGGCGGGTCAGCGCCTCGGGTCGTCCCGGACTCGGTGGTATCTCGTAGATCGGGCCCCGTGCGAGGGGGTGGTATATCGGTTCGGGTTGGTGCGAGCAGCGTTCTTGGCTGCGGCACGACGGATCGCGGGTGCGAAGATCAGCATGTCAAACCACCAGGGAGTAGAGGGTGAGGAGTCCGAGCATCACCACCACGAAGGTCACTCGGAATCGCAGATCCCGCACGGTGTCGGACCGGTGGGCTTGTCGATCGGTCACGGTCTCCTCCTTCCAGTGAGTGAAACTCAATACACGAATTTTGTATCACGTATTGCATAACGTGTCAAGAGAGTTTGTATTCCCCTTCTGAGCCAAGAAGCCAAGAAGCCAAGAAGCCAAGAAGCCAAG
>JASJCF010000149.1 GCA_030066265.1 Acidimicrobiia bacterium | reverse complement strand
ACCCATGTCATGAACGCTCGCTGCTCTGCAATCGCCCGGTGCAGGGCGGTCATGGATTGCACGTCCGGCTCCACGAGGTCGGCAGCAGATAGGGCGAGCAGAAGACTCAACTCGGGATCCTCATCGCGTACCGCCGCCGCCGACGCCGCCAGTGCGCGACCTCGAGCGACCTGCTCGCTGTCGACGGCCCTCAGCTGACTCACAAAGGCAACAGCGGCCAGGACCAGACCGACCACTGCCGCGATGCCGAAGCCGGCGAGGACGCGGCGTCGCCTGGCTCGACGGGTTCTGATCTCGGCGTCCTCGTGGTCCCGGGAAGCATCGACGAAGTCGAGGGCTTCCCGACCCGGAGCCACGGTGCCCGTCTCCACGTACTCCTCCGCAGCTGCGAGCCGTCCCGACGTCAGCAGGTAGCCGTCGGATCGATCCGACCGCTCCCACTCCTGCGCTGCGTCTTCGAGGCGGCGGACCGCGCGGAGGTCGGCTCGCGAGGTCTGGAGCCAACGCCGGAACCTGGGCCAGTCACGGATCAGGGCCTCGTGCGCGATCTCGACAGTCGGACCACGGCTGACGGTGTCCCGATCGAACGTGAGCAGGCGATGCCTGCCGAAGCGATCGAGCACCTCGGCGACGGCCTCACCCGATCCTGCGTCGGTGAGCTCCGACTCGAGGACGCGCCGCCGTGTGTCCTCCGTCAACTCGCCGACGGCGACCAAACGCAGGAAGACCTCCCTGGCAGCCTCCTGACCCTCCGGAGAGAGGCTGTTGTAGATGCCCTCCGATCGGTTGACGAGGGCTCCTGCGACTCCGCCCAGTTCGTCATAGGTCTCCATGCCGATGATCGAGGCCGTGCGGTGGTCGAACAGTTCCGTCAGGGTGTACTGGAGGAGGGGGAGCCCGCCCGGGTGGTCGATCACATCGGCGATCATGCGACCGGTGAGGGCGGAGTCGAACGACACGCCGGTGTCGCTGACAGGTCCCGAGACTGCTTGCCCCAGTTCCTCGGCCGTCATCGGGGTGACCACTTCGGTGGCATCCCGGAGCAACTCGCCGAGATGTCGCTTCGCCAATGGGCGGTCGTAGTAGTCGGCGCGCAGCGTCGCAATGACGCGCAGCCGGCATCGCGGGTCGGTGACCGCCGCCACCATGGCCTTCAAGAATCGGTCGGCCACCTCCGGGTCGACCTGCGTGAACAGCTCCTCGAACTGGTCGATCACCAGCACGAGTTGTGATCCGTCGTCGGGCAGCACCGCCTCCACGGCACGCGCAATACCCGACACGTCTTCCACCAACATGCCGAGCAAATCGGCCTGTCGGCCGATCGCCACCCCCTCGAGCGTCTCAGCGAGGTGATCGAACGGATGCGGAGCAGGGAGCATCTCTGCGTAGAACCACGTGGAAGCACCCGGCAGGGCGCCCGCACGGAGGGCAGGAATGAGCCCGGCCTTCACGGCGGACGATTTCCCGCTTCCACTCGGGCCGACCACCGCGATGAACCGGCTCGATCCGCCACTGTGGCCGACCCGGGCAATGAGTCGTTCGACGAGCCGGTCCCTACCGAAGAAGTCCGCAGCGTCCGCTTGGGAGAAGGCCCGGAGGCCCTTGTACGGGTTCGGAACATGCCGGAGGTCGGCGGCGTCGGTTTCCGTTCCGAGTGCATCGGCCAAACGATCAGCGAGGGTCAATGGATCCTGCAGCCGTCGACCCTGGTCTTCCACCGTGGCGAGGTCGAGAACCGCCGATACTTCGCCGGAAGGCCGGCCGAGCGCTCGCCGCAGCACCACGGCGAGGCTGTAGACATCCGATGCCGGCGTCGCCGGATCGCCACTGACGACCTCGGGAGCGGAGTACTCGGGGTCGACGCTCGAAGGGCCTTCCCCGTTCTCGACGGCAATCGAGAAGTCGGTCAGATAGGCGTTCCCTTCTTCGTCGAGCAGGATGTTCCCCGGCTTGACGTCGCCGTGGACGATCCCATTGCGATGAGCAGCGTCGAGAGCACTGCCGACGTGGGTGGCGATGGTGCTGACCTGCTCTGCCTCAAGCGGGCCCTGCTCGAGACGGTCGGCGAGGCTGCCCGACTTCATGAGCCGCATCACGAGATAGGCCCCACCGGGCTCACGCCAATAGTCGTACAGGGGCACGATGTGCGGATGCTCGAGCGTCGCCACCAGCTGCGCCTCTGATTCGAAGTGCTTCACGAACGCCGGGTCGTCGGCGAGCTCGGGCCGGATGGCCTTGAGCGCCACCTCACGGCCGACGGCGGGTTGGTACGCCCGGTAGGCCACGCCGAGAGCCCCGTCCCCGATGGCGCTCCGGATCTCGTACCCGCGTACGGACAGGCCAGGGACGAGGCCGACCCCGGGCGCTCCGGCCATACCTCCGGCGTCGAGGGAGGAGTCACCCATGACGATGGCCTCCTCGATGGCACGAAGCTCGGCAGAGGGCTCGATGCCGAGTTCCTCGCCCAACCGCTCACTCAGGACCGAGTACGCCCGCAGGGCTTCGGACTGACGGGAGGACCGGTACAGAGCGATCATCAACTGTCCGGTGAGGTGCTCACGGAGCGGGTAGGTGCGGACGAGGCCCTCGAGTTCGCCGACCAGCTGGCGGCCCATCCCACGATGGATGTCGGCATCGATGCGAGCCTCGACGGCTGCAACGCGACTCTCTTCGAGGCGGCGGACCTCATCCTGGGCCCACTCCTCGTACGCGAAGTCCTGGTACGCGTGCCCCTTCCACAGCGCAAGGGCTTCCGACAGCACGAGGGATCCCGCGTCGGGATCGGTCGCCGACAGGGCGACCCCCTCGCGGACGAGCTTCTCGAATGCGAGTGCATCGACCTCGTCATCCTCGACGCGAAGGAGATATCCCGGCGAGCGCGTGACCAGACGGGACGATTCGTCGGTATCACCGTTCGCGAGTGCCTTCCGGATGCCCGACAGGTGAACCCAGAGGGCGTTCTGCCGACTCTTCGAGGCTTGCTCACCCCAGATCTCGTCGATCAAACGGTCGGACGAGACCACGGTGTTCGCATTCATGAGCAGGAGTGCGAGCAGGCTGCGCTGCTTGTAGGAGGCGATCTGAATCGGTTCGCCGCCGATACGGACCTGAAACGGCCCGAGAACCTCGAAGCTCAGTCCAGCCATGTGACCCTCCTTGCATCCTAGATGGCGGGGCACGACCGGTGTCGGCCGTTCCTCAGCGATTGGGCCAGGCGCGGCTTAAGCGTGGCTTAAGGCCGGCACATCGCCGATGAGGGTGCTCATCGGACCGTTGCGGCATGAACGCAACACGGCTCCTCGGCTCACTCATCACCTCGATCCTCGTGCTCTCGGCTACAGCCTCGACGGCGGCTGCCGACGACCGCCCGTCGATCACCACAGCGGGTGCGACGGCAGCCGAGGTGGCCATGGTGGACTGGGCGGTCGGCCGATTCGCACAGGCCGGGCTGAGCCTTCCCGACCTGAGAATCGAGTTCCCCGGCGATCCCGACGGATGCTTCGGATTCGCCGGCACCTACAACCACGAATTGGGGCGCATCCTGATGTGCAACCGGGGCGAGTTCCGCCCTGAGCCGCATCAGACGCTCCTCCACGAGCTCGTGCACGCCTGGGCGAGCACGGAGCTGTCCCTGAGCGATCTCGCTTCGTGGACCGAGCTCCGCGAGTTGGAGTCGTGGGACTCGCGCAACCTGCCGTGGTGGCAGCGAGGCGAGGAGCAAGCCGCCGAGATCGTGTCCTGGGGCCTGCTCGATGACAACACACGGCTGCTCTGGCTGCTGCTCGAAGACTGCAACCAGCTCCGCGCTGACTTCACCGCCATCACCGGAGCCGAACCGCTCAACACATCAAACGCATCGTGCAAGGACGACGGCACCGGCAACCGTCGCTCATCACACACGCAACCACCCACTGCCGACATAGGAGGTCACCATGACCACTGACACCACCTCACGACCGGCCACTCACCGACGGACTCCGGGGAGTGCGGCGATCGTCACAGGCATTGCTGTGCTGGTCGCACTCGCCTCACTTGCGTTCGCCGTCTTCGCACTCGAGGGCGGTGAAGCTCTCGAACCAGCAGATGGAGCTGGGGCATCGGCTCTGCGCAGCGCGACTCCCGCCTCCGCCCCCAGGACCGGCTCGGGCTACGGCTCCTACCCCTCCCCCGGAGAGCGCTCCGTCCTCGGAGCGGAACTGGTGGCGCTCTGGAACGCCGGAGACATGGACGCGTTCACGGACCGGTTCCAGGAGTCATCGGGATTCAAGGGCTATGCCGTCACCGGATCGCACGTCCAGCGCTACCTCGCCTTCCGAGCCGGCGTCGGCGACCAGCTCACGATCGACGCGTGCGAGCCCGTCGAGGAACGATGGATCCATTGCACCATGACCGGAAGCGATGCCCTGGCAGATCGAGCCGAGCGCATGCGCGAGGTCGAATGGCGGATCGAGTTCTCGGAGAGGAACGCCGTCACGAGACTCGAGACCTACGACGGCGTCAAGGGTGACACCCTCGTCCGGGAGATGGCGGGCTGGGTTCGCTCCAATCAACCCGATGTCTGGGAAGACGTCTTCGTCGTCGAAGGCGGATGTGACGACCGGTCCGAACTCGACTGCATGCGTCTCAACCCGGCGTGGCGAGTCTCCGGCGAGGTCGCGGAAGTGCTCATGAGCGCACGGGAGGACTACCAGGCGGCGATCCTGGACTGAGAGCCTGAGCCATGAGCTATGAGCCATGAGCCATCAGCCACTTGTGCGAGCGAAGCTCGCTCCTTCGGACTCTCCCCCACCTCCGGTGGGGGAGAGTGGCGGTAGCCAGAGGGGGCCAGTCGGCGGCGGGATGGCAACAGAATCACGGCCTCGGGGGTCGGTGCGCGATCCAGGTGAGGGGCTGGCCCCCTCTGTCCCTACCGGACCCTTGGTCCGGATGGACATCTCCCCCGGCGAAGCCGGGGGAGAGTGAACCATCTGCACCTTCTCTTCGGCGGCGGTGTCAGCTGCCGAGGGTGAGGGGGGAGGTGGTTGGCTTCGGTGGGGCGGCGTCGACGGGGATCGACTCGACAGGGAGGTTTCCGACGCAGATCGGCGTTTCTCCGAGGGTGCCCTCGGTCGGGGATTCGACGGCCCTCACCAGGTAGCCCAGGGCGAGGGGTTGATGCGTCGACACGGATGTCAGCCATCCCACATCGTCGCCATCCACGACGATCCGATCTCCCGAGGCGGGCTTTGCACAGGGGTGGAAGCCCACCTGGACGAGGCGGCGCGGTGGCGTGGCCTGTCGATAGTGGACACGGGCCACCATCTCCTGGCCCGTGTAGCAGCCCTTCGAGAACGAGACCGTGTGCGGAACGATCCC
>JASJCF010000148.1 GCA_030066265.1 Acidimicrobiia bacterium | reverse complement strand
CTGAACGCGTAGCAGCCGCACGAGCAGCCGTCGGAACCCGAGCTCCTCGCGAGGAGGAGCCTCACCCGTCGGGTGACGATCGTTTCAACGTCATCGACAAGCATCTCAAGCGCACGCGCTATGCACAGGATCAGCTCATCGAGACGTTGCACATCGCACAAGACGTCTTCGGTTTCCTGGACGAGGGCATCCTCGTCTACGTGGCTCGAGCACTCCGGCTCCCGCCGTCGATGGTCTTCGGGGTGGCGACGTTCTATCAGCTGTTCACGTTCGATCCGCCCGGTGATCACACCTGCACGGTCTGCACGGGAACAGCCTGCTTCGTCAAGGGGGCAGACGACATCGTCCGGGACGTCGGCGCTGCGTACGACGTTGCGGCGGGCGCAACGACCGAGGACGGCGCACTCACCCTCAAGACCGCGCGTTGCCTGGGGTCCTGTGGCCTGGCTCCCGTGGTGCTGCTCGACGGCGAGGTGACCGGGCGTGAGGACGCAGCCAGCATCCTGGCGTCGCTCGAGACCCTGATGGCCACGCCGGTCGCCGTTGGCGCCGACGGAGAGGAGTCCTGATGGCTGCTCCGATCGATCTCCACGAAGTCGCCGAACGCGAGCACGAGGCACGAAGCCGATATCCGTGGCGGATCAAGGCGTGCGCATCGACCGCCTGCCTGTCGGCCGGTGCGACGGGAACGGTCCAGAGCCTCGAGCAGACCATCGAGACCAACGACCTCGCGCTCGATGCCGTGGTGATCCCGACCGGTTGCATGGGCCTGTGCAGCCGGGGCCCGCTCGTTCGCGTGATGCGACGCGGTGGCGACGAGACGATGTACCAGGCGGTCAACGAAGAGGTCGCCGTCGACATCGTGAAGAAGCACATCAAGAAGCACGAGTTCGTCGAGACGAACCTGCTGGATACCTCGATTCCCTTCTTCGCCGCCCAGGAACGCATCGTCCTCGCCAACGGCGGCGTCATCGATCCTGACCGGATCGAGGGCTACGTGGCGCATGGTGGCTACCTGGCGTTGCAGAAGGTGCTCACCGAGATGACACCGGAGGCCGTCGTTCAGGAAGTGACCGCGTCCGGCATCCGAGGACGGGGAGGCGCCGGGTACCCGGCCGGCTCCAAGTGGTCCTTGCTCGCCAAGGCCCCCGGTGAGCAGAAGTACGTGGTTGCCAACGGAGACGAAGGCGATCCCGGTGCCTACATGGATCGCACCGTCATGGAAGACGATCCCCACCGGCTCATCGAGGGCATCGCCATCGCGGCGTATGCGACCGGTGCGAGCAAGGCGTTCATCTACGTGCGAGCCGAGTACCCGCGTGCGGTCGAGCGTCTCGACCGTGCGATCCGGGTGGCGCGGCGCAATCGTCTCCTCGGGCGCAAGATCCTCGAGACGGATTTCAACCTCGACGTCGAAGTGAGGATCGGGGCCGGCGCGTTCGTGTGCGGTGAGGAGACGGCCCTCCTCGCATCGATCGAGGGGCTTCGCGGTGTGCCTCAGCTCCGGCCGCCGTACCCCACGGAGAAGGGTCTGTGGGGGAGCCCGACGATGATCAACAACGTCGAGACGCTCGCCAACATCCCTGCGATCGTCACCAAGGGCGCCGACTGGTTCGCCTCGATCGGCACGCCGAAGTCGACGGGGACCAAGGTGTTCGCCCTCGCCGGCGACCTGGTCAACATCGGGCTCATCGAGGTTCCGATGGGGACCACGCTGCGGACGATCGTCGAGGACATCGGCGGAGGCATCCCGGACGGGAAGGCCTTCAAGGCGGCTCAGACGGGTGGGCCCTCCGGCGGCTGCATTCCGGCTGAGTTCCTGGACACACCCGTCGACTACGACAGCCTTCGCCAGCTGGGCTCGATCATGGGATCGGGCGGGCTCATCGTGATGGACGACGACGTGTCCATGCCGGAGGTCGCAAAGTTCTTCATGGACTTCTCGATGGACGAGTCGTGCGGCAAGTGCACCCCGTGTCGGGCCGGAACGGTCCAGATCCACGGCTTGCTCGAGCGGATCACCGCCGGGCAGGGCTCGTGGACCGACTTGCGCCACCTCGAGCAGCTGTGTGCAACGGTGCGCGACACGAGCCTCTGCGGGCTCGGGCAGTCCGCTCCGAACCCGGTGTTGTCCACCATCCAGTACTTCGGAGACGAATACGAATCCCTACTCGTGGAATCGGGATTGGAGGTCGTCGATGCGTGAACGACGAGCAACGGTCGATGTCAGCTTCGACGGTGTCGAGTACGAGGCCTACGCCGACGAGAGCGTCATGGATGCATCGCGGCGCCTCGGTATCGGGATCCCGTCGCTGTGCTACCTCGAGGGCTTGTCCGTGTGGGGCGGATGCCGCATGTGCGTCGTGCAGATCGCCGAGGACCACCGTCTCCGGCCTGCGTGCGCCACGCCGGTGGCGCCCGACATGGAGATCCACACCGACACGCCGCAGCTCCGGGCCCATCGCAAGGCGATCACCGAGCTGTTGTTCGCCGAGGGCAACCATGTCTGCGCAGTGTGCGTGGTCAACGGCAACTGCGAGCTCCAGGACGTCGCGGTCGACACGGGCATGGATCATGTCCGGTTCGACTATCAGTCGCCCCAGCGCGAGATCGACGCCAGTCACCCGAAGTACATCTTCGATCCCAACCGGTGCATCGTGTGCACGCGATGTGTTCGGGTCTGTCACGAGATCGAAGGCGCCCACGTGTGGGACGTCGCATACCGAGGCTCCGAGGCGGTGTTGGTCACGGGGATGAATCAGCCATGGGGCACCGTCGACTCGTGCACCTGGTGCGGCAAGTGCGTTGCGGTCTGCCCCACCGGGGCACTGGCCTACCAAGGACGGGCGGTGGGCGAGATGCAGCACCAGACCGACATCGTCATCCGTCTGGCGATGGCCAGGAACAAGGGCGAATGGATCGATCCGGCTGAGCTCGAGGAGATGCGATGAGCGACAAAGCACGTGTGGCGACGGTGTGGCTCGGAGGATGCTCGGGATGCCACATGTCGTTCCTCGACATGGACGAGTTCCTCTTCGACTTCGCAGAGCGGGCCGACCTCGTGTACAGCCCGATTGCCGACGTCAAGGACTTTCCCGAGGACGTGGACGTGACTCTCGTCGAAGGCGCTATCGCCAACGAGGACAACCTCGAGCTGGCCCGCATCGTCCGAGCGAACACCACGACGGTGGTGTCATTCGGCGACTGCGCGGTGTCCGGAAACGTCACGGCCATGCGCAACCCGCTCGGCGACCCGGAGAACGTCCTGGTCCCGGTGTACGTGGATGCGGTCGATCGGAATCCGGTCGTGCCGAGCGAGGAGGGGATCGTGCCTCCGCTGATGCCCCAGGTCCTTCCCGTCCATCGGGTGATCGACGTCGATGTCTACCTGCCGGGGTGCCCACCGGACGCAGACAAGATCAAGCGAGCAGTCACGGCGCTGCTCGACGCGGAGCCGCTCGTCGAACGCGGCACAGACATCCAATTCGGGTGAGGAGGCTGACACATGCATGATCTCGTGGTCATCGACCCCGTCACTCGTATCGAGGGACACGCCAAGATCACGATCCGCCTCGACGACGACGGAAAGGTGGAGGACACCCGATTCCACGTCACCGAGTTCAGGGGATTCGAGGAGTTCTGCAAGGGCCGTCCGGTGTGGGAGATGCCCAGTCTCACGGCCAGGACGTGTGGAATCTGCCCGGTGAGTCACCTGCTGGCATCGGCCAAGACCGGCGATGCCGTCATGGGGGTGCAGATCCCGGCGAACGGCGAGCGCCTGCGGCGTATCGCCAACATGGGCCAGATCATCCAGTCCCACGCACTGAGCTTCTTCCACCTCAGCTCGCCGGACTTCCTCCTCGGTTTCGATTCCGATCCTGCCACCAGGAACGTCTTCGGCCTCATGGAAGCCGAGCCGGAGCTTGCTCGGCGCGGCATCCGGCTGCGGGGATTCGGTCAGTCGGTGATCGAGGCGATCGCGGGCCGCAAGGTCCATTCACCGGGGATCGTGCCCGGGGGGATCGCCCATCCGATGTCGGAGGAGACACGGGCAGAGCTCCTCGATGGTCTCACCGAGGCGAACGAGACGGCCACGATGGCCGTGGAGCTCTTCACCAAGATGCTGGACGGATTCGAGCGGGAAGTCAGGGCATTCGGTGCGTTCCCGAGCTTCTTCCTCGCCTTGTCCAACGGCGAGGGCACCTGGGAGCACTACGACGGTCACCTGAAGGTGATCGATGCCGAAGGTGCGATCGTGGCAGACGACGTCCCGGTGTCGGACTATCGCACCCTGGTCGGTGAGGCGTCCAACGTCGATTCGTACCTCAAGAGCCCGTACTTCAAGCCCGCCGTCGGCGACGACACGGACGTTCGCGAGGGCATGTACCGAGTCGGCCCGCTGGCGAGAGTCAACATGGCGGCGTCGATGGGCTCGCCTGCTGCGGACGAGGCGCAAGCCGACTTCCTGGAGCGGGCCGAGGGCGTGGCGACGTCGTCGTTCTTCTATCACTATGCGCGGCTCATCGAGATCCTCGCATGCACCGAGCAGATGCGGACCTTGCTCGAGGACGACCACGTGCTCGACACGATGGTCCGAGCAAGTGGCGGCGTGAACCATCGCCGTGCGGTGGGAGCGTCGGAGGCGCCCAGAGGAACGCTGTTCCACGAGTATCACGTGGATCCCAACGGCATTCTCGAGAACGTGAACATGATCATCGCCACCGGCCAGAACAACCTGGCGATGAATGCCACGGTGCACCAGATCGCCCAGGAGTGGATCGACGGTCCGGAGATCCCTGAGGGGATCCTGAACCGTGTCGAGGCCGGTATCCGTGCCTTCGATCCGTGCCTGAGCTGCTCCACGCACGCCCTGGGGCAGATGCCCCTGGTCGTCACCCTCGTCGACGGATCCGGAGAGACGGTCTGCGAACGGATTCGTGGCTGACGCTCTCGTCGTCGGATACGGGAACGATCTCCGGTCCGACGACGGAGCGGGCAGATGGGTCGCCGATCAGATCGACGCGCTGGCGCTCGACGGCGTCGCAGTGAGGTCCGTCTCCCAGATCACACCTGAGCTGGCGATGGAGGTCGCCGGTCGGGATGTCGTCGTGTTCGTGGATGCGAGTGTGGACGCTTCTGAGCTCACGGTGGAGCCGGTGACTGCGGGCGACGACTCGCAGGGCGTGATGACGCATCACGGGAGCCCGGCTTCGCTGCTCTCACTGGTGACCACCATCGGCGAGCAACCCGCAGCCGCCTACGTGGTCTCGATCCCCGCCTCGAACCTCGAGATGGGATTCACCATGTCCCCGAGAACCGCA
>JASJCF010000147.1 GCA_030066265.1 Acidimicrobiia bacterium | reverse complement strand
GGCTGGTGGTCGCTTTCGAGGTTCGAGAAGACGGCGGGCCAGGAAGCCATCTGCTCGGAAGACACTCCGGAGGGCCGGGGTCCATGGCCAGCACGACCGGCAGGCCGGACCCGGGCCGTGCCCACCAAAACGAGCAACGACGACCCGAAGGTCGCCGTCGCAATAGCAAGGGGCGTTGGAGGGAGGCTGGTGGTCGCTTTCGAGGTTCGAGAAGACGGCGGGCCAGGAAGCCATCTGCTCGGAAGACACTCCGGAGGGCCGGGGTAGGGGCCGGCCTGCGTGGCCCGAAGCGTCATACCACCAAGGCGGTGGTGGATCGCCCTGTACCTTCCTCCAACGTTCCCCTGCTATGTGCCCTCATGCTCGCCCCGCAAGCACGCGATGTCAACCCATATCTAGGAAGATCGGCTCCCCAGAAGTCGGTTTCGTGCCGAATCCGGCGAGAACGCGAAAGAACCGCTTAGCGGCCGGGTGTGCGAGCGGGCTCGCAGACCTAGCGGCGCTCCTTCAACAGGTCCTCGAGCGCACCATCATCGATCTTGACGCCCGGACCCATCGTCGATGAGATCGTGATGCCCTTGAGGTAGACACCCTTCGAGGATGCCGGCTTCGCCCGCTTGATCTCCTCGGCGATCTCGACGACGTTGTCGATCAGCTTGTCCTCATCGAACGACACCCGACCGACCGGGACGTGGACGTTGCCATACCGATCGTTGCGGTACTCGACCCGTCCTGCCTTGAAGGCCTGCACGGTCTTGCCCACGTCGGTCGTGACCGTACCCGTCTTGGGGTTCGGCATCAGGCCCCGTGGTCCGAGGATCTGGCCCAGCTTGCCCACGACCGGCATCATGTCGGGCGTGGCGATGGTCACATCCCAATCGAGCGGCGCGCCACCGGAGATCTCGTCGGCGAGCTCCTGACCACCGACCACGTCGGCACCCGCCTCCTCGGCTTCCTTCGCCTGGTCGTTGGCGAACACGACCACCTTCACGTCCTTGCCGGTTCCATGCGGAAGCGAAACGGTGCCGCGCACGATCTGGTCCGCCTGGCGGGCGTCGATCCCGAGTTGGAACGCGATGTCGACCGACTCGTCGAACTTGGCATAGGCCAGGTTCTTCACGAGATCGACAGCATCTCCCGGTGAGTACTTCGTCTCTCGGTCGTACCGACGATCGACGTCGGCCCGGTTCTTGCTCACGGTTGCCATGTGGTTGTTCCTTTCGTGGTATTGCGGGCCCGCAGGCCCTTCCACAGTTGGATGAAGTACGTAGTACGTACTACGTACTCAGGCCTCGACCACTTCGAGGCCCATCGAACGTGCGGTGCCTTCGACGATGCGCATGGCGTTGTCGATGTCGTTGGCGTTGAGGTCGGGCATCTTGGTCTCGGCGATCTCACGAACCTGATCCTTGGTGACGGATCCGACCTTCTCCTTGTGCGGCTCGCTCGAGCCCTTCTCGATGCGGGCTGCCTGTCGCAGCAGCACCGCTGCGGGGGGCGTCTTGGTGATGAACGTGAACGAGCGGTCCTCATAGATCGAGATCTCGACCGGGATGATCGTCCCTGCCTGGGCCTGCGTCGCGGCGTTGTAAGCCTGGACGAAGTCCATGATGTTCACGCCGTGTTGGCCCAGCGCCGGACCCACTGGCGGGGCGGGGCTGGCCTGACCGGCCGGGATCTGCAGCTTGAGCACGGTCATCAGTTTCTTGCGACCCATGATTCCGATTCCTTGGTGTATCAGTACTTGATGATCTGGTCGAAGTTGAGTTCGACAGGCGTCTCACGACCGAAGATGTCGACCAGGACACGCACCTTCGACTGGTCGACGTTGATGTCTTCGATGACGCCGTTGAAGTCGGCAAAGGGCCCCTCGACGACGCGAACGGTCTCCCCGACCTCCCACGCCGGCTTGAAGGTGGGCTTCTCCTTCTTGGTGCCCTCTTCCTTCTCGACCCCGAGGATCCTCTCGACTTCCCTGCGCGAGAGGGGGCTGGGCTTGGTGCCCGAACCGACGAAGCCGGTGACGTTGGGGGTGTTGCGAACGGCGTACCACGAGTCGTCGTCCATGTACATCCGCACGAGCACGTAGCCGGGGAACTTCTTCCGCTCCACGGTCACCTTCTTGCCGTTCTTGTACTCGACGACGTCCTCCATCGGGATGACGACGTCGAAGACCTTGTCCTCGAGGTGCATGGACCGGACGCGTGTCTCGAGGTTGGCCTTGACCTTGTTCTCGTAGCCCGAGTACGAGTGGATCACGTACCAGGCGCCCGGGAGGTCGTACGGACTGGCGGGCTTGGGCTCGATGAACTCCTCGGCCGCCTCTTCGGTTTCGACGTCGTCACTGGGAGCGACGTCACCCTCGACAGCGAGTTCCTCGGCCTTCTGCGCCTCGTCGACTTCGCCGATCTCACCGACGACATCGACCGTCTGACCTGCGTCGTTCGACACGACGTCTTCGATTGCTTCAGCCATCAGATGATCGCATCCAGGAAGTTGATGACGAGTCTGCTGAATGCCCAGTCCATGGCGAACACGATGAGCGTCAGCACCGTCGTGACGCTGAACACCACGATCGTGTAGGTGCGGAGCTCCTGTTGGGACGGCCAGTTGACCTTGTTCAGCTCGGACCGCACTTCTCGGAGGTACTTGCGGATCCGCTGGAAGATGTTCAGCTGCTCTTCCTTGCCGCCCTTCTTCTGCGAGCGCGGCGCACCGGAGCGTCGCTTCTTGGCGCGCTCCTCTTCTTTGGCCTGCAGTCGGCGCATCTCACGATTCAAGAGTTGATCTCCTCGTGGTTCGCAGGGGTGGCGGGACTCGAACCCACAACATCCGGTTTTGGAGACCGGCGCTCTGCCAATTGGAGCTACACCCCTCCGGCCCGGGTGGTGGGCCCGGCTGGAGAGTATATGTACACGTCCCTCGAAGTGTAAACCGGCCGGAGCGTCCGAGTCCGGGGTTTCCTCAGGCAGCTCGGTGCCGATACCGCAGAACGATGACCGCCGTTCCGGCGGCAGCGGTCGCCGTCGCAGCCGTGGCAACGGCGGCTGCTGCGGCCACCTTGACGCGAAGGCTCGAGGGGATGTCTTCGTCCGGGACGGCCCACGGGCCGATCTCGGTCATGACTCGCTGATGGAGGTCGGCCGGAGCACGATGATTCGCTTCACGCAACGCAGCGAGTTCACGACGAACCCGTCGGTGACCGGCGATCTCGGCTCGGCAACTCAGGCAGGCCTCGATGTGGGACTGCATCCGGTCCGTGAATCCCGGCTCACCGCGGGCAGCGAGCGTTGCAGAGACAGAAACGCACCGTGGTCGTCTCATTCGCCGCCGTCCTTCCACTCGCGCAGCTTCAACCGCAGCTGCTTGCGGCCGCGGTGAAGCCGGACCTTGGCAGCTGTGACGGAGATGTCGAGGTAGTCGGCGATCTCGGCGTGGCTCCAGTCGTAGACGTCCTTGAGCACCACCACGGACCGCACGGACGACGAGAGGCTTCCGAGCGCCTCCTCGATCGGGCGCGCAGCCGATGCCGACTCGCCGGCGCGTGCGGGATCGATGCCGTCCGACATCGGGTCCACCGGCAGAGTCTCGATGGGGTCCAGCCGCACCTTGTTCGCTCGCGACCGGTGGGTCCAGGCCGTGTTCACGGTGATCCGATGGAGCCACGTGGTGAACTTCGCGTCGCCCCGGAACTTCGGCATGGCGCGCCAGGCGCGCACAAAGGTGTCCTGCGTGACATCAGAAGCCAGGTCGCGATCCCGGACGAGTCTCACCGCCAACGTGTACACCTCATGTTGATGGATGCGCACGAGCTCACCGAAGGCGTCCCGGTCCCCCGAGCGCGCCTGGTCGACGAGATCGTGTGATGGTATCGATTCGACCCTGTCGCGTTCCACGCCGTTACTCCGAGTCCGCTGCCACGGTAGCGGTGCCCGTGATGAGCGGCGTGGCATCCCGTACGAGGGAGAGCGTCACCGCATCACCGTCCAAGGAGGCTTCCACGGTCGCGTGCTCGCCCGGATGGAGCGCCGAGCGGAAGCGGACCTTCACCTCGCGAACGGGACGTTCGGCCACCCGGACCGCATCCTGGATCAGCCATGCCACCATCAGCAGACCGTGTACGACCGTTCCCGGGAGTCCGGCTTCGACCGCGGTCTCATGATCCCAGTGGAGCGGGTTGAAGTCCCGCGTGGATGCTGCGTAGCGAACGAGGTCGTGGCGGGATACGGCGCGACCTCCCTCGGCGAGATCGGGACGGAATCGAGCGGGCGGTTCGTCGCGTTCGCTGTCCGGGCGGGGGGCTCGCTGATCGGACAGGACGAATGTCGAGACGGATCGCATCACCTCGCCATCGCCGTCACGGCCCACCGCTTCGAACGTGACGAAATACGATCCGGAGCGCTCCCGAACCCTCGTGATGCGGCCTTCGACCGTCACGGTCGAATCGGTGCGCATGGGCGCCTCGTAACGGAACGACTGATCCAGATGGAGCAGCGTGGCCGTGAAGGGGACGACGCTGGGGTCGTAGAGGAACAGGTCGGCGATGGCGAACAGGAGAACCGACGCAAACCCCGGAGGGGCCTCGTTGGTCCACGCAGCGGGGTCGTCGCCCGTCGTGTCGACATAGAGGGCCACGCGATCGGCCGTGATGGCGACATCGACAGGGCCGAGCGTCGCGTCCTGGAGATCCAGTGGTGTCGTGATGTCGAGCATCGATGCGCACCCTAGGACTCACCGAGTTGCTCGATGACCCTTCGCCACGGTCCAACCGACCACCCAGAAGGCGGGCGATCGGTACGGCCTTGGGACGCGAAGGGAGCCCGCCGACCGACGGGCTTCCCTCAGGTTTCGGTGGCGGCAGGTGACCTACCGCGTCTCTTTGTGCGGCAGGGCCTCACGACACCACTTACAGAACTTGCGAAGCTCGAGGCGCTCCCTCGTGTTCGTCTTGTTCTTCGTGGTGACGTAGTTCCGCCGCTTGCACGACTCGCATGCGAGGGTGATCGGCGGTCGCTTGTCACTAGCCATGATTGTGTGCTCGCTTTGCTCGCACGTAGTACGTCATACGTACTACGTAGTACGTACTTCTCTACTTGAGGATCTTGGTGACTCGCCCAGCACCCACCGTGCGGCCACCCTCCCGGATCGCAAACCGCAACCCCTCATCCATCGCAATCGGCTTCCCCAACACCACCGTCATCTCCGTGTTATCACCCGG
>JASJCF010000146.1 GCA_030066265.1 Acidimicrobiia bacterium | reverse complement strand
GAGCTTGTGGGTCCATTTGATCCAACTGCCGGATCTGCCATGGTCACGGGCGCAGGTCAGGCTAACGTGGTGGCAGCAAGCCTGCTGTTCGATGGTCTCACCGATCTCGACGGCTGGGGTCTGCGCAATGTCGGCATCGCCGGTAGGCCGAGTTTTCGTACCCTCTACACCGGCCAGGACTTCGCCGTTTTTAACTTCGTGCCTACCCCGGCACCCTTGGCCCTGTTTGGCTTGGGTCTGATGGGTCTCGGATATGTCTGGCAGAAACGCAAGGCGTGACCTGCTGAAAGCCCTGGCAGCAGCCCCGGTGGTATATACATTACCATCCGGGGCGGCTGTCTCTCAGTCCTCTGTGTCGCCAGAATGCGAGGCGCAGTTGGATGCCTACAACATGGGCGGGCCGGGACTAACGGCGACCTGTCTTAACTCTTTCGGTGTCGTCAACAGCCGCCCGTTGATTGACGGCTGACGGTCCGAATCGCTCCATATACATCTCAAACCCCTCGTCCGCCTCGGCGGCCCACGACTTCGGGCCACCGACATGCTTCTGCGCGTTACGGTAAAACCATAACCAGACCGCCTCCGGTGACGGTGACGGCCTCAACTCCCGGTAGGCTCCACGACAGGCTGCGAAGGGGACGATTGCGGCATGTCGTGCGGGTTATGCTGTGCGGCAAGCTGATCGAATAGCGACTTCGATTTGGCAATCGCGTCTTGCAGGTCTTTTTTGTCCTGCGTCAACAGACCGTCATTTAATCGCGTGGACTGACTTACCCGCAGGTTCATGTCTGCACCCAGCAGGTACGACAGCACGGCATTGACCGCGTCATTCTCTACCGGCGGGAGGGTCGATATCATCGGTGCCAGCTTCCACTGCACGAGCCAATGGAAATCAGAAATCGTGTCGCCCGTGGCGTTGATGATGTCATCCAGCTTCGCGTAATAGTCATTTATCCGACTGATGTCGTCAGCCGAGAAAGCCGTCACCCGGCTTGACTGGTTCTTGGTCATC
The DNA here is from genome assembly GCA_030066265.1 of Acidimicrobiia bacterium. Classification (GTDB taxonomy): domain Bacteria; phylum Actinomycetota; class Acidimicrobiia; order Spongiisociales; family UBA5794; genus SZUA-442. The sequence continues at coordinate 4,235 of JASJCF010000146.1, read as the reverse complement.
TCCTGCGCCACGCGGTAGATGTAGTTGTCAATCGACAGCACAGAAACATTGTGCGTAGCGCACGGGACTTCTGGTGCTACGACCCTGGTTTCACACCCTTCGGTGGGTAAATCAAACGTATTAGCCATAGCTTATTCCTCTCTGTTAGCGACCGGACGCCCTGCCGATCTGTGTGCGTTTAAGTCTCTTAAAAACTAGGTGCCGACAAAATATCCCAGTCATTACTAGAAACAAATTGCTTGATAAAAATATCAACACCATGCGCGTCTAGATCTTCTTCTAGATTTCTTATAGTTGTCCCTTGACAGCCACGTACAGGACCAACAGGCAGCCAATAATCTGCATCAGTTACAAACGGAATATCTGAAATCGCGCTCCAAGCAAACGTAATCAAATATGTATTCTCAGTCGGTCGACCCTGTGGCGGTTCAACATGATAACGCACATGACTACCACGAATATCGACTTCCGTTATTGTCCAACTAGATCCGGCAAAACTCAATGTGCCGCCGACTTCAACTGCCTCCATATTTGCCGTTTGATCTATATCATCCTGGTCCGTTTTATGAATACGAATTTCAGTTTCATTACTTTGAAAATTCGCCTCACCTTCACTTGGACTTCCATTGGTGTTCTTGACATCCCAATTTGCCGAAAAACCTTCACTTTGTGTACTTGCTGTAGTCAGTTTCAGCATGTGCAGCGTTTCACCCGGCGGAACGACCGTCGTACCAATGCCAACCTCGACCCATTGTCCAGTCGGTACACCATTTGGAATCGTTGCAATCTGCGTAATTTTTTCATTGGGACCATTAAGATCAATCGCCGACCAAAGTTGAAATTGGAAATTTTGAGAGTTATCGGGAAGCCATATACGGTAACGGGTAACAGTAAGACCTTCGGCAAACTGGTAAACATTACCAGTAATGTAAGACTCTTCACTTATAGTCGATTGCGTTGGGTCAAAAATTCCGTTGAGGTCAATAACCCAATCTTCTGAACCGGTGGCGATCGGTTGAGGTCCATCAGTAGTCTCATTTGCTGTGACAATACCTAGCCAACCTTCCTGAATAGCTAGGTCATTTTTTTCGTAACTTCGACCGAGCACCCATTCACCACGCCATGTGATCATTTCTGATCGTAACTGTTCCATAGAACGATCAACGTATTCCCTAAGATACTTGTTAGTGGCAAAATAAGCTTCTGTAGTCATTTTGTCACGCGTATCTCTTTATCTGAATTAATTCTATCTAGATCTAACTCGACCTTTACGCGCTTCTTCTCACAGTCAGCATCAACAATAAATCGACCTTCGTCTATAGCGTCATCTTTAGAACCAATGACGCACCCGTATAGAAAAAATGGCGCCAGAAAGAGAACCACAAACTTTCTAAGCGCCATAAGACCGACTCGAAATTAAAACTGTATATCTTAATTATATACTACTGGAACTCCAAAGTACACAGTGGATAAATTTATTTTTAAGCCGATTCATTATAAGCGGCTCTTATTTTATCTAGAGGTGACATTTTTGACGTATCTCGGCGCTGTCCACCTCGGCCACCACTAGCTCCACTACCGGCTGACAGTTCAAACAGGTGTGGAGCCGACTTTTTAAGTCCTTTAACCCAATCAGTCACAGGCATAGGACTAGAGCCGTCTTTATTGTAAATTACGCCATCCTTATCATATGGGACAGCTTTACCATCTTCAACTTTGAAAACAGACTTAGCACGTAGTACCACATCATCCATGGCACTATTTAATACACCCATCTTACTAGAAGCTTGTCTAACGGCAGAATCTACCAACAAAGTCTCAAGTTGACTCTTAGATACCCCGAGCTCATCCTTAAGCTTATTATTATCACTTTCAAACTGAGCACGCATTGTCTTCACGCGCTCTTCAAGCAATCTATCTACTTCTTCTTTTCCTATAGACGAACCATTAAGAGCATTTTCCCTAAGTTTATGATATTCTTCGACATCAATGTCTTTATATGTCTCAAGCTGCTTCATCAGCTTAATATTATTATTTCGAAATTCATCAACTTTACTCTTTGAAACTGCTCCATTTACATCTAGATAATGTTTTCCACTATCATCCGCCACATAAAAACCACGAGCATTCTCATCAACGCTCTCGATATCTTCTACCATAAATTCAAGTGCCATATGCACCTCCGGTACACGTACCAATATAAAATCAGGCTTATTCTGCGTCCTGATCACCATTATTAACGTCCGCAGTGACGAAAGTCGTTTTATCGGGCGGCACAAGCTCACCACGATACAGATTATAGAAATATGTCTCCTGGTCAATAGCACCAGCTACATAGGAATCTGTCAAAGCTTTTAGCTCCGAATGAGTGATTTTTGAGTCCAAAAAGTCCTTATTGACTATAATCGTAACATCTCCAGCTTGCTCATAAGCCGACATCACATTATACAGCCAATTCAAAGCCGATTCTACTGATTTAGCTACTCCACTCAGTGTTGCAGCTTCAGACGAATGCCTCAAACGAACAGTATCCGCTGCTTCTGACCCTCTAGTCGTCGTATCCATCAATCTGGTACTAAATTGAGCCATTTGCGACGTTTTCTCAGCCATCGCGCGCTCTAAGCTCGCCAATCCTTGCCCAAGAAATTCCAAATAATACGCTTTAGCTTTCTCAGGAATCGCCCAAGCTGTCTGACTACCAATTTTTAGCGTCGTATCGGCATTTACCCCACTTACAACTGGTGTAGGCAATGCAGTATAATGTCTCCCATGCTCCAAGTCAGCACTAGTAATATATTGCGATAAATTAACGTCCACTATATCCAAAATAGGAGGCTTAACTATACGACCACTAATACCATACGGATTGACGAATATTCCTGGGATATAGTCTAGAGTGTTACCATTTACTCTAGGCACATATTGACCCACAGGCAACAAACTCGACGAGCCGGCGCCCATCGTAGCGGACACACTCGCTGTCGTATTACTAGCTACTTCATACACATCGACAGTATAAACTCCATCTACCAAGTGTAGGTGACGATATCGTGTCTTAGCCTGCTCTTCAAACTGGTCACCTAAAACTTCGTCATATATCGTTTCCATGGTGACAGCCCACAAGAGCTCACCAGTATCGTTATCAAACTTCCAGTTTATAACAGATTCCGCTGCATAAGTTACCACATATGCCTGACCACCTGCCTCAGGCCAATCCACAAGAGCAAAAATCCTCCCTTGCATCAAGACTTCATCAGTCAAGTCTATAAATAACTCATGAAACGACATTGACTTATGACTAGAATCTTCAAAATACTTTCGCATTTCGTCACTAGCCTCGATTACAGGAATACGACGAGTTACCAGTCCGGTCAATGCACTCAAACTACGACCTGATACACTGAAAAACAACGCTCTTTGCTTATAGGCTGCATACTCAGCATCGCTCTGCCCACTCAATCTAGGCAGATATTTAGTGCCTTTCTTTTTAACTGCATCAGATCCATCTATAACGTCCCTTACCCTAGTCCATTTATCTACCATATACGAGTATTCTGGGTGCTGTGTATTTATCGGCATCTCGGTCCCCTATTAAAATCCTACCACATTTAGCTCATGGGCTTCATTCGACACATGTAATACCAAATATCTGACAACGTCATAAATATGGTCGACGCCTTCTGTATCAACGTCTTCCATCTTATCACTCAATTGCATATGCGGTAATTGGTCAACTGTATGCACACAGCTTCTAAATACTTTCAATACCGGTCGCTCAGGAATTTCTACATTCGCCTCATAAACCATCTCATTTATCAGCGACAACCCTAATACGCGACTACCAGGTTTCTTATTAGACTCAACCCACTCGACACCTTCATCACCCATCTTATCCGCTATACTGGGCCCATGCTCTCTATTAAATATCGAGTTATCAGCCGGCCCAGCAGCTACTCTACCAATATCTCTGTCTATAGCCGATACTTTCTTAGCTGTCTCACTCGGCGGCTCCTTAATCCCCTGGCCATACTCATCCGCACCATATAGCTCTTTTATTATAAATACTGAACCTCTCGGCACGTCACTGCGCTTCCCTTTACTGTCTATATAGCTCTCACCATTACTGATAGCTACCCACAAGACAGCATATGGTGCACTAAACCCATAGTCATACCCTCGCTTAACTTGCCAGCCTGCTGGTATTCTAAAATCCTCACATGTATTCCTCTCATGAG
>JASJCF010000145.1 GCA_030066265.1 Acidimicrobiia bacterium | reverse complement strand
TTCTACAATCACCACCGCTCCCACGGATCGCTCAAATGGGCAACCCCCATCAGCACCATCAGGGACAACCTCCCCAAAGAGCACAGCTAGCGAGGCGAGAGTCCCGCAGCGGTCGTCTAGATGGCGACCTGGTCGGTGCCGCACGGCGCACGGCCATGCGCTTCCTCGTGCTTGCGCATCTGCATGATCGACATGTTGATGCCATAGGTCACGAAGTCCCCGCGTGGGACGATCCGGATGATGGCCAACTGATCGAGCGCGGCTGGGTCGGTTTCGTCGCCCTTGGGCAGTTGTTCGAAGACGTGCGGCGGGATGTCGCCGACTGCGAGGATCTGTGCCTCACCCTTGAAGGTGACCGTGGCTGCTGGAACCTTGATGAAGGGCAGGAACGGGACCCGCTTCGGCATTGTGACCGTCATCGACACGTTCGGGTTTGCTGCGATGTGTCGCACCTTCCACATGTCCCTGTCGGTGGAGATGTAGAGCGATCGAGCGTCCACGACGTAGCAAACACCTGCGGTCCTCGGGTGCCCATTGCGATTCACGAACGCAAGGACGCCGAAGTAGGCATCGTCGATCGCTTCCCAAACCTGCTCGGTTGTGATGGATCCACTCACGCTGAGCCTCCTTCGTTCCAGTCGGCCGCCACATGCTGTCCCCTTCGCTTCAAGTCGATTGATGCGGGCCGCACGGCGACTCCTTCTCGAGTTGGTAGGCACAGCATCCGCCAGACTCGGGTGGCGCCGCCTCACCCACGGGCTGATCCACCCCGGGGGGTGGGCAGCACGGGTCGAAGGGCTTCTGAGAGCCGCGGGTGGCATCACCCGCTTCATCTCCATGTGGATTCCTTCAGCCCCAGGGCGTTGCCATGTCGGCTTCTCAACCCGAGACCTTGCGAGATCGCCCCGAGTGCTCAACCCCTGTGGCCGGTTCACACTTCAGAGCCAGTCGGTGCAGAGGCGGGCTCCGCCGGTTCCAAGTCGCCCTGCTCCTTTCCGAAGTAGGAAGCGACGACAGTGCCGACGATGATCTGGACGAAGATGATGCCGGTTGTCGCGCCGAGGATCTCGGGGTCGTTGTTGAAGGCGATCGCCACTGCGGCAAAGGCCGGACCCGAGTTGCTGATCGGCTCGATCAGCGACGTCGAGATCCTCGTCTTCCGATCACCGACAGCGATGAAGTAGCCAGCGACGATCATCACTGTGGCAAACACGATCGCCGCCAGGATCGTTCGAGAACCGACCAAGCCGACGATCGTCTCCCAGCTGCCGAGGATCGCGAGCACCAACACCGCCACGAACGTCTGGCCGGACACCTTCGTTGCGGCTGCGTTCCACCTCTCGGCGGTGTCGGGGGTCCAGTGCCGAACGGCCATGCCCACGGCGAAGGGCACGAGTTGCAGGAATGCAACGGTCCTGACCAGATCGCCAACGGGCAGCGAGATGTCCACACCGAGGTCGGCTGCGCCGAGGATCAGGTTCGCCGTGGGGGCGAAGGTGAGGCTCGCCAGCGACGCCGAGAGGACCTGGAACACCGAACCGGTGACGATGTCGCCCCTGGCGTTCATGACGAGCTTCGCCCCGAACGGAGCACCGGGACAGGCGGCAAGCAGAACCATCGCAATGAAGGCGGGAGTTGCGAGCTGGAACAGCTCGGCAGCGACCCACCCGACCAACGGTCGGAGGATGAATGCGACGACGAAGACGGCAACGACCAACCAGAAGCGCCGCAACACGGAACCGAGATGCTCGACGGTCGTCGAGAACCCGGCGCTGACCATCGTGCTCATGATGAACACGACGAGGACGACGTTGAACAACAGCTCCATGAACTCCATGCTCTACCCGCCCCTCCTAGAAGATCGTGATGTTCGGCGGCGGTGGGTTCGGGTGCTTCTTGAGCGTCGCCTGGTACTGGCCGATCATGCCGAGATAGGGGCGCATGACCCATGAGTTCTCGACGATTGCATTCCGCATCTCTCGTGGATCAGCTTCGATGTTGAAGGCCATTGGGAGACCGTTGAGTTCGTTGTGGTAGCCCAGATACCCCCCGATGCTCGGGTTCTGATCGGTGAGCGTCGTGTTCATCGTGTACACACGCCACTGCCGCCACCGAACGGCAGCCAGCCTGTTACCGAGGAAGGTGAGGACAGCCTCACGATTCGAGGTCGCCTTCTCTCCGGTCAGGTAGTCGGCTTGATCGATTCCGTCGATCGGCCGGTCACCCGGCAGGTCGATGCCGAGAATGCTTGCGAAGGTCGGCAGGAAGTCCATGATCGACACCATGCCCTCGGCGGTGTTCGGCTCGATGTGCCCGGGCCACTTGATCATGCCCACCGTCCTCGCCGAGCCTTCCCAGGCATCGCCGAGCTCGCCACGCCAAGGTCCAGCGGACGCGACGTGCATCTCATTGGGGACGGTCGAAGTGACCGTCGGGCCGTTGTCAGAGATGAACACGAAGACCGTGTCTTCGGCGATCCCGGCGTTGTCGATGGCCTCCTGGATGCGGCCGACGTTGTGGTCGAGTTCCATGATGCAATCGCCGTAGCCACCGATCCGCGACTTGCCCTCGAACTCGTCCGATGGCAAGTTCGGGAAATGGGGTCGAGTGAGTCCCATGAAGAGGAAGAACGGCTCGTCCTTCTCTGCGTGATCGTGGATGTACTGGACGGCGTCGTCGGTCATCTCGTTGTCGATGCGACGCCGGTATTCGAGGTCGTACGGGAACAAGGGCTCAGAAGGGGTGTTCGGCGTTCGTGCTTCGCGCACCATGATCGTGCCGCTCTCCTGGAGCTCCGGTGGGGCATGGAATCGTCGCATGTTGTCGCCGCTCAGCGTGCCGTCCGACGAGCCGTAGAAGCCGTACCGCCACTCATCGAAGCCGAAGTACTGCGGGTCCGATTGAGCGCTCTCACCGAGATGCCACTTGCCGTAGTAGATCGTGGAGTACTCCCGATCCTTGAACACGTTTCCGAGGGTGTATTCATCGGGCTGCAGCTCGGCGCTGCCGCCAGGCGCCACGATGAGGGACAATCCGGTCCGAACCGAGTAGCGCCCGGTCAGGAGAGCAGCCCGAGACGGCGTACAGGCAGCCTCGACCATGAACTGATTCAGCTTCACGCCCTCGCTGGCGAGCTTGTCGATGTTGGGTGTCGGCATACCCCGCTGCTCGCCAGCCCCGTAGCAGCCGACATCTCCGTATCCGAGGTTGTCCGCCAGCAGAAACACGACGTTCGGTCGGTCGGTCACGAAATTCCTCCCTCACACGCTCGCACCTTCGTCCTGGCAACATATGCCACGATTTCCCCGCTGTCTCGACCAGCGAGGGTGAATAGGCTCGGGCCACTGCTCACCCGCGGGTGATTGCGATGATCACATCAACCGTCCACGTCCTGACATGACACGAGAACTCTCCGGCATCATCGAAGCGAAGATCAGAATCCCGCCCGAGCGCGAGGGCCTGCTCCGCCGGACGTCGATCGTCGACGACCTGGAGCACTCACACGCCCCCCTGGTGTTGGTGCAGGCGCCGGCGGGCTATGGGAAGTCAACGATCCTCGAGCAGTGGGCTCATCGGGGCGATCGAAGGTTCGCGTGGGTGTCACTCGATCCGTCGGAGAGCGACCCCACCCTCTTCTGGAGACACCTCTACGCGGCGCTTCGGGTGTGCATCCCAGGCTTCGCCCAGCACCTGCATCGCGAGATGGCCAAGCCGGGCCCGGATCTGACGACGTCGGTGATTCCAGGGATCCTCAACGAGCTCGAGAGGGTCGAGGAACCGCTCGTCGTCGTCCTCGACGATTACCACCGCATCGACTCGGAGGACGTGGACCGCACCGTCCGGTTGCTCGTCCGCCACCTCCCACAGGGAGTGGCGCTGGCCATTGGGACAAGGACACGCCCCAATCTCGAGGTTGCGCGCCTTCGATCACGTGGCCTCATCCATGAAGTCGACGCATCGGACCTCGATATGACGCTCGCCGAGACGGCCTCCGTGCTTCGAGCGCAGAACCCGGAACGGACCGATGAGGAGGCGGCATGGATCCATGCGCAGACTGAAGGCTGGCCCGCAGGGGTGTACCTCTTCGGTCTCGTCGACTCGGTCGATGCGGCAGTCGCAACGACCTCTGTCATCCGCGACTATCTCATCACCGAGATGCTGTCGAGCCATACCGACGATGACCTCAGGTTCATGCGCGAGACGGCCATTCTCTCCCATCTCGAGGCCGGTTCGTGTGACCAGGTGACCCAACGCGACTCCGGGCAGAGCACACTCGAGCGGCTCGCAGCGTCGAACCTGTTGATCATCCCGCTCGACGATGTGGGCGAGCAGTACCGATACCACCACCTCCTCCAAGCCGAACTCTCCTCACGGCTCGAACGGGAGGAACCAGCCGAGGTTGTGGCATCACTCCACCGCCGGGCAATGGAGTGGACGGCTGATCACGGGGAGATATCCGAGGCAATCCACCACGCGGTGCAGGCAGGCGAGACCGAGCATGCCGTCACCCTCGTGGCGGACCACTGGTACGAGTACACCATGACCGGACGCGTTCAATCGGCCTACCACTGGCTGAGCCAGTTCTCAGACAGCGACCTGCGGACCAGGCCCCGGTTGATGCTGGCGGGAGCGATGCTTGCGGCGTTCTCGAATCATCCGCACGAGGCCCGGGAGCTCGCCGCTCGGGCGCAGGCGGCCTCGAGCAGGAGCGAGGGCTTCGCCGGGGCAGCCACGTACGACTCGTCGGTGGCGATCATGCGAGCAAGCATGGCAGCGGACGGACCCGTGGCCGCATTGGCGGATGCTCGACATGCCGCCGAGATCGAACCGCTCGAGAGCCCTTACCGACCCCTCCTCGCCGCCATGGTCGGCACGTTCGTCTATTCGACGGCCGTCCACGATGCCGAGGCGTATCCGCTCCTCCTCGAGGGATCGAGGGCGGCAACCGGACCTCCCGAGACGGCCGCCTACGCCCTGGCGAATCTCGCGCTGATGCATGCGTGGCGCAACGATGCTGACGCAGCGTTGAGCTATGCGCGCCAGGCGATTCAGCGGATCGACGAGACCAACGTCGGAGGGCTGTTGGTGTACGGCCCGCCGTATGCCATTGCCGCTCGGTTCTCGGTCACGAGAGAAGGTCTCGCGGCGTGCAATCTGCTGATGAGGAGCGCCGAGCAAGCGGAACGCACGGCTTCGAACGCTGCGCCGTTCGACTCGATGGTCCTGCGAACGACGATGGCGGAGGCCTACGT
>JASJCF010000027.1 GCA_030066265.1 Acidimicrobiia bacterium | reverse complement strand
CACGATGAGTCAGTCGACGAGCGAGATCAGGATGAGGATGGCGAGTGCCATCGAAGCCACGATGATCGTTGCGGTGATGAGCGCTGCCGGGAGTGGCCGCCAGGCGAACATCGACCGCCAGTAGTCGCCGAGAGAAGCCATCATCGGTCCTCCCTTCCATTGTCCTCCCAGGTACGACATCAGGCAACGGTGGCGAACGCTCGACGCGTACGGGTGACTGGCTTCTAGCCTCACCGCAACCTCGCGGGCCGCCGAAGCGGCGTCAGCGCAGGGAACGGAGTCCTGATGGTTCACCCCCGGTCATCGAGTCGTCTACGAGCCCTTCTGTGGCCTATTGCGGTTGTCGTCGTCATGGCAGCGGCCCTGGCAGCGTGCAGTTCCGAACCCGGCGACGATCCCGTTCCCCAGGCGACGTCCTCGACAACCACCTCGACGACGCTCGATGTCGAAGGCAGTGATGGCGATGCGGGCCTCGAGGCCGGTGTGGGTGTCGACGTCGACTCCAAGACGATCACGCTCGGGGTCCTGGCAGATCTCTCGGGGTCGTTTGCATCGCTGGCGGCCGACGTCGTGGACGCACAACGGGTGTATTGGGAGCGCATCAACGACGAGGGTGGCATTGCGGGGTGGACCGTGGAGCTCGAAGTCGCCGACACCCGCAACGATGTCCTGCGGCACATCGAGGCCTACGAGCAGCTGCGAACAGAGGTGCTTGCGATCAGCCACGCAACGGGATCCACTGCCAACATCGAGGCGCTGGGCCGATACATCGATGATGACATGGTGGTCATCCCGATGAGCTGGTACTCGGGGTGGCCGTTCCCGTTCGTCGACGGTCGCATCATGGTCGAGCAGTACACCAACTACTGCCTCGAAGCCGTCAACGCCGTCGACTTCGTCCAATCGATGGGCGCCACGTCATTGAACATCGTCACCGATGACAACGCATACGGGCGCGATGCGGCTGCGGGAGCCAAGGTCGGGTCGGACTTCTACGGGTTGGTGATCGGCTACGACGGGACGGGATCGGTGGCTGAAGGCGGCGAGCTGAGCCCAGTGATCGGAGCGATCGTCGATTCGGGAGCCGATTGGACGTTCCTGGCGACGAATCCGGCTCTCGGCGCCGAGATCATCGCGGGCGCCGTCCGATTCGGATACGAAGGTCTGTTCATCGGAGCCACCCCGAGCTATGACAGCCGCCTTCTGGATTCCGCCGCCGCTGAGCTGTACGACACCCGGTTCTTCCAATCGGCGTACGTCACCGTTTGGGGAGATCCTGCACCCGGGAACATGGAGATGATGGCCGCAATGCGCCTCGCCTACCCGGACCGGCGCCCGTCCGATGCGTTCATCGTCGGGTGGAACGCCGGTGTCACGATGCGCTCGGTCCTGGAGCGGGCGGTCCTGCGCGGTGATCTGACGAGGTCGGGTGTTCTTGCAGCGGCGAGCGCGACGCCCGAGGTCGACTTCGGCGGAGCCGCCCCCACGCAGAGGTATGCCGGCTCGCCGGACCAGTTCGTGACGCGCGAAACCGCCATCTACCAGCCGGATCTCGACCGGTATCTGGCAGCGGGAGGGGTCGGACAGACGATCAGCGATCCCGATGCGACCACCGGATCCGTCCTCGTACGCGAGTTCACGGCGAGTGAGGCGGCTGTCGCCGCGAGCTTCACGGAACCGTGCTTCGGGCTCGACTGACCGTTTCCGAGCGAGGCACCATCACGCCCTCGAGGGCTCGGGGGCCCGGCGCTTGATCGTTCGTGCGCCGGAAACCCCCGAAGGCCGATCGAGGATCGGGATCAGCGGTCGATGGCGTCTCTGAGTGCCTCGCGAGCCTTCTCGAGGGATCCATGGGCTTGGCGGAGGTCCACCCGTGCGTTCTCGAGGCGGCGCTTCCCGTCCTCGAGTGTCGACTTGGCAGGCTCCTCCCAATCGCCTGCGTCGAGGTCGATCACCAGGTCGGCCACCGGTACACCGGTGCGGTTGGCCTCGGCGATCTCGTCGGCAGCGGATATCAACCACCGACGTGTCTCGGTGACATCGAATCCCGCAGCCTCCGCACGATCGGCGGCCTCGTGGAGCGTCGTGGCCACGGCTGAGAGCCGTTCGACGGCGCTCCTGACCCGATCGCTCGCCCCGACCTCGGCAGACTTCGGGACGATCACCAGGTACACCCGGTAGTCCTTGGCGATCAGGGGCACCAGGGATCGCAGCTCCTCAGCGGTCTGGGCCTGTGCGATGTCGTCGCCGAGCTGCTCGAGTCCGTTGGACGCGACGCGATAGTCGCCGAGCAAAGCCGTCTCGTGCTCGTCCGTCAGGTGCGGCGAGGTGCTGGCCTTCTCGGTGAGGCGGTCCAGCGTTGCGAGGCGGCGCTCGATCGCTTCCGCTGCGCGCTCCTTCACGTCCTCGATCGAGTGGCGTTCGTCGTCGTTGGCGCTGTTCTCTTGTGCATTCGCTGTGGTCGGGAGCGCCATGACGAGGCTCAAGGCCCCGACGATGGCGAGCGTCCGCATGGTTGGCATGCGCATCAGATGTCTCCTTCGTCCTGGTTCAGTCCTTCGACGACGTCGGCGAGGTCGCGGTCCAACCCTGCGAGATCGGTGTCGGCCTGGCCGAGGAGGTCGTCGACCTGCGCCAGCAGGTCTTCGATGTCCTCGATGTCAGGAGATCCGCCGTCAGACTCCGGCGACGCATCGGAGCCGGTCGGTTCGAACGTCTCGATCGGTTCTGCGGCGGTATCGCCTGGTTCGTCGTCGTTGATTCCTGCTTCGTCTGGCACCGTCCCGACCTCCGGTGAAGCGTCGGAGGCCGGCGACTCTGCGGCCGGATCGATGGTCGAGGCCAAGGTCGTCGATCCTGGGGTCGTCGATCCTGGGTCCGTCGAACCTGGGCTCGTCGATCCTGGGTTGTTCTCGAGGTTCGATGGGCCCGACCCGGTCGTGGATACTCCGCCGACCGGAGGGGCGGGCTCGTCCACCGAGGCCGCAGGTTCGGCATCCGGGGGTGTGGTCGCAGGCCTTGTCGAGCACGCACCGGCGAACACCGCAACGGTGAGCAGCACGACGGCCCATCTTCTCGTCATCGGGACTCCTTTCGTCACGGAGCCAGGTTCCGACGACGGCGGGAGTCATCGGTGATGACGGGCTGAGAAGAACCTGAGAGTTCTGTGAGAGAAGTGTGAAGGCAGCTCAGCCCACGCGCCGGTCGACCGTGACGAGATCAGAGGTGCCGATGGTGTCTTCCTGGCACTCGGTGGGTGAGTCGGCGCCTGTGGCGGTCAGCTGTCTCGCTGCGAGAGGTCGACGAGCTTCCATGCAGCCGGCAGCAGGAGGCCCGCCAGGACGATCTTGACGAGGTCGCCGACGACGAAGGGAGTGAACCCTGCGGCGAGCGCCTCACCGACCGTCGTGAACGCATCCACCGAGTAGAGCAACCAGGTGATGCCGAAGAGGTAGATCACGGCATTTCCCGCCAGGAATGCCGGGATGGCGGACCAGACGTTCCGATCTTGACCCTTCTCGGCCAAAGCGCCGACGACCCAGGCCGCAACGATGAAGCCGACGAGGTACCCCGCCGTTGCCCCGGTTGCCGCTTCCCAGCCTCCCGAGGCGTCGCTGTAGAAGGGGAGCCCGAGTGCACCGAGCGTCCAGTAGATCGCCTGGCTACCTGCACCTGCCCACGGTCCCAGCGCAGCTCCTGCGAGGAGCACGGCGAACGTCTGGCCTGTGATCGGCACCGGGGTGCCCGGGATGGGAATCGTCACCTGCGCTGCAGCGGCGGTCAGGAGCGCAAACCCGACCATCAGCGCAACCGTCGTGACCCGCGTCCGGGGAATCACTACGTTCGCGATCGTGGTCGGTGGTTGCGTGACCGTCATGTTCTCCCTGCCTCCGTGCTGCGATCTGGGGGCACTTTCCCATCCAGGTGAGTTCCCATCCTGCCGATGGTGTGCCAGTGAGACTCGCCAGCACAGTATCGCGTTTCATCGCCGCAGGCGTGGTGTTCCTGATCATCGCAACCAGCGGGCCGGCATCAGCCGAGACACTCCCACAGGCTGGCGCGGATCGCACCCCCAATCCTGCGCGACAGCCGACGTTCCACCCGTCGCAGTCGTCGGGCGTGGTGATGGGGGCGCTCCGAATCCCTGCGATCGGCGTCGACGAAGTCATCCGGTCCGGTGTGGCGATCGAGATCATCGACCAGGGAGTCGCCCATTGGGCCGGCACGGCGAGTCCCGGCCATTGGGGAAACGTGGTGCTCGCCGGGCACCGGTCGACGCACAGCAGACCGTTCTGGTCGCTCGGCGATCTCGAAGTCGGCGATCTTGTCTTCGTCGAGGATGGATTCGGTTTCGAGGTGATGTACCGCGTGACCGACAGCTACATCGTCGATCCGAAGGCGATATGGATCTCGTACGACCGCGATCGACCGGAGCTCACGATGTTCGCCTGCCATCCGAAGGGATCCAACCGGTACCGCATCGTCGTCTCCGCAGACCTCGTGGCGGGCGGCCGCATTGCGTGACGCGTTCGGTACGGGGATGCGCGGGTAACCTCGCCGCATGGAACACGAGACGGCCGTCACCGACGAGGTCGACCCCTTTGCCGACGTGCCCGAGTCGGTGCGACCCCCGGCCTCACCACCGAAGTGGCCGTGGATCGTCGCCGGCATTCTGATCGCGATTGGCATCGCGATCGCGGTTGCCTGGCCGATCACCGTTCCGTACTACACCCTCAGCCCAGGGCCGGTGTACGACACCTCGGACTTCGTCACGGTCGAGGGAGGTGTCCCGTCCGACGACGGTGAGCTGTTCTTCCTCACGGTGTCGCTCAAAGAAGCCAACGTGTTCGAGTACGCAGCCGGCCAGATCGACTCGTCGGTGGACATCCGACCGCGGGAGAACATCCGCCCCCTCGGAGTGTCGCCCGAGGAGCTCCGGAGGGAGAGTCTCGCGGCGATGGCGCAGTCGAAGAACGATGCGATCTTCGTCGCCTTGACCCAGCTCGGCTACGACGTGACCCTCACGGGCACTGGGGCGCTCGTGATCGAGACGGTGCCGGACTCGGCGGCCGATGGCGTGCTGTTCCCCAACGACGTCATCGTGGAGATGGACGGTCAGGTGGTTGCCTTCCGAAGCGACATCATCTCGCAGCTCTCGGGGCTGTCCGTCGGCGATGTCGTCGATCTCCTGGTCGAACGCCCAGCCGGTGAGGACGCAACGGACGAGCTCGGCGAGACCGAGATCCGGTTGACCCTCGGGTCCCATGTGGATGATCCCAACCGTCCGATGATCGGTGTGCTTCTCGACAACAACGAACCGATCGTCGAGTTCCCGGTCGATGTCTCGATCGATTCGCAGAACATCGGCGGTCCCTCCGCCGGGATGATGTTCACGCTCCAAATCATGGATCAGCTGACGGAGGACGAGATCACGAAGGGGTACCGCATCGCCGGCACCGGGACGATCTCGAAGGATGGTTCGGTCGGTGCAATCGGAGGGGTGCGCCAGAAGGTCTACGGAGCCATCGATGCCGGTGCTCGGGCGGTCCTGGTTCCCGCGGCGAACTACGACGACGCAGTCGATGCCGCCGGAGACGACATCGAGGTGGTCCGAGTGGAGACGATCGAGGACGCGCTGGCCTTCCTCGAGACCCTCTAGGAGATCCTGCTCGCAGCGGGCCGCCGGCTTCGAGAATCCGTGGAGACGTCAGTGACCGCCGGTACGCTCCCGGGCATGGGCGACAACCCCCGTACTGCTGACTTCGCCATCGTTCGCAAGGGCTACGACCGGTCCCAGGTGGATGCACGACTCGCTGAGCTCGAACGCGACCTCGCAGCCGTGCGCGGTGACCTCGAGGCTGCGACTGGTTCGGGATTGGCGATTGGCATCGATGAGCACGAGGCCCTCGCCGCCGAGATGAACACCATCGGGCGCGAGATCGCCGAGATCCTCGACGCCGCCAGATCTGCCGCCGAAGGGATGAGAACCCGGGCCTCCTCGGATGCGAGCGAGTGGCGATCCCGAGCCAAGGCTGAGACCGATGATCTCGTCGCCGAAGCGGCTGAGCAGAGCCAATCGATGCGTGCATCGGCCTGGAACGAAGGCAGCTCGCTGCTGGGCTCGGCGGCTGCGGAGGCGCGAGGCATCATCGAGGCCGCCAACGAAGAGGCGCTCTTCGTGCGCGCCGAGGCCGAGCGCGAGGCGATTCGCCTCACCGGAGACGCCAAGCGAGATCGCGAGGAGCTCCTCCGCTCGGCCAGATCCGAGGCGGAGCAGATCATCGCACAGGCGAGAATCGACAGCGACGGCGTGCTCGCTGCAGCAGCGCAGCAGGCCGACCTCGCCCAAGAGCGAGCGCGGGCGCTCGAGGATCGGCGCTCCGAGCTGCTCTCCGAGCTCGAGACGGCACGTGCGTCGATCGGCGAGCTCGAAGCGGAGATCGAGTCACGTCGACAAGAGCTGGAGGCCCCCGAGGAGCCGGAGGTCGTCGAGGAACCAGCGGACCCGGATGCCCGGACCCACCACTCCGAAGACGGTGGATCCGTGCGCATCGTCGCCCCTGCCCGTGCCGTCGAGCTCAAACCCGTCGATGCCGACCAGCTCGTTGCGGAAGTGGAAGCGCTTCGGTCGGGCGAACCGATGAACGCAGCGAGTCACGAAGCCGCTCCCGAGCCTGCGGTGACAGCCAGCGCGGCGGCCGTGAGCTCTCCCGAACCTCCGGCGTCGGATCATGAGAGCGAGGAGCCGCTCGCACAGGGAGCAGGGGAGCCTGCCCGATCCGATGCCTCCGAGGGAGAGGTCGACGCTGCGATCCCGGTCGTCGAGGAAGTCTCGCCCGCCCCCGAACCACCGATCGACGACGATGTTGAAGCTGGCGTCCTGGCGACGGAGTCGGGCGAAGACGCAGCCGCCTCAGATCCGGGCGCCGCAGACCCAGGCGATGGCACCGTTGCGCAAGGAGACACCGAGCCGCAAACGGCGGTGGAGCCGCAAGCCGCGGTGGAGCCGCAAACGGAGGGAGAGCCCCGAGCGGAGGTCCACCCGGGGACGACGGAAACCGAATCCACTGAGACTGCCTCGACGAACACGGAACCAGCCGAGGACGAGCTCGGCTCGCTCTTCGCCCAGCTCCGGGTCGAGACGGCGGACGGTGGAGATGGGCCCGCACCGGCGTCCGACGTCACCACTGCGCCGCCTGATGCCGCACCCCCTGAGACCGCGTCGGAGATCGACGAGCCGGAGCCTTCCCTCGAGACGGGGCTCGCAACCGACGAGTCCGACGGCGATGCATCGGATGAGCCACAGGGTGAGGCGGCGAGCCGGCGCACCCCGGTGTCGCAGGTCGTCGAGGACCAGGCTCCGGTGGGCGTGGAGGCTTCAGCGTCGGGAGCGGCGAACGAGGACTCACCCGGGCCCGGTGACTCGACGATTCCGGCACAGAACGCAGCCCTTCGTTCCATCAAGCGCACGCTGGTCGACCTGCAGAACGAGACCCTCGAACACCTTCGAACCGACGCCGACTGGATGCCGGAGGAGGACTACACGGATCGCTTCGGCTCGGCTTTCGCCGAGCTGCACCGGTCGGTCGACGGTGGTGACGATCCGGGTAACGCCCGTGCGTTCGCCGCCGACCTCTTCGATGCCCTCTCATCTGCGATCGAGCGAGCGCGCACGTCCGGCGGCGGGGATCGAGCCGTTGCTTCGGCCGCCAGCAAGGTGTTTCGCATGTGGCGGTCCGACGAGTCGGAGCGGCGCGTGGTTGCTGCGGCCGAGTCCCGCACGGCGTCGGTGTGACGAACCGGTCCGCGCGGTGCCATCGCACCGCTGTTCCGGCGTTGCCATAGACTCCCGTCGGTGATCAACCGAGAGCCCATCAACTACCGGCAAGGGTCAGGCCTCCGGCGCATCCTCACCATCGTCATCGTGGCGATCTTCCTCGTTTTGATCTTCGGCCGCTGGCTCGCAGGTCTCTACACGGACTACCTCTGGTACAGCGAGCTTGGCATCTCGCGGGTCTGGACGACCCTCACCTTCACCAGGGTGTGGTTGGTCATCGCAGCGAGCCTCTTCGCGTTCGCCTTCTTCTGGTTCAACCTGTGGCTGGTCGACCGTCTCTCGAAGCGAACGGGCGCCGTGTCCGGGGCCCCGGACGAGGAGCTGCTCGAGCGCTATCAGGAGTGGATCGAACCCAGAGCGACCCTGATCCGCACACTGTTCTCGGCCTTCTTCGCCATCCTTCTCGGCCTGGGGGCTGCGGCGTGGTGGCAGAACTGGCTCCAGTGGCGCAATGCGGTCGAGTTCCAGATCACCGATCCCATCTACGGCAACGACCTGTCGCTGTACGTCTTCCAGCTGCCCCTCTATCGTGACGTCTACGGGTGGGTCTTCCAGCTGGTGCTCGTGGCCACGCTGGTGGTCATCGCTGCGCACTACCTCAACGGCGGCATCAAGATCGCATCGCCCGGCCAGCGCACGTCCGGTGCCGTCAAGGCCCACATCTCCGTGCTCTTGGCGCTCATCGCGCTGCTGAAGGCTCTCGGCTACCAGTTCGACAAGTGGGAGCTTCTCTACTCGGGCCGAGGCCAGGTCTTCGGGGCCAGCTACACCGATGTGAACGCGCAGCTCCCGGCCCTCAATCTCTTGATCTTCATCTCGATCGTGTCGGCGATCATCCTGCTGGTGAACGTGTGGATCCAGGGCTGGGTGCTTCCACTCGTGGGGGTTGGAATCTGGCTCGTCACCTCGATCGCCGTTGGCGGCATCTACCCGGCCCTCGTCCAGCGTTTCTCGGTCGAGCCGAACGAGCTCGAGCGTGAGGTGCCGTACGTCCAACACAATCTCGACTTCACGAGAGCAGCCTTTGCGCTCGATGGGGTAGAAGTGCGCCCGTTCGGAGCCTCGATCGACCTCACGGCCGAGGACATCGAGAGCAACTCTCCGACCATCGAGAACATCCGACTCTGGGATCCCGGCGTGCTCGCCTTGACGTATCCCGAGCTCCAGAACATCCAGACCTACTACACCTTCAACGACATCGACGTCGACCGGTACGTCATCGACGGCGAGTTGACGCAGGTCATGACGTCCGCCCGATCCCTCGACGAGAACCGGATTCCGGGTGAGGGGTGGACCAATGAGCGCCTGATCTACACGCATGGTCTCGGAGTCGTCCTGAGCCCGGCTCGCAACGTGACGAGCGACGGCCTGCCCGACTTCCTGGTGAAGGACCTGCCGCCAGTGAACCTCACCAACGATCCCTCGCTCGACGTCGATCAGCCGCGAGTGTACTTCTCCGACGACGCCATCCGGGACTTCCTCATCGTCGGGTCGAACGAGGGCGAGGTCGATCTGCCGAGAAGTGGTGTCGACCCGAACGATGCCACGACCAATTCGTACGACGGAGAAGGCGGCGTCCCGCTCGGGAACTTCTTCTCACGGGCGGCGTGGGCACTGCGGTTCGGAGACCTCAACACGCTGATCTCGGGTCAGGTTCGCTCGGACAGCCGTGTCATGATCGCCCGCAACATCCAGGACCGCATCGAGCGGGTCGCTCCCTTCCTATACGCAGACGCAGATCCCTACATGGTCATCGCCGAGGGTCGCCAGGTGTGGGTGATGGACCTCTACACGGTCACGAATCGGTATCCGTACTCCGAACCTGCGTTGACGAACCGGCTGAACACGAACGCCCACCTGCCTCGCCAGTTCAACTACATCCGCAACTCGGTGAAGGCCGTGATCGACGCCTACGACGGCACGATCGACCTGTACGTCGTCGATCCCGACGATCCGCTCATTCAACTGAATCAGCGGATCTTCCCCGACCTGTTCCGGCCGATCCAGGACATGCCCACATCGATCGTCGAGCACATCCGGTATCCCGAGGACCTCTTCCGGATGCAGACCGACGTGTACGAGCTCTACCACATGACCGACCCGGTCGACTTGTTCCAGCGGAACGATCCGTGGCAGATCGCACGAGATCCCTCCACGTCGCCGAAGCCGCAGCTGCAAGGGGGCTTCGACACCGACCCGATGCTGCCGTACTACCTGCTGATGAAGCTCCCCGAGGAGGAGTCACTGTCGTTCCTGCTGATGCAGCCGTTCACACCGAGAGCCCGGCCGAACATGTCGGCGTTCGTCGTCGCCAAGAGCGGCCCGCTCGAGGAGTACGGAACGATCATCGAGTACTCGATGCCCGGCGATCGCCAGATCGACGGACCCGGCCAGGTCGGCGACTTCATCGATCAGGACCCGACGGCGTCTGCTGAGTTCACCCTCCTCGGCCAAGAGGGTTCCGTCGTGATCAAGGGCAACATGCTCGTGGTCCCGATCGAGGACTCCCTGCTGTATGTCCAGCCGATCTATCTGGCTGCCGACACGGGTGGAAGTGGTATTCCCCAGTTCAAGCGGGTCGTGGCGTCGTTCAACAGCCGCATCGAGATCGGGGAGTCGCTCGACGAGGTGCTGCTGTCGCTCTTCGGAGCGACTGGGACGCCCCCCGAAGCCGGTGACGGCACCGATGGGGGCACCGAGGATGGAGAGCCGACCGATCCAACCGATCCGACCGATCCGACTGATCCGGCCGATCCGCCCACCGGTTCCGTCGAGGAACAGGTGGCCCAGCTCCTCGCCCGGGCAGAGATCGCACTCCGGAACGCCGACGAAGCGCTCCGACAGGGGGACCTCGGGCGGTATCAGGAACTCGTCGTGATCGCCAGCGGCCTCATCGAGGAGGCCAACCGCCTGATCACCGACACACCGCCAGTCGTGCAAGAGTCAGAGGGCGTCACCGGTTAGCGCGCTCAGCTTGGCCCGGAGCAGCCGGCGCTCGGGCTCGGTCTCCGTGAGATCGATGGCTCGGCGATAGGCGGCCACTGCCGCAACCACCTCGCCCTCGTCTGCGAGCAGCGACGCGCGTGCGGCGTGGAAGTACGGATAGTGGTCCAAGCCGTCGATCTCGCCGATCGCAGCGATGGCGGCAGGCCGGTCACCGGCCATGGCCACGGCGATTGCCTGGTTCAACCGGATGACCGGTGAGTCGTTGAATCGCCGGAGCGAGTCGTAGAGGACCACGATCTGGGCCCAATCGGTTTCCTCGCTCGTCCGAGCGCGCGCGTGCACGGCGCCGATCGCCGCTTGGACCTGGTACGGGCCGACCGTTCGCTGCGCAAGGGCGCGATCCAACAGCTCGAGGCCGCTCGTGATCTGGGCTTGGTCCCACGAGGTCCGGTCTTGGTCGGGGAGGAGCACCGGAGTCCCCTCGTCGTCGACCCGCGCCGGCCTGCGAGCGTCGCTGAGGTGCATCATGGCGAGCAGACCCATGATCTCCGGTTGCTCCGGCATCAGGGCGTTGAGGATGCTCCCGAGGCGAATTGCCTCCGTGGTCAAGGAGGCTCGAACGAGCGTCTCTCCGCTCGACGCCGCATACCCCTCGTTGAAGATCAGGTAGATCACGGCGAGCACCCCCGGGAGTCGATCCGGCAGCTCGGATGCAGCGGGAACCTCGTAGGGGATGCCGGCGGTCTTGATCTTCTTCTTGGCTCGCACCAATCGCTGCGCCATGGTCGACTCACTGACGAGGAACGCACGGGCGATCTCCGTGGTGGTGAGGCCGCCGATCGTGCGAAGGGTGAGGGCGATCTGAGCGTCCCTCGCCAGTGCCGGGTGGCAACACGTGAAGATCAGGCGGAGGCGCTCGTCGGGGATCTGCTCGGTATCCATGTCGATCGTGTCCTGATCGTCGAAGGTGAACTCGATGTCGCGGGCCAACGTCTCGTACTTCCGCTGGAGGTTCCTGCTGCGTCGGACCCGGTCGATCGCCTTGCGCTTCGCTGTGGTGGACAGCCATGCAGCCGGGCGATCGGGGACCCCGTCCTCCCATGCCCGCAGGGCAGCGACGAGCGCATCCTGGAGGGAGTCCTCGGCGAGCTGGATGTCACCGGTGTACCGCACCAGCCCGGAGAGCACGAGGCCGTACTCCTCTCGGAACACGTCCTCGATCGAGGCTCGCGCATCAGTCAACGATCACGTCCACACGATCACCGGGCGCACTTCGATGCTGCCGGTCTGGGCACCGGGGATGCGAGCAGCCACGGCAATCGCCGCGTCGAGGTCTCGGGCCTCGATGAGATAGAAGCCTCCGAGCTGCTCCTTCGTCTCGGCGAAGGGTCCGTCGGTGACAGTCACCTGCCCGTCGCGGATGCGCACGGTGGTGGCACTGTGGATGCCGTGGAGCGCCTCGCCCCCCTTGTTGATGCCTTCCTCGCTGATCTCCGACGTGAACCGGTTGTAGGCGTCCATCAACTGCATCATCTCGGGGCTGTCCGGCTGCGGGGCGATGGTCTCGTCCTCGTAGATCAACAGGGCGTACTGCACGGTCGTCCTCCTCTGCTCACGACGGGAGCTCGTTGCCTCCCGCTCCCTCCGTCCCTTCGACGGTCAGCGCGCGCCCGAATCGACAGACGTGCCGGATCGACGCGGCGAGTCTGGGATTCTCGCATGGGCAAGGGGGCGCTGCGCACGGGCCCAGGTGGGATCGGGCTCGGCTCACCCGAGCAACGAGATCAGGCGAGGAGGGTCCTGAGGTCGTTGACGATGAGGCCGACCATGAGGACGATGATGGCCACGTTCAAGACGGTGATCGGGCGACGCCATGGATGCTGGGCGTTCCAGAACCGGCGGATGCTGACGACGTTCGCAACGATCGCAACAGAAGCAATGGCGATCCCCAGGACCGGTCCGACGCCGGGTGCAAGCCCGATCAGGGGAGCGATGAACGGAAGGACCACGTAGGCGAGCGTGCAACGGATTCCCGACACCACGATCGACATGTTGAACGCCCGCTGAGCTTCGGCCTTGGCCGTGGCGGTGTCCGGCGCCGCAGGGGCGCTCTCGAGATCCGGCGCAGGGGAGTCCGTCGTCATGGTGACAAGGGTATCCGTTGTGCAGGCCATTGCTTGCGAGCGAGTGGCGTCAGCCCTTCACGACGCCGAGGGGGCGGAGCCGAGCGACCTTGTGGGCAAGCCCGGCATCGTGGCAGACGTCGGCGACTGCATCGACATCCTTGTAGGCGTATGGGGCCTCTTCGGAGAGGAGACGCACCGAACTCGGTCGCACGGAGATGCCTTCGCTCTCGAGGCCGAGTCGAACCGCATGCCCGGATGCCTGCTTCTTGGCCTTCTTCCGGCTCATCACACGACCGGCGCCGTGGGCGGCGGAAGCAAAGGCCGGGTTGGCGTCGGTTCCTCGCAGCACCCACGAGGCCGTCCCCATGCTGCCCGGCACGAGGACGGGTTGACCCACGGGGCGCAGGTCCGGGGGGAGCTCCGGATGGCCGGGACCGAAGGCTCGGGTGGCTCCCTTCCGGTGGACACACACGTCGACGGGCCTGCCAGCCACGTCGTGCGTCTCGATCTTCGCCAGGTTGTGCGCAACATCGAAGATGAGGTCCATGCCCAGAGCATCGGGCGACGCTCCGAGGGCCGCGGCGAAACCCTGCCGGGCAGCATGCGCGAGGATGTGCCGATTCGCCCACGCGAAGTTCGCCGATGCCGCCATGGCGCCGAGGTACTGCTCTCCCTCGGGCGAGACGATGGGCACGCTGGCGAGCTGGCGGTCGGGTACGTCGATGCCGTACCGATGCATCGCCGTTCCCATGAGCCGCAGCTGGTCCGTACAGGTCTGGTGGCCCAGGCCGCGCGATCCGCAGTGGATCATGACGACGACCATTCCCTCGGACAATCCGAAGGCGTGCGCCGCCGTGCCGTCGTGCACCCGGTCAACGGCCTGGACCTCGAGGAAGTGATTGCCGGACCCGAGTGAGCCGATCTGATGCTGGCCCCGATCGATCGCCTTGTCGGTGATGGCAGCGGGGTCGGCGCCCGATGAGGTGCCGTTCTCTTCGCACCGGGCGAGGTCGCGTTCGGTCCCGTAGCCGTGGTTCAGCGCTGCAGCGGCTCCTGATCTGAGGATGTCACCGATGAGGCGATGAGGGGCGATGCCACCCTTTCCCATGCCTCGGGGGATACGCGCATCGAGCTCGGCCATGATGTCTCGTCGGTGCGCCCGGAAGTCGTCTTCGTCGAGTGCCGAACCCAGCAGGCGCACACCGCAGCAGATGTCGAAACCCACGCCTCCCGGGGAGACGACACCGTCGTCGAGGGCTGTCGCAGCAACTCCGCCGATGGCGAACCCGTAGCCCCAATGGATGTCCGGCATCGCATACGAGGCGCCGACGATGCCCGGCAGATGAGCCACGTTCGCGACCTGCTCGGGTGCTCGGTCAGCGAGCACCGTCTCGATCAGCGACTCCGAGGAGAAGATCCTGCCGGGCACGCGCATGCCCTCCGAGCGATCGATCGTCCAGACGGTCTCGGAGACCTTCGTGACCTCCATGTGTCCAGTGTGCCACCCGGAGGCGATGGCCGCGGAGGTCCTTCGCCCCGCAGACGTCGAAGCGATCAAGCATCGCGGCGGTCGCACGTCGCAGCGGTCAGACGTCGAAGTAGACCGTGGCCTCCCATTCGCCGCCGCACCTTCCGACGGCGAGATCGTGGTACGTCACCGCTTTGATGGGAGGGCCCGCCGGCTCGGCGGCACGGACATCGACGCCACGGGCAACGACCAGCGCTGAGGTCTCGGTGGCGTCGATGTCGAAGTGGGTGAAGACCAGGTCATCGACCTCGGATCGGAACAGCAGCTCCGAGAGGGTGTCGACGATGAGATCCTCGACGGTGGCGGACCGCACGGCGACCTCGATCGACCGGTGCGGCGGCGAGTCGGCGACGGTGGCCATCAGGCCGAACATCCCGGTCGCGAGCTCCTTCAGCAGCTCGCCGATCGTCGGCCCCACGGCGGCGATGCCCGTATCGGCGGTGTGTGAGAGGATCGTGTAGGGCACCTCGATGATCGTAGGCGCCGCACCCCGCAGGGGAGATGAGCTGGTGAGCGCACCCACGACGGCCTTGCTCCTGGCGGGCGACGTCATGACCGGGAGGGGTATCGACCAGATCCTCGGCAACCCCTCGGATCCGGTGCTGTACGAGGGGTGGATCCAACCCGACCTCGGGCTCGTGTATCGGCTGGAGATCTCCGCCGGTGCAGATCCGGTCGATGGCATCAGGCTGGTGCCGTTCCGGCGACGACGGTTTCGCCTCGAGCATGCCTCCACCGACGATCGCTCATGGCTCCACGCGACGCTGGATCGAGAGTGTCGGCGCCTCGGGAGCCATGTCGCCCTCGGGGCGGATGGAGCCATGACCGTCGAGTGGTGATGACTCCGATCGCGTCATGTGGCGGTGACGTGACGGCGCGACGGCGTGCCGTATCAATGTCGTGACGTATCAATGGGGTGGCAGACCCAATCGGCTCCGTCGCCAGAGCGTGTGCGCAGCGCTATCGGGGCTCGAGCACCACCACGGCGGTCTCAGTTGGCCTCCGCGCTGCGTATTGGTCGAGGTCCTTGTCATACTGCCGCCACCGCTCCCAGAGCCGCTCGCGTTCCTCCCCTTCGGCTGCACGCCCGGTGACGGGCCTCTCGCCATCCGTGGTCTCAACGACGGCGTCCGGCTGTGCCTGCAGGTTCAGCCACCACGCCGGTTCCGGTGGCGCCCAGCCGTTCATGGCCATGGTGACGAGGTTGTCGCCGTCCTCGAAGTACCCGAGGATCACGTTCCGCTCCTTGCCCGAGCGGCGACCGATCGTTGTCAGTCGCATCATTCCCCACTTGTCGCGGCCCGCCGGCCTGAGCCCCATCCGTCCGCCGGTCGAGCGGTACAGCCCGCGGTGCGCCGACCACGCCGAGCGGACCACCCATCGTGGCGGCAACCTTGCAGTGCCGGTCTGCTCATCGGACATGGCTCGGCTCCTTCCACGTCGGCCTTTCGCTCAGAGGCTACGCGCTCAGGCGCGACCGACGAGGAGTGATTCTGCGAATGGGGTTCCCACCGTGGCGAAGCGGCGAGACACTGGAAGTGGGAGCAATGCTCGTGCGTGCGGGCGAGCGGGAGGTGGAGTATGCCCAAGACTGATCTACCCAGCAGTGTGAGCACGGACATCGACCGCGCTGACACGGATTCGGGGCGGCCCGGTTGGCTGATTCCCGTCGTCATCCTCGTTGTGCTCGTCCTCGCCGCAGCCATCGTGTGGATCGTGGTGGCCTCCGGCGACGACACCGCGGCCCCTCAGGAGGTCGTGGAAGCCAATATCGCAGCGGACAACGCCCGGGATGCCGAAGCCTTCGAGGCCACGATGGACCCCGACATCATCGTCACGTTCGACGGCAGTGCCGTCGGCTTCGACGACATACCGGCGGTGACAGGACGAGACGCCGTCGTGGAGGGCGCTGTCGAGTACTGGGAGGTGCTCGATCCGATCGTCACCTACGAGGTGCTCTCGGCGACCGGGAGCACCGTGGTCGTGGAGACCGTGGCCACCGTCAGTGGAGGGGACTCCACCCGCCACGAGGTGACCTACGAAGTCTCCGACGACGGCCTCATCGTCACCGAGCACCACGTCATCCTGGAGTAGCTGTCGGCGAATCGGCATGGTGACCTCCAGACGGATCCGGCTGGAGGGGTAGGGCATCGTCGGGTTGTGACGCAGGATCGGGTCGGTGGCGACGCTCGTTGGCGTCCGCCGTTCCGGAATCGAGGCTTGCGTTCCTCGATGGTGTGGCGACGGCGCTACCGGCGCTGGGCGCTGGCTCTCACGATGCGGCGGTGCGAGCGGGGGTCAGCGCACTCGCAAACCACTCGACCTCCCCGAGCATGGCCGCAAGCACCTCGGCGGGGGAGTCCTCTGCGAATCCGCCGTTGGCATCCAGTGCCTCGGCCACCTCGGTGACGTGAACAGCAGGGGAGACCGGCACCATGCGGAGCGCAGTCGCAACGAGGCGCAGCTGCTCGGTCATTCGTGCACCGCCGATGAGCCCCGTCGACACGCTCACGAAGCCGACCGGCTTGCGGACGTATCCGTTGTACTCCCCGTCGAGGAGCAGCTTGAGCTCTCCTGGGTACCCGTGGTTGTACTCGGGTGCCACGATGACGAATCCGTCGGCACCGGTGATGATCTCGCGGTAGTGGTCCCTGCTGAGGCCCTGTGCGGGGAGACCGGTGCCGTTCAGCTCATAGTCGGCGACGTCGATCAGCTCTGTCGTGACCCCACGCTGCTTCAGCGTGTCGATCACGAGCTCAGCCACGGATTCGGATCGACGTCCGGGACGGGCGGTGCCGAGGATGACGGGAATGTTCAGGTTGCTCATGGTCGAACCTCTGGAATGTCGGGGCGTTGGTGCTCACCAGGCATACGGAGGACAGAGCCTGGTCGGACGGGCACAGGCAAGATCGGCGACGCTCTTCCCAGCTCCCGAGGGTGGTGGAGGAATCGGTGTTGAGGGTGTCTTCGGCTGGATCGAATCGGCCGACCAGCTCTGACATCCCGGGCACGCTGTACACGTCCAGAGGCCGGCCTCACGAGACCCCCGACGATATGCCCACTCACCTCTTCCGACGGGGGTTTGGGTGTTCGGAGGAGAGTTTCTGTGCTTCTGCTTGGAGGAGACGTGTTTCCTCGGCGATGTATTCGCTCAGCCGGGCGGCGATGACCGGCAGCCTCCATGCCGAGATGGCTCCCATGGTGATGCCCGGGGCCTGGAGGCATCGCTCGAGGTAGGCATGCGCAAACGCAGCGACGGACGCCGGAGCGGGCGCTCCCTGCGGGAGCGACGCAGCTGCGGACTCCGGTGTCAGGAGGAGCATGGTTCGAGCGATGTCGGCAGCGGGGTCACCGTGAGAGGCCTCGCCCCAGTCGATGACACGCGGTCCCGCCGTGGTGATGAGGACGTTGCCGGGATGGAAGTCGCCGTGAAGGGTCGCGGCACCGCCGGGAAGCCCTGCCATGTGGTCCTTCGCAACAGAGCGTTGGGTGACCGGGAGGTCGGCGTTGTCGATCTTGTCGGCCATGAAGTCCTTGACGTCCGGCAGATCAGCGGCGACGGACACGCTGAGGACCCGGGTGTGCAGGTCGGCGAGGGCCACCGCATAGCCCACCCCTGCGTCCCGACTGGACTGGATCGAGTCGAGCATCGAGTCCCCGACGATCCGCTCGAACACGATTCCTGGTCGGCCATCCACCTCGACCAACCCCGACACGCGTGGCGCAAGCTCTGTTTCGGTACCCACCGCAGCTGTCTTGTCGTACTCGACGGACAGCATGTGCGGGTCGAATCCCGGCCTGAGCAGCTTGAGGACCTCGCTGTCCCCGACGGCGAACACCTCCGCCGTTCGTCCAGCCGCAATCGGGCCCACCGTCAGGTCGAAGCCGCCAGTCATCGAGCGACCATACCTGTCGCCACAGGAGCGGATCCTGACCTCGGCCCCCATGCGCCGATGTGCGTGCTCATGCGGCGGTCGTGATCGGCTCTCGGCCAGTGCGCGTCATCTTCCGGTGGCAACCGCACGTGTGAGTCGCTCGCGCAGTGCACGATGCCCAAGTCAAGCGGACACCAGGAAACCACCGAAGACCTCCAAGGGTGCTCTTCGCAGCTGGGGCGGGATGTGAACTCGAACCCTTGCCGAACCGTGAGGTGAGCTAGCTGGCGTGCGTTGCGTGTCGCACCTTGAGCGGTCGGCCACCGACTCTCCGGCCGTTCATCGATTGAACGGCGCGGGGTGCATCGCCGGGACGCATCGAGACGATGCCGACGCCCTTCGATCGTCCCCTCCGATCCTGCTTCACCGTGGCGGCGTGAACTGCCCCGTATTTGGCGAACAGGCGTCGGAGGTCGGCGTCGGTCGTGCTCCATGGGAGGTTGGAGACCACGATCTCCGACCCGGACGCCGTCGTCGGGTTCCGTTGGCCATTCTTCGTCCCACGCGCACGCGAACCGTCTGCGCGCCGGCCTCCTCCCCGAGTTCGGCGCTCGGATGCCTGGGGGTGGGCAGCTCGCGAGCGGTGTGCCCGGGGCGCATCGGTGACCGAGACGAGGCCGTGGAGTCGGTGCAGATCGGGTTTCGTGATTGCAGTGTCGAGTCCGAGGCTTCTCTGGAGACGATTCGACGCACGGCGTTCCGGGTGCGTGATCAGGCTCACGACGACGCCGGCGGCGCCGGCGCGTGCGGTGCGTCCGGAGCGGTGCACGTAGTCCTTGTGTCCGTTCGGCGGATCGAAGTGGATGACGGAGGAGACGCCTTCGACGTGGATGCCGCGAGCGACGACGTCGGTCGCAATGAGCGCATCGATGTTCCCGCTCTTGAAGGCCGCGAGCGCACGATTCCGTTGGTTCTGGGAGAGGCCGCCGTGAATCGACTCGGCCCGTACACCTCGCCGTGCGAGCTGGCGAGCGAGCCGGTCGGCGCCGTGGCGGGTCCTGGTGAACACGATGGCATCGCCGACGGTGTTCACCACGCGGGCGGTCTCCTCGACCTTCTCCTTGTGCTCCACGGACCAGAAGAGATGCTCCACGTCGAGGTCGTCCGCGGCAATTCCGGCTTCGACCGTGATCGGAGCTGTTTGATAGCGGCGGACGAGCTTGCCGACCTCTCCGTCGAGCGTCGCCGAGAACAAGAGCATTTGGCGATCCGGTGAGGTCTGATCGATGATTCGCCTGACAGAGGGCATGAATCCCAGGTCTGCCATGCGATCAGCTTCGTCGACGGCGACCAGATCCACCTCGGAGAGATCGGCGGCCCCCTGCTGGATCAGGTCTTCGAGGCGGCCCGGCGTGGCGACCAGGACATCGATCCCACGTCGCAGCCAATCGATCTGTGCGCCGTATCGAACCCCGCCGTACACGGCGAAGATCTGCCGGTCGACGGCCTTGCCATACGGCGCGAGGTCCTTACGGATCTGAGCGGCGAGCTCACGCGTCGGGGTCAGGATGAGCGCTCTGGGCCTGTTCGGCTGTGCGACACCGACTCGGGCGATGATCGGCAATCCGAACGCCAGCGTCTTGCCCGATCCCGTCGGTGCGTGACCGGAGACATCGGATCCGTCGAGGATGGGCGGGATCGATGCGGCTTGGATCGCAAACGGTTCGTCGAGTCCCTCAGTCGCCAGGGCGCCGAGGAGCGGCGCTGGCAGGCCGAGATCGGCGAATGTCGCTGACATCGTGCTTCCTTTGCGTGGGAGAGGGCCTCGGGAAGATTCGAGAGCTCAGGGGGAGATCTCGAGCCCGGCCTCAGAGGTGAAGAAACCTCCGAGGATGTAGGACCTCGGAGGTTTCATTCGTAGCGGGGGCGGGATTTGAACCCGCGACCTTCGGGTTATGAGCCCGACGAGCTACCAGACTGCTCCACCCCGCGTCGTTGTGGAACTGTGAGTATACGAGCGAGCGGGTTCTAGCGCTGGAGGGGCGCTGGAGGGGCGCGGGATCCTCGATCACCGGTGCCTTCTGGCCTCTTTCCTTCTCGCCTCGTGCCATCTACCGTGGCCGACCCGAGGCAGCGGGAGCTCTCGTAGCCTCTGGTCCGAAGGAGGCAGGACGTGCTGACGATGCAAGGCGCCCCGCCGGCGTTTCATTTGCTGGCAAAGCCGACGGGTCCGATCTGCAATTTGGACTGCGAGTACTGCTTCTTCTTGTCCAAGGAGATGCTCTATCCGGGTGATCGGTTCCGGATGGCGGACGAGATGCTCGATGAGTACATCCGGCAGATCCTCGAGGCGCACCGCACTCCGGATGTGACGATCGCTTGGCAGGGTGGTGAGCCGACGATGATGGGGCTCGACTTCTTCAGGCGGTCGGTTGAGCTCGCCGAGCAGCACCGCAAGCCGTGGCAGCGGATCCAGTATTCGATCCAGACGAACGGAGTGCTCCTCAACGATCGCTGGGCCGAGTTCTTCAAGGAGAACGACTTCCTGGTCGGGCTGTCGGTGGATGGGCCCAAGGAGCTCCACGATGCCTACCGGGTGGACAAGCGCGGGATCGGTTCTTTCGACCGAGTGATGGCGGGCTACGAGCACCTGAAGGCGGCTGCGGTGGAGGTCAACGTGCTGTGCACGATCCATGCCGCAAACCAGGACCACGGCCTGGAGGTGTATCGATTCTTCCGCGACGACATGGGTGTGCAGTTCATCCAGTTCATCCCGATCATCGAGCGGACCACCGAGACGCTGCTGCCGTTGGCGAATCTCGGGTGGAGCACCGAGCGCAAAGAGAAGCGGCCGCTGTACATCCAGCAGGGGACCCGGACGACGGATCGCACGGTCGGTGCGGAGGCCTACGGCCAGTTCCTGATCGACGTGTTCGATGAGTGGGTCAAGCACGACGTCGGTGAGGTGTACGTGCAGATGTTCGACGTCGCGTTGGCGAACTGGCACGGTGAGCCGCCAGGGCTGTGCATCTTCTCCGAGACGTGCGGCCTGGCGCTTGCGTTGGAGCACAACGGCGACCTGTACTCGTGTGACCACTACGTCGAGCCCGAACATCTGCTCGGGAACATCACCGAGACCCCGATGATCGAGCTGGTGGCGTCCGACCAGCAACGTGCGTTCGGGCTGGCAAAGCGCGAGACCCTGCCCCAGTTCTGCCTCGACTGCGATGTCCGGTTTGCGTGCCACGGTGGATGCCCGCGCAACCGGTTCACCACCACCCCGGACGGTGAGGAAGGGCTCAACTATCTCTGCCCGTCCTACAAGGACTTCTTCCACCACATCGACCCTGCGATGAAGATGATGTCCCGGCTCCTCAGACAGGGCCGAGCTCCCGCCGAGATCATGAAGCTCGGGGTCCCGAGGGACGGATAGGTCAGCTCGCCTGAGCTGCTGACGCGTCTTGGGAAGCTCCCGTCATGGTGTCGTACGACCCTGCGAAGCTCTTGAAGTCCCGCAAGCCGGCCAACTCCCCGCTTCGACGCTTCTGCACGTAGGTGCCGAGCTCTTTGCGCGATGCGAAGGTGAAGAGGAGGTTGGCGGCGAGCGCAAAGGCCGTCTCCGCGGGCTTCCGGCGCCAGGCGAACCACGGAACGGTGAGCCACATGCCACCCGTGTATGCAGCCCACGTATCTCCGAACACCCCGACACCCACGGCGATCCCTCCAGCCTGTGTCGCGGGCAGGCCGACCGGGTCGAGGGCCAACATCGCTCCGAAGAAGGGCGCCATGCCGCGACCACCTCGGAATCCGTGATAGACCGGGAAGTTGTGCCCGGCGATCGCCGACGCCGCCACGATGGCTGCATACGGCTCGTCAGGCCAGCGCTTGCGTGCGATTCGGGTCGGCACATACGCCTTGGCCATGTCGAAGGTGCCGGTCAGCATTCCCCAACCGGGGCCACTTCGGGCTGCGATCGACGTGGCGCTCACGCCTTCGAAGTCGAGGGTCGCTCCGCCGGGCAGGTCGAGGGTCGTGATCGTCACGTCTTCTCCCGGCGCAGCCACCTTTCCCACGAGCCGCCCAGACGAGACCGACCCCAGGAGGTAGCCCACCGTCGCAGCGCCAATCGCGTGACCGATCTTCACGTCTGCTTCTCCTCGCTGTCGTGCACCGGACGCTACCCGGGGGTCGATGCCATCCGCAACGGTGCGACTTCTCTCGGTGGGCGAGGAACGGCATGCGCCGGGCACGTCGAACCCGAATGGCTCCGCCTGGGCCCGAATCCGCGCCGGATCAGGGCTGAGATCGCCGGACGCAGGCTCGGCTAGGGTCTTTCGGGATGGAGGATTCGACCGGCAATGGGCAGCCGACGAAGGCGGGCGGGAAGGCATATCGCACGTCCCTCGCCACGCGCCTCGCCATCGCGGTCCTCGTCGTCGCAGTCGTGACGATCGTCGTCACCGTCGCCGTCTCCACCGCCAGGATCGGGGACACTGCCGACGAGCTGGTCAACCTTCGCATCACCGCCCGATCGAGTGCACTCGCGCAGGAGCTGAACGACTACTTCCGGAACGCTGCGAACGATGCGACCTTCATCGCGGCGAGCAACAGCACGGCGGAGGCCCTCGAAGCCTTCTCCGCTGCGTATCAGGAGCTGGATCGGCTGGACGTGGCGACACTCGAATCGCAGCGTGCCAGCGTCGGCGAGTTCTATCTGGGCGAGTTCCTTCCCACCTTGTCGGACGTTCGCGGAGAGTCGGTCGAGCCGGATGCCGTGATCCCTCGATCATCGGGGGCCCCGATCTACCTCCAGGCCGCGTACATCGCAGACGTGGAGCTCCCGGCCGATCAGCGGCAATTGATCACCGATCCCAACGACGGGAGCTCATGGACGGCTGCACACACGCAGTACCACCCCGGCCTCCGTGCGTTCGCAAACGGGTTCCGCTTCTTGGACCTGTTCCTCATCGACGCCGAAACCCAGTCGGTCGTGTACTCGACGAACAAGGACATCACCTTCGGAACGAACCTCGTGGCGGGGCCGCACAGCGGAACGTCGATGGCCTCTTTGGCGAGACGGGCGATCACCGAGGGATCGGCGGGCGACGTCTTCTCGACCGATTTCGCCACGTACCCCCCTGCGTTGGATCAGCCTTCGGGGTTCATGGCCTCACCCATCGTCGTCGACGACGAAGTCCGTGGAGTCGTCGTGGTATCGCTCGATCTCGAGACCGTGAGCAACATCATGACGCTCGATTGGCGAAGCGGGCGGTTCGGCGAGACGGGCGAGGCATACCTCGTCGGATCCGACCGCACCATGCGGTCGGATTCGAGACTCTTCCTCGAAGATCCCGACGCCTACTTCGCCCGCATCGATGAGGTCGGGACGACCCCGGACATCGACCGAGCACGGATGGAGTCCCTCGGTACCACCGTGGTATTCCAGCCGGTCGACAACGAGGCGGTTCGCAGTGGCCTCGAGGGTGACACGGACATCTCCACCGTGACGAACTATCTGGGGCGGGAGGTGTATTCGGCCTACGCGCCGATCGCGCCCGACTCGTTCGACTGGGTGCTGTTGGTCGAACAAGAGGTCGCCGAGGCCGAAGAGCCCCTCGCCGACTACATCCGGTCCTCGCTCACCATCACCGTGGTGTTCATGGTCCTGCTGACCTTCGCCGCCGTCGCATGGGCCAGCTCCCTCGTTGCGCCGCTGAGGAGAATGGGCGCAGCCCTCCATTCGGCTCGAGTGGATGCCGAGCCAAGGCCCATCCCGGTGACCGGCGTGACGGAGTTCCGCCGGCTGGCCGAGCGCCTGAATTCCATGGTCGAAGGACTCGCGGTGAGGAAGGAGCAAGTGTTGCGGGCGCTCCGGGCCAAGACAGCGGTCCTGCGGACGCTGGTGCCGAATGCCGCCCTCGCTCAGGTGCAGGTCGGGGAGCGGCGTTTCATCGAGACGGTTCCGCAGTCGACCGTCGCCTCGATCCACATGGACGGCATCGACGCCCTGGTCCAAAGGGGCGACGACGATGCCAGCCGCGAGTTCCTCGTCGCCCTGGTGGAGGCCGCGGACGGTGTCGCCGACCAATTCGGGCTCGAGCGAGTGAAGCTCACCGGACCTACGTACCAGGCCGTGGCTGGACTTGGGACCGCTCACCTGGATCACGCTCCGAGAGCGGCCCGGTTCGTTGCCGAGACCATCCGCGAAATCGATCAGCTGGCCAAGGAGGCAGGTGTCGACCTTGCGCTCTCCGGTGGCATCTCGTCCGGCACGGTGACCGCTGGTCTCGTGGGAGACTCGCGGCTCGTGTTCGATCTCTGGGGTGAGCCGGTCGACGAGGCGGACCGCCTCGCAGCCATTGCACCGGCCGACCGCATCTACGTCTCGTCGAGCGCCAAGCAACGACTACCCGACGGAGTCCCAGCAATCGAGGTCCGGACACCTCTCGGCGAGACCGCGTGGGCCATCGATGTCAATGACGAGCTGGGTCTGGAGGTGGTGCGGTGAGCCGACTGCTCGAAGACCCGATCATCGTGTGGGCTGCAGTGCTCATCGTCATCCTGCCGGTATTGATCCTCGCCGGCGGAGAGTACGAAGAGCGGCTGCGTCAGCGCGGGTCGCCGTTGACCCGACCGATTGCCAACTTGCGGACCTGGGTCTTGGGGATCGCCACGCTCTGGATCCTGGTCGTTCTCGTCTTCGGAGTCTCCACCGACAACTTCTTCGTGAGGGTCCTGGCGACGGCGTTCGTCGTGGCCGTCGTCGCTGTGATCCTGCAGATCGTCGACTACCTCATCAGCGAGGTCCGTCGGCGCTCCGAGCTGCCCGGTGGACGCGGCGTTCCCCAACTTCTCCTGCTCCTCCCACGCCTGCTCATCTTCCTCGTTGCGGGGTGGCTCATCTTCGCCGGCGTCTGGAACGTCGACCTCACCGGACTCTTCGCTGCGCTGGGCGTGACCTCGCTCGTCGTCTCGTTGGCACTCCAGCCGACGCTCTCCAGCCTGGCCTCCGGGCTCCTGCTGGTCAGCGACCGACCCTTCGGCCCGGGTGACTGGATCAAGTTCAACGACATCGAGGGGCAGGTCGTCGATGTGGGTTGGCGAACGTCGAGCATCCGTGACCGCAACGACGACGTCAGAGTCATCCCGAACAGCGCCCTCGCAGACGGTGCGATCATCAACTTCGCTCAGCCGACCACGCTTCATCGCGTGGTCGTTCCCGTCCAAGTCGCATACTCGAACCCGCCGACGTCGGCAAAGGAAATGCTCCTGGCTGCGGCGCGGGGCACACCCGGCGTGCTGGAGGACCCTCCGCCGAGGATCCGGGTCGTCCAGATCGACGATCCGCTCATGGGGTATGAGGCGGATCTGTGGATCGAGGACTACGCGATCGCGCCGCGCGTCTTCTCCGACTTCGGCTCTCTCGTGTGGTACCAGTCTCACCGGATGGAGGTTCCCCTGCCGAGCCCGGCATACGACCTGTACCACCACGATCCGATCCAGGAAGCCCTCGATGCGGAAGTCACGTCCGATGAGATCGTCGAGCGCCTGACGGCGAGCCCGTTGCTCAGAGACATCCCGAGCTCCGACCTGCGCGCCGCTGCAGCCGACTCGCGAGCTGTTCGGTTTGCCCGTGATGAGGTGATCGCTGCCGGTGATGCGCCGGATCGCACAACGTTCGTGATTTGGCAGGGGACCGCCCGGCTCGTCAACACCGATGCCCCCGCTCGGTTTGTCGATCTGCGGGATGGCGACGTGTTCACGCCTCTCACCGGCGCTGGGCTCTCAGGTCGGTGGTACGAGCTCATCGCCCTGTCCGATTGCGAGATGGTGATCGTCGAAACCGAGGCGGCCGGCACGCTGGCCAGCAGGAATCCCGAGATCGCCGCGGTCTTCAATCGGATGAATGCATCCCGGGTGCGTCGTCTCGATCCGAATGAGACCTTGCTCGACTTGGATGACGATCTCGACCCCATGCTCCTCGATTCCGTGCGATTGACGGCCGACGGGCCCTCGGGTGAGCGAGAGGCCGAATCATGACGGTGGAGGCAGGCACGGTCGAAGACCGCACCAGCGAGCAGGGAAGCGGCGATCCACAACAGAACGCGGGGGGTCGGCGCGCCAGGACCGATGTCGCCCGTGCCCTGATCCTCGCCGCCGTCGTCTCCCTCCTGGTGGTCGGCGGGTACAACGTGTACCAGGCACGGGAGTTCGTCTCGGACGAGGCGGCGGGCCTCCTCATCGATCTCGGGGCTGCGCGCGGCACCCGCATCGAGCGTGGCATCGAGCGCCTTTCCACCGATGCCGAGACGCTCGCAACGGATCCTGATCTCGGCGCAGCGATCCAGGCGCTGTCCGCCGCCTACCAGGAGACGGAGGGCGGACTCACCGATCAACAGCTGGCCGAGCTCGAGGCGTTCTATCGCGATGAGGTCGTGTCGGTGCAACTGCCGGGATCGAACGAGCCGCTCGGAGCCGCGGTGGTCCCCACGTCGGAGCGATCCCAGTACCTCCAGTACTGGTACATCGCTGCGAACCCGGAGGCCGATCGATCGATGCTCGCCGACCCGGGCGATGGCTCCCCGTACTCGGCTGCCCATGCCATCTATCACCCTGCCGTGGCGCAGGCGCTCGAGCGGTCTCCACTCGGTGATGTTCTCCTGGTCGACCTCAACGGAGATCTCGTCTACACCAACGCCAAGCGAATCGACTTCGCCACCAACGTGTTCACGGGGCCGTTCGCCGACGAGGCCCTGACACAGGCCATCTCCGACTTGAGGAGCTCCGCCGCAGGGCAGGTGAAGCTCGTGGACTTCTCACCGTATACCCCTGCGGGCGGAGAGCTGGAGTTCTGGGTGGTGACACTCATCCGAAAGGATGATGAAGTCGTCGGGGCTCTTGCTACGTCCGTGCCCAACGAGGTGCTCACGGACCTGACGACGGGCGGAGGGGCATGGGAGGAAGACGGTCTCGGCGAGACCGGCGAGATCTACATCGTGGGCCCCGACCGTCGTCTCCGGTCCGAGGCGAGACTGTGGCTGGAGGATCCCGAGGCATATCTCCAAGCGATGGAGGATGCCGGCTACCCGCCAGAGGTGATCGAGGACGTCCGAACGTTCGGGACGACGGTGCTCGCACAGCCCGCGGACACCGAAGCGGTTGAAGCGGCACTCGGTGGGGAGATCTTCACGGGGAACACCCGCAACTACCTCGATCGCAGAACCTTGTCGGCGAGCGGCCCGCTCCGGCCCGGGGGGCTCGGCTGGGTGGTCGTGTCCGAGGTCGAGCGAGGTCAGATCACTCGGGGCTTCGTGTCGTATCTCGGGACGTTGCTGATCGCCGGGCTCGTGATCGTCATCGTGGTCGTGGCGATCGCGTTCGGGGCGTCGGCCCGCCTCCTCCAGCCGATCGGGCGCATCGGAGCTGCCGCATCGCGGGTCGAGGAGGGCGACCTCGACGTGGAGCTCTTCGACGAAGGTCGTGACGAGTTCGCCTATCTCTCGAAGCAGTTCAACGAGTTCGTTGCCGAGCTGCGTCACGTCCGCGGCGAAGCCGAGGCAACGCAGGAGGAGACCTCGAAGCTGCTGGCCTCGGTGGTTCCCCGCAGGCTCGTTGATCGCATCCTCGCCGGAGGGCGCGGGATCACGGAGGCGTTGAACAACGCCACGCTGGTGGCGATCACGCTGCATGGAGACTTCGACGACAGCGAAGTCGACGAGTTGGCGCAGCAACAGTCGGTGCTGACCGCCGGAGCCGCGAGCATCGCGCGCGAACATGGAGCCGAGCATCTGAGCTCGTCCGCCTCGACGGTCCTCTATGCAACCGGCCTCGATAGCGAGGGCAGGAGAATCGAGGACGGAGTGGAGTTCGCCGATGCCGTCAACAGGTGGGCGCAGAGCGCCCTCGCCGATCGCGGATTCCTCCTCGCTCCGTCGTTCGGGATCGCCGCCGGTGACGTGATCACCGGGGTCATGGGTGGAGAGCGT
>JASJCF010000144.1 GCA_030066265.1 Acidimicrobiia bacterium | reverse complement strand
CGGTGGTGGGGATATCGCCGGGCGGCAGCGGTCGTACGGCGTACGCACGACGTATTGCATATCTGGGCAATCGGTAGTCGAGCACGGGCTTGCCGCAGGCGGTGGTGGAGCCAGCCGTGATGGCGGCCGTCGAAATGTGCCGTACGTACTACGTACTACGTACTACGTATTACCGCGATCGACTCCGTCGATCGCTACCCAATCGATCCTTCCATTTGGAGCTCGATGAGGCGGTTGAGCTCGACCGCATACTCCATGGGGAGCTCCTTGACGATCGGCTCGATGAAGCCGGCCACGACCATCGCCGTCGCCTGCGCCTCCGTGAGCCCTCGACTCATCAGGTAGAAGAGCTGGTCCTCGCCGACCTTCGAAACGGTCGCCTCGTGGCCGATGTCGACGTCGCTCTCTTCGATCTCCATGTACGGATAGGTATCCGACCGCGAGTCCTCATCGAGGAGCAAGGCATCGCACATCACGAACGACTTGGCGTTCTCGGCCCCCTCTTCGACCCGGACGAGCCCGCGATATGCGGATCGGCCGCCACCCTTGCTGATCGACTTCGAGGTGATCAGCGACGTCGTGTCCGAAGCGACATGAACGGCCTTGGCGCCGGCATCGAGAACCTGACCGGTGTTGGCGAAGGCGATGGACAGCACCTCGCCATGCGCGCCATCCTCCATGAGCCAGATGGCCGGGTACTTCATGGTCAGCCCGGAGCCGAGGTTGCCGTCGATCCACTCCATCGTGGCGTTCTTGTACGCAGCCGCTCGCTTGGTCACCAGGTTCAACACGTTGTTGGACCAGTTCTGGATGGTGGTGTATCGGCAGCGACCACCCTCTTTGACGATGACCTCCACCACGGCTGCGTGGAGCGAGTCGTTCGTGTAGACCGGCGCCGAGCACCCTTCCACGTAGTGGCAGTAGGCGCCTTCGTCGACGATGATCAACGTGCGCTCGAACTGGCCCATGCTCTCCGCGTTGATGCGGAAGTACGCCTGGAGCGGCTCTTCGACATGCACGCCGGGCGGGACGTAGATGAACGACCCACCGGACCAGACCGCCGAGTTGAGCGCTGCGAACTTGTTGTCGTTCGGCGGGATCACGGTCCCGAAGTACTCCTGGACGATCTCTGGGTATTCGCGGACGGCGGTGTCCATATCGCAGAACAGCACGCCGAGCTTCTCGAGATCCTCGCGGTTGCGGTGGTAGACGACCTCGGACTCGTACTGGGCGGTCACGCCGGCGAGGTACTTCCGCTCAGCCTCGGGGATCCCCAGCTTCTCGTAGGTCTCCTTGATGGACTCGGGCACCATGTCCCAGTCCTTGGCCTGTCCCTCGGTCGGCTTGATGTAGTAGTAGATGTCGTCGTAGTCGATGTTCTCGAGGATGCCTGCGCCACCCCACGTGGGAGTCGGCTTGTTGAGGAAGCGCCGGTAGGCCTTCAGCCGGAAGTCGAGCATCCACTCTGGCTCGTCCTTCATCGCCGACATGTCGCGGATCAGCTGCTCATTGAGGCCCTTCTCGGGCTTGTAGACGTAGTCCTCCTCGTCAGACCAACCGAGCTGGTAGGCACCGAGGTCGATGTCGACAGTGGTCACGTTGGGCTCCTCTGGATTAGCACTATGAGGCTAGGTGAATCATAGCGACTTCATCTGAGGTCTCCGACGATGCACCCGGCAACCCGAGAGGACCCGCCCGGGTGACTGCGAGTGGGAGTGGGGGAAGACCGGGCCACCCGGACGAGTCGCACTCGGTAACAAGGAAACGCCCGGCAAGGCGGTTTTGTTCCTGATGGGCCCTCAGAGGATGTGTCCTCAGGGGATGTGTCATCAGTGGTTGTGTCCTCAGGGAACCGGGCGGTCCGCAGCGGTGACGGTCGACTCGTCGCGGATGTCGACGATCGCGCCACCCGTGCCCCTGGCGTCGGCGATCTCCGGCGGATCAGGGCGAAGCACCCAGAACCGACGCAGCGCCTCGTCCCAATCCTCGAGCAGCCGCACTCCCGTATCGGAGCCCGTACGATCGACGTGCCGCTCGATGAGGGTGCGAAGGATGTCGGCATCGATGTCGTCGAGCCGGCTAGGCGCTGGAGCGGAACCCGACAGGAGTCCCTTCACCTTGGTGTCCGGATCGTAGAGGTAGAGCGTCCCGCCGGTCATGCCTGCGCCGATGTTGCGGCCGGTATCCCCGAGCACCACGACGACGCCCCCGGTCATGTATTCGCACAGATGGTCGGACGTGCCCTCCACCACGGCGACGGCACCGGAGTTCCGGACGGCGAACCGTTGGCCCACCGAGCCTGCGACGTAGAGCTCCCCTCCCGTTGCGCCGTACAGGCATGCGTTCCCCGCTCCGTGAGGAACGGTCGAGGACTCGGTGAAGGGCCGGATCGCGATCGATCCGCCCCCCATGCCCTTGCCGACGTAGTCGTTGCCCACGCCATCGAGGTCGATGTCGATGCCGTTCGCCAGGAATGCACCCAGGGACTGTCCTGCCGTACCGGCCAATCGAATCGACAGCGCCCCGTCGTCGAGACCGTCGTCACCGTTGATGCCGGCGATTTCTCCGGAGAGTCGGGTCCCCACGGAGCGATCGGTGTTGCGGATGGGGTAGGCGACGGAGACGGGAGCGCCGGAGCGCAGCGCCGTGCGCCCTGCCTCGGCCAACTGCTCTCCGAGCGGTGATCGCTTGAGTCGGCGGAACGACTTGTCAGCGCCCACATCGGCCCGCACGAGCATCTTTGCGAAGTCTGCACCCACACCTCCGTCGGCAGACTCGAGGAGGTCGCCGCGCCCGACGATCTCCCCGATCGAGCGCGCTCCCATGGCCGCCAACGTCCTGCGGACGTCCTCTGCCACGAGCTGGAACAGCTGCACCACCTGCTCGACCGTGCCGGTGTACTTCGCCCGGAGCTCCTCGTTCTGCGTGGCGATGCCGACCGGGCACGTGTTCTCATGGCACTGCCGAACCATCTTGCAGCCGAGAGCGATGAGGGGCAGCGTGCCGAAGCCGTACCGATCGGCGCCGAGCAGGGCGGCGACGACGATGTCCTTGCCGGTGCGGATCCCCCCGTCGGTCTCGACGGTCACGGAAGCCCGCAGGCCGTTCGCAACGAGCGCCTGGTGGGCTTCTGCGAGCCCGATCTCCCACGGTGACCCCGCATGCTTGATGGAGACGAGCGGAGAAGCGCCCGTTCCACCGCCGTTCCCGGAGATGGTGACCGCGTCCGCAGACGCCTTTGCGACACCCACGGCAATCGTCCCGACGCCGGGTCCCGAAACCAGCTTCACCGACACGCGCGCAAGGGGCTTGAAGGTCTTGAGGTCGTAGATCAGTTGGGCGAGGTCCTCGATCGAGTAGATGTCGTGGTGCGGCGGAGGAGAGATCAACGTCACGCCAGGCTCGGTGTGACGCAACCTGGCGATCTCCGCGGTCACCTTGTGACCCGGTAGCTGGCCGCCCTCTCCGGGCTTGGAGCCCTGCGCCATCTTGATCTGGTACTCCTCCGCCGATGCCAGATACCCCGGTGTGACGCCGAACCGCCCGCTGGCGACTTGCTTGATCGCAGAGTTCTTCGACGTCCCCAGGCGGGCCGGGTCCTCGCCCCCCTCTCCCGAGTTCGACAGGGCGCCGATCAGGTTCATGGCCTCGGCGAGATCCTCGTGCGTCTCCTTCGAGAGGGCACCGAGCGACATCGCCGCCGTGACGAATCGGCGCATGATCCGCTCCGCGGGCTCGACCTCGTCGAGCGGCACGGGTGGCCCGGCCGGGGTGATCGTCAACAGATCCCTCAGTTCCATCACTTGACGGTCGTTCTCGACGACGTCGAGGTATTTCTCGTAGTCCTCGTACGAGCCGGATCGCACTGCCTTCTGGATCCCCAGCAACGTGAGAGGCGCAGCGACATGGGGCACACCACCCCGGCGGTGCTTGTAGTAACCCTCGATCTCCTCACCGTCGCCGGCATACCGTGCGTGGCGCTCCACGACGTCGGCGAAAATGCGATCGAACCCGACACCTCCGATGCGGCGGCTGACGAATCGGAAGGCGAGGTCACACACGTCGTCTTCGAGCCCGATCGCCTCGAAGAGCTCAGAGGACCGATACGACTTGACGGTGCAGATGCCCATCTTCGACATGATCTTGAGCAAGCCCTTTTCGAGGCTGATGCGGTAGTTCTCCTGCGCTTCGACGACCTGCTGAGGGATGTCGCCCTCTGCGGCCATCGCACGCACCTGCTCGATCGCCAGATAGGGATTCACCGCGGCGGCACCGAAACCGATCAGACAGGCGACGTCGTGGGAATCTCGCGGCTCGCCCGAGACGGCGATGATCGACGCATTGAGCCGGAGTCCCGCCTCGATGAGGTGGTGATGAACCGCTCCGACAGCCAGCGTGATGGGGATTGGCGCGTGGCGCTCGTCCGTCCCCCGATCGGAGAGGAAGACCACCGTGGAACCGTTGGCTACGGCATCCTCCACCTCGGCGCACACTTCGCGCACGGCGGACACCATGCCATCGGGACCCCCCGCAGGATCGAACAGCACGTCCACCCATACCGATCGGAATGCCTCGTCCGCATCGGCGAGGATCTCCGCCACGTCGGCGTCCGAGAGGATCGGCGAAGCCAACTCGATCATATGGGCCTGCTGGGGCGTCTCTTCGAGCAGCGAGCCATGCCGTCCGACATAGGTCCGGAGGGACATCACCAGCTTCTCACGGATCGGGTCCATCGGAGGATTCGTGACCTGGGCGAAGGATTGGTGGAAGTATCGCGACAACCGCTGGGGATACGGCGAGAGCGCCGACAGTCCCGTGTCGTGCCCCATCGACAAGACCGGCTCGTTGCCCTCCGCCATCTGCTGAAGCACGAGCCTGCGCTCCTCGTGGGTGTAGCCGAAGACCCGGCCGAGGGCGGCCGCATCGAATCGGGCGTCTTGGAGATCATCGAATGGATCGGAGACGTAGTGCGTCTGCGTCTCGATCCAGTCGCCGTAGGGCACCTTTGCGGCCAGTCGCCGCTTCACATCGTCCGACAACGACACCACGCCTGTGCGCAGGTCGATCTCGAACGTCTCCCCCGGTCCGAGCTGGCCGGTCTCGATGGCGAGCACCTCGAGCTCGGGCGCAATGCCGGCCTCCGATGCGACGAGGACCGTATCCGGCGTCAGCGTCCATCGAGCCGGCCGAAGACCGTTGCGATCGAGACCGGCGACCACAGAGCGACCGTCGGATGCGGCGATGGCGGCGGGGCCGTCCCA
>JASJCF010000026.1 GCA_030066265.1 Acidimicrobiia bacterium | reverse complement strand
TGTACACTCCGGCTCCCGGGAGGGATCGCATAGTCTGGCCTAGTGCGCACGCCTGGAAAGCGTGTATGCGGAAACGCATCGTGGGTTCAAATCCCACTCCCTCCGCTGCCCGCCCCGACGCCGGGGCGGGCTGTAGTACGTAATACGTAGTACGTAGTACGTACGTCTCGAGAGTGCTGCTCCATTCAATCGTCGTGGTGTGAGCATGACTCCAGCAAGCCGAGTGTCTCCGAAGCACCCCTCGACCTGGCGAAGGCCGCTACGTACTACGTACTACGTATTACGTACTACTTTCCAATTGCCGTGCTAGGTGGGGCACTAGGGGTGCCCTGCATCCGAAACCCTCTTCATGCGGAGCTGAATTCCCCGCCTGAGGATGTTGTGGCGTCGGATCGTTCACCGGTTCGGTCGATGTTGAACGTGAGGTCCCGCAGCGGCGGAGCGCCGTGAACCGGGTCAGGTCCGGAAGGAAGCAGCCCTAAGCGGGTCGGTTCCGGGTGTTGCGGGGTCGCCTCACGGGAGTCGATCGCCCGGAGGGCACCGTCGTCCACTCGTTCGAAGGCGGGGTGCACGGTTTCCTACGTAGTACGTAGTACGTATGACGTAGTACGTATGTCTTGAAGACATCGCTTGCATCGAGTACTCGTGTCGTGTGCACGACTACAGGAAGCTGCGGGTCTATGAGGGCTCGCTCGAGCTGGCACAGGCCACCTACGTGGCAGCAAGCACGCTTCCCGAATCCGAGCGCTACGGGTTGGCACAGCAACTCACCCGTGCTGCGGTCTCGGTAGCTGCCAACATCGCAGAAGGGGCAGGACGTGGCGACCGTCGGGACTTCGCTCGCTTCATCCGCATTGCGCGTGGTTCTGCGGCGGAGGTTGGAACGCTCGCGGAGTTGGCCCGAAGGCTCTCGTTGATGGAGACGTCGGCCGCCGAGGACCTCGGTCATCGAGCAGAGGTGTTGAAGGCCGGGCTCACGAATCTCGAGCGATCCGTGTCGTCCAGCCGATAGGAACGAGTCCTGCGGCGGGTACGTACTACGTACTACGTATTACGTACTACGTCTCAACAATGCCGCCCATACGAAGCCCATTGGGCCGAGGCGCCAGGTTTCGAGCAGGGTCAGGGGCGTGTTCGCCAGGAGCTCGTCGGGTGGGGGATGCTTGTCGAGCGTGCGGTGCAAGTAGACGTACTCGTCCCTCGCCCCGATGCTCATGCCGGCGAGCGGAAGCACCACCGACGTCCCGGCCCGGTGGAGCGCAGCCGCCCGCTCTCCTTCCGGTCTGCCGAGGTCGACGATCCCGGCCATGCCGCCGGGTCGCAGGATCCGAGCGATCTCGGCCATGGTCCCGTCCACGGAGTCGAGGTTCCGGAACACGTAGGCGGAGAACACCGCATCGAATGTCTCGTCTCCGAACGGCAGAGCTTCGCCCACTCCGACGACACGCTGGCGCCCGTCGTTGAGTGCAAGCATCTGTGGTGCCGGATCGAGGGCGACGACCTCCCGGTCGCCGAAGATCTCGTTTGCGGCACCGGTGCCGGCTCCGAGGTCGAGCAGCCGTCCGCCGG
The DNA here is from genome assembly GCA_030066265.1 of Acidimicrobiia bacterium. Classification (GTDB taxonomy): domain Bacteria; phylum Actinomycetota; class Acidimicrobiia; order Spongiisociales; family UBA5794; genus SZUA-442. The sequence continues at coordinate 26,362 of JASJCF010000026.1, read as the reverse complement.
GGAGTCGAGAGACGACGGTGTCTCGCCACTTCTGGTCCTGGCCGAGCGAGAGCAGCGAGTTGAGGCGGTCGTAGCGACCGGCGATGTCCCTGAAGACGACGCCGTTGCTCATGCGGGATCGATGGATGCGAACCCGGTGTAGGGAACCAGCGCATCCGGGATGCGCACACTGCCTTCCGAGTCCTGATGATTCTCCATCAAGGCGATCAGGGTCCTCCCCACGGCGATCGCCGTTCCGTTCAGCGTGTGCACGAGCCGATTCGTGCCGGCTGCGTCCTTGTAGCGGATCTTCAACCGCCTCGACTGGAAGTCGGTGGTGTTCGACGTCGACGTGATCTCGCGGTAGCGCTCCTGACCCGGGAACCACGCCTCGATGTCGTACTTCTTGGCTGCGGACGATCCGAGGTCACCGGCGGCGACGTTGACGACGCGGTACGGCAGTTCGAGACCTTGGATCAACTCCTCTTCCCTTGCCAACAGGTAGTCGTGCTCGGCGGCCGATGCCGACGGGTCCACGAAGGAGAACATCTCGACCTTGTCGAACTGGTGCACCCGGAAGATCCCGCGGGTGTCCTTGCCGTAGGTGCCGGCTTCCCGACGGAAGCACGAGGAATACCCGGCGTAGCGCAGGGGGAGCTCCGCCTCGTCGAAGATCTCGTCGCCGTGCATCGCAGCCAACGGGACCTCCGAGGTCCCCACGAGGAACAAGTCGTCCTCCGGGATCTCGTAGACCTGCTCCCGGTCGCCGGGGAAGAAGCCGGTACCGAACAGGGCGTGCTCTCGCACGAGCACCGGCGGGATGACGGGGACGAACCCGTGTCCCATCAGGTTGTCCATTGCATAGCGCACGACTGCGAACTCGAGCATTGCGAGCTTGCCCTTGATGAGCCCGAACCGGCTTCCGGAGATCTTGGTGGCCCGCTCGATGTCCAGGACGCCGAGTTCGACTCCGAGGTCGACGTGGTCCAATGCCGTGAACGAGGGCGACACAGGCTCGCCGTGGCGTGAGATCTCGACGGCATCCTCTTCTTCGAGGCCGTCAGCGGCGGTGGGATCGGTCATGTTCGGCAGGGTGATCCACACCGCTTGGAATTCCTCGTCGAGAGAATCCGCTTGCGACAGGAGGCTCTTGTACTCGTCAGCGAGCTTCGCCGCCTCGTCGATGGCTCGTGCCTTCTCGTCGCCGTCGAGCTTCGAGATCGCCTTGCCCGACTCCTTCTGCTTGGCGCGGATGGCCTCCGCCTTCGTCCGGATCGCCCGCCGTTCCTCATCCATCTGGGCGAGGGCATCGAGGTCCACGTCCTCGCCGCGTCTGGCGAGCGAGGCAGCGAGCTCGTCCCGTCGATCCCTCAAGAGCGCGATGTCGATCATGGACGCGAGATTACCGACCGAGCGCGCGGTCGACGGCTTGCTGCTCTTCGGGCGCCAGCTCCTCGAGTCCACGGCCCGCCCGAACCTCCTTCACATAGAAGAGGGTCTCCTCGCGGGCGGCGAGCAGGGACAACACGATCCCGTCCCCCGACTCCGAAACGAGGGCGATGCTGCGCGACTGGTTGCCCGTGATGTTGCCAAAGGCGTCGTACGCCACGACACCGATACGCGTCAGCGCTGCGGGGAAGCGTCCCTCGAGAGCCTGCAGACGATTGTCGAGGGCATTGATGGCCGCCTCGTTCGTCGACGCACGGAGATGCAGATTCTGGAGCATCATCACGGTGTTGGTGTCGGCGGGCACGGCATCGACCTTCTTGCGGACTGCCTGAATCTGGATCGTCTGCCAGATCGCCAAGACGATCACGAGGACCGCAACGACGATGATGGCGACACTCATGATTCCTCGTTCCAGATGAAGGTCAGCGACCACGAGTCGTTGTCGGGGTCGTTGTCGAGGGGGATTGTGGCCCGCAACGACAGTTCGTACAACCCGCCCGGCGTGAGGGGCAGATCATCGAACATCACGGTGGTCGACGCGCCACCGACGAGGGTGTCGATGATCGCCTGATCGGTGATCACCTCGCCGGCATCGACGTCGAGCACCTCCAGATCCACGGTGATCGCCGTCTCCTCTTCGTTCCCCATGTTGCTCACGACCGCCTGGACATCGATCGTCTCCGAGAAGGGAACCAGCGGAACCCCACCCCGCTCACCGATGGGTGCCGGGTTGGTGGAGCCGACGATGCCCACGTTGTGGCGCGGCGCCAGGTTGTAGGCGGCTTGGATCTTGAGCACGAGGTTCTGGGCGTCGTAGATCTGACCGTCACCGGCACCCGTGGCGATGTATCGCACGGTGCCGAAGTCGGGAATCGTGACATTCGTGGTCTCCGAGGAGGCCTCCGCCTGGAACAGCTCGTAGCCGACATCCCCCACGCGCAGTAGGTCGATGGCGGACTGCAGCTCAGCCTCCGCACCCGTGACGATCTCCCCGTCCATGATGCCCACGATCACCCGTTCGATGTCGGTGGCGCCTTGCACCCACGAGCTCGACGCGGCCGTGATCGAACCGTACGAGGCGGCGATCGACGAGGGCACTTCGAGGTCGAGGAACGCGTGAGCGGCAGTCGCCTTCGTCGTGACGTCCGACAGCGCAGTGGTCAGTTCCTGCCGCGTCATCAGGGGGCCGATGCGTTCCAGTGTGCCGTAGAGGGACTCCGCAGCTGAAGCATGCGTCATCGCCGCCTCATCGGCGGCCGCGTAGAACTCGACGGTTCCCCGCTGCTCGGTCTGGCGAGATGCCAGGAGCGCGATGGCCGCCACGATGGCTACGAGAGTGAGCGCGATCAACAGCCAGCGTCGTCTGCGACTCCGACGGGCCGGCTGGTAGGCCCGATACGACATGGTGCGCGAGGAGGGACTTGAACCCTCACGAGTATTACCTCACAGGAACCTGAATCCTGCGCGTCTGCCAATTCCGCCACTCGCGCGTGGAGGCCGGAAGAGTACCGGAGGGTTCCTTCAATGGGCAACAGATCGGCCCGAGCGAGGCTCCGTGCCGGCCGGAACGGCGACGCCACCTTCCCTGGGCGTATTCGGGCCTCCTCGTACACTGCTGACCATGAACCTGGCGCGCGGGTTGGAAAAGAGGCTCGAGAACCTCGTCGACGGGGTCAGCGCGTCGTTGTTCCGGGGCCACATGCACCCCGTGACGATGGCTGCACGATTGATGCGCCAGCTCGACTTCCTCGCAACTGAGAGCGAGATCGGAGTCGAGATCCCCAACGACCTGACCGTGGTGGTCAATCCCGCCGACGTCGAGCCGAGTCTCGACATCGCCGAGCTCGAACGGGAGCTCGCATCGGTGGTCACGGAGACCGCCCAGGTCAACGGCTGGCGACTCGTGGGACCGGTCGAGGTGCACCTCGAGACGTCGACCGAGGTACCGACGGGAATCCTCCAAGCCGCGGGTTCCTCCATCCGGGGACCCCTTCCGCCGTGGGGTCAGCTGATCTCTGACGACGGCTCGGCGATCGTCGCGCTGTCGATGAACCGGACACTCATCGGCCGCGCACTCGACTGTGACATCCGATTCTCGAACACCGAGGTGTCCCGCCACCACGCCGTCATCGGCAGAGTGGGCACCTCACCGTCCATCGACGATCTGGGGTCGTCGAACGGCACATGGATCAACGGTGTGAGGATCGACCGCGAGGAGGTGCCATTCCTCCCTGGCGACCGCATCGTGTTCGGTGCGCTGCCGTTCACGTACCGGTCGGTGACGTGATGCCGGTCCTGTTCCTCAACATCATCAAGCTCCTCTTCATCGTCTTGCTGTTTCTCTTCCTCTGGCAGGTCGCACGCTCCATCCGGTCCCACGTGGGCACCAATCCGGGGGCGCGACAGGAAGGAACCGGCGCCGAGCTCGTCCTCCTCACCGGCTCAGAGGAGACGCGGCGCGTGCGGGTGCGCCACCAGGGTCACGTCGTGGGTCGCTCCCCCGACGCCGACATCCACATCGACGACCCGTATGCGTCCGAATTCCACGCCAGGGTGGGGCTACAGGACGAACGCGTCATCGTCCACGACCTCGGCAGCACCAACGGGACCTACGTCAATGGGCGTAGGGTCACGAATCCGACGTCAGCCTCCCGGGGCGATACCGTTCAGATCGGCAAGACCATTCTCGAGGTGCGATGAAGTACGTCTGGTCCACCGGCACGCATGTGGGCAGGGTCCGTGAGGGAAACGAGGACTCCGTATTCCCTGATGAACCGGGCTCCTCGGAAGGGCCCACCTTCCTCATGGTCGCAGACGGCATGGGTGGGGCCGTTGCGGGGGAGGTCGCGTCGCGCCTCGCCGTCGAAGCGGCTTCCGCGGACCCGCCCGAGGAAGCCACGCCCGAGGAACGGGTCCTCGCCGCAAACCGGGCCGTGGTCGACGCAACGAGGGAAGACCCGTCACTTGCAGGGATGGGTACGACGATGACACTCGTGCAGCTGGATGCGGACGGACGCGCCGAGTTCGCGCACGTGGGCGACTCCCGCGCCTACCTCCTCCGATCCGGCGAACTCCGTTTGCTCACGACCGACCACACCCTGGTGCACGAGCTCATCGAGCTCGGCAGGATCACGCCGGAGGAAGCCGAGCATCATCCACACCGCCACCTGATCACCCGGGTCCTGGGTCTTGGCCCGATCGGAGTCGACACCTTCACGCTCGACGTCGAGGACGGCGACCGGATCCTCCTGTGCTCCGACGGGCTGAATACGATGGTCTCGGACTTCACCATCCAGCAGCTCCTCGACACCGACCAGGGCGTGGACCCCACGGCCTGGGCATTGATCGAACACGCCAACACCGCCGGGGGGCTCGACAACACGACCGTCGTCGTGATCGACGTCAGCCGATGAGCCGAACCACAGAGGCAGCTCTCCTGGTCGCCGCCGCGCTCCTCGCAGCCGTCGGTGTCGCGATCACGGAGTTCACCCGAGGCAACTGGCTCGATGCACAAGTGGCCATCACGTTCATCGTGTTCCTCGTGAGCTTCGGCGGCTTCTACGCCGCCGTTCGCATCTGGGCACCCGGAGCGTCGAGTCTGCTCCTCCCCACCGCCGCTTTCCTCGCCGCCATCGGGTTCGTCGAGATCTACCGCATCGACGGCGACCTCGCCGCCATCCAACGATGGTCGCTCATCGTTGCGGGGGCAGTGGGTGCCGGGACCCTCTGGCTCCTGCGAAGATCCGGCGTAGCGATCCTCAATCGCTACCGATATGTGCTCCTCGCCATCGGCGTCGCCCTGCTGCTCCTTCCCCTGCTCCCCGAGACCTGGCCCATCCAGGGGGCGACAGTCAACGGATCGAGGCTGTGGGTGCGCATCGAGGTCCCCGTCCTCGATCGGGTGCTGTCCTTCCAGCCGGGTGAGATCGCCAAGGTGCTGATCACGATCTTCCTGGCCTCATACCTCGCCGAGCGAGCCGATGCCATGGCCACCGTGGATCGCAGGATCGGCCCGTTGAAGGTCCCCGAACCGCGGAACCTGGGACCGATCCTCGTCGCAGCTGCGATTGCGTTTCTCATCCTCATCTACCAGCGCGACCTGGGCGCTTCCCTCCTGCTCTTCGCCCTCTTCGTCACCATGCTCTACATGGCGACTGCGCGTTCGTTCTACGTCGTGACCGGCGCGGTGCTGGCCATCGGCGGCGGGGTGGCGGCCTACCTGTCGTTCGGGCATGTGGCGAGACGCATCGAAGCATGGATCGATCCCTTCGCCGTCTACGAAGACGCGGGCTACCAGACCGTGCAAGGGCTGTTTGCGATGGGATCCGGCAGCCTCACCGGTTCGGGCATCGGCCTCGGGCGCCCCGATCTGATCCCGGCCGCAGCCACAGACTTCATCTTCGCCGCCGTGGCAGAGGAACTCGGGCTCGCCGGGTCCATCGCCGTGCTCGCCGCGTATGCACTCTTCGTGGCAGCGGGCTTCGGCATCGCGCTCCGCTCCAAGGACCGCTTCCGCAAGTACCTCGCTGGTGGCCTGACCGCCGTGATCGCACTCCAGGCCTTGATCATCCTCGCCGGTGTCCTGCGACTCTTCCCCATCACCGGCCTCACCCTCCCCTTCATGTCGTACGGCGGGTCCTCGCTCGTCGCGAATGCGATCATCGTCGCCCTGCTGCTGCGCGTCTCCCACGAGGAACGGACATGAACCGATCTGTCCGACGCGCCGCCTACGTGCTGATCGCCGGGTTCTTCGTGCTCGTGCTCGCCGCAACCTGGACCCAAGCGGTCGCGGGGCCCGACTACCGGGACGACCCGCGCAACCCGCGGCTCGCCGCCTGGATCACCGGTCGTGAGCGAGGCCCCATCGTCACTGCCGATGACGTGCTGGTTGCGGTCTCGACACCCGCCGAGACCCCGGCGAACCTCTTCGTTCGCAGCTATCCCGAGGGCGGCCTCTACGCGCACACCGTCGGCTACACGTCGGTGCTGTTCGGGAGCACCGGGATCGAGGATGTCCGAGCGTCGGATCTCCTGAGCGATCGGGACTCGACGATCTCCGGGGTTCTGAACGCCTTGCTCGGAGGCGACCCGAGGCCCAGGGGCGTCCGGCTCACCCTCGACCATGACCTCCAGACCATCGCAGCAGACGCTCTCGGTGATCAGCGCGGTGCCGTCGTCGCCCTCGATCCTGCGACGGGAGCGGTTCTGGCGATGGTCACCTCACCGACCTTCGACCCGAACACGCTGGTGGGCCCTGGCGCCGGCCCAACCGGCGAGGCGCTCGTGTCCGACCCTGCCGAGCCCCTTCGCAACCGCGCGACCGACGAGTCGTATCCACCTGGGTCGGTCTTCAAGGTGATCACCTCCGCGTCGGGCCTCGACCTCGGCCTGGTGAGTCCCTCATCCGAATTCCCCGACCCCGTCGCTCTCGAACTACCGGGGAGCTCAGCCACGATCGAGAACTTCGATGGCGACGTCTGCAACGACGGGAGGAGCGTCACCCTCGAGATGGCCTTCGTGCGGTCGTGCAACACGGTGTTCGGGCAGCTGGGGATGGACGTCGGCGGTTTCGACCTCGCCGAAACGGCGGAACGATTCGGATTCAACGAGAACGTCCCCTTCGATCTTCCGGTCCTGACATCGTTGTTCCCACCAGGGCAGGAGCTCGCCACCGATCCAGCCGCCACCGCACAGAACGCCATCGGTCAGCGCGATGTCCAGACGACACCCCTCCTCATGGCACTCACGGCCGCAGCGGTGGCCAACGACGGGAACGTGATGGCGCCGTACCTGGTCTCGGACGTCTTCAACTCCGAAGGCACCGTCGAGTCCTCCACGCAGACGAGGGTGTGGCGTCGGGCGATGAGCCCGGTGACGGCAAGCGTGCTCGGCGAGATGATGGAGCAGGTGGTCAGCTCAGGAACAGGTCGCAGAGCGGCCGTGCCCGGGGTCCGGATCGGGGGGAAGACCGGCACGGCGGAAGTCACGGGCCAGGCACCCCACGCCTGGTTCATCGGCTTCGGGCCGGTCGAGCCCGAGCCGGGAGAGCGTTCGATAGCCCTGGCGGTCGTCGTCGAGTCAGGCGGCGACTTCGGAGAGTCCGCCACCGGGGGCTCGGTCGCAGCCCCGATCGCCCAGCAGGTGCTCGCCGAGTTCTTCGGGGTCTCCCTGGACTGAGGGCTGCACCTCCACCACGTACCTGAGAGCCTGCACAGCCGTGCCTTAACGAGGTTCGGAAGTACCCTCCGCTCCCGTGGAAACGCGCGTCCTCTCCAATCGGTACACCATCGTCAAGCACCTCGCGCGCGGGGGCATGGCTGACGTGTACGAAGCCGAGGACAACCTCCTGAACCGATCGGTCGCCGTCAAGGTCCTTCATGCGAACTTCGCATCCGATGAGGCCTTCGTGACCCGGTTCCGCAGGGAGGCTCAGGCGGCCGCGAACCTCTCACATCCGAACATCGTCGCGATCTACGACTGGGGGAAGGACGAGGGGACGTACTTCATGGTCATGGAGCTGATCCGTGGCCGCACGCTGAGGGAGATTCTCCGAACCGAGGGGGCGATCCTGCCCAGGCGAGCCGCCGAGATCGCTTCGGAGGCAGCCGCCGCCCTGTCCGTGGCCCACCAACATGGGGTGTTCCACCGCGACATCAAACCGGGGAACATCATGATCACCGACGACGGTGCGGTGAAGGTCACCGACTTCGGTATCGCCAGGGCGCTCGACGACTCCGAGGAGCTCACTCGAACGGGCGCCGTCATCGGCACCGCCACCTACTTCTCGCCCGAGCAAGCGCAGGGGCTCCCCGCCGACGAGCGCTCGGACGTCTACTCCCTCGGCATCGTGTTGTACGAGATGCTCGCCGGCAAGCCCCCGTTCACGGGAGAGAGCCCGGTCGCCGTTGCATACCAGCACGTGTCCGAACCTGCCCTCCCCCCGGATGCGGTCAATCCCGAGGTGCCAAGGGAGCTCGCTGCGGTGGTCGAGCACGCGATCCAGAAGAACCCGGATGACCGATACCAGAGCGCCGATGCGTTACGCACCGACCTCCAGCGATACCTGTCCGGAAGCGAGCCCGTGGCAGCTGCGGCGGTGATGGCCGCAGCGCCCACAGCCGTGATCGCCTCCCCACCCGGTCCCGCACCCACCGGGTACGTCACCGCTGAGACCACCGCCGTGGAACCTGCACCCGAGGCGCGGAGCCAGACCTCCTACTGGGTCGCCGTGGGAGCCCTCGTCGCAGTGCTGATCGTCGCCGTGTTCTTGTTGTTCCAGCTCCTCTCGGGAGGAGAGGAGGCGGCAGCGACCGTGGAAGTCCCTGATCTTCGGGGTGTTCCAGCCGAGCAGGCCTTTGCCACCCTGCAGGACCTGGACCTCAAGGTCCGCTCCATCAACGAGGCGAGCGAGGAGGTGCCGATCGGGCTCGTCATCCGAACCGATCCCGGAGCTGGCCAGACGGCCCCCGTCGGGAGCTTCGTCGACGTGTACGTCTCCGCCGGAGAAGAAGAGGTCGGCGTCCCGAACCTCATCGGCGAGAACGTCGACGTTGCCAGGGCGCGCATCGAAGCAGACGGCTTCACCGTGGGCGCCATCGAGTACAAGTTCACGGAGGACGTCGACGAGAACATCGTGACAGACCAGAACCCAGCGGGAGGCACCACTGCGCCCACGGGCACACCGGTCAACCTCATCGTGTCGAGCGGGCCATCCTCCATCGAGGTCCCCGACGTGTCGGGCAAGACGGCGGACACCGCTGTGCTCGAGCTCACGAGGGCAGGCTTCACGAGTATCGAGACAGAGGAGGACTTCTCCCCAGATGTCCTCGAGGGCTTCGTCATCGAGACCAATCCCGCAGCCGGGCAGGTGGTGCCGAGAGACGCAACCATCGTGGTCGTGGTCTCGCAGGGTCCCGAACCCGTGGAAGTCCCGAGCTTGATCGGTTCGTCGGTGGCTTCCGCCGAGCAGCAGTTGAACGAACTCGGCTTGCTGTTGGTCGTGAGCAGCCAGACGGTCGAGGTGTCGCTCGATTCCGGGCTCATCGGCAATGTCGCCGACCAGTCCCCGTCGTCTGGCACCACCGTGGAGGTGGGGTCGGAGGTCACCGTCCGCATCGGGGCCCCCACCCAGGTGACCGTCCCGGATCTGCGCGGTTTGACCGCCGAGGAGGCGCAGACGGAGGCCGGCAGCGTGGGCCTCAACGTCGACATCGTGGGCACGACCGTCACCAACGATCAAGCCCAGAAGGATCTCGTGGCGGATCAAGATCCTGCACCGGGAACCACCGTCGATGAAGGCAGCTTCATCGACGTGACCGTGTTCGTGTACGAGCCGATCGTTCCCAACCTCGACGGCCTGACCCTCGCCCAGGCGCAAACGGAACTCGACGACGTCGGTTTGGGAACCGTCGCTGTCGCAAACCAGGTCGAGACGGCGGACGGGAACCTCGTTGGGACGGTGGTGCCGGGAAGTCAGAACCCGGCGGCCGGAACAGCCGTCGCCGAGGGCACCAACGTGACCGTCGACGTGTACATCGCCCAGCCGTGACGCCCCAAGCCGAGGTGGCTGCTCGCAACGACGCGCTGCTGGCCTGGTACGAGGAGCATCAGCGGGACTTGCCCTGGCGTCGAACCACCGACCCCTACCCGGTGCTGGTCTCCGAGCTCATGTTGCAGCAGACCCAGGCAGCGAGGGTCGTTCCCCTCTTCGAGTCCTTCATGGAGCGATGGCCGACGGTCGAGGACCTCGCCTCCGCAGACGCGGCGGAGATCCTCGCTGCATGGTCGGGTTTGGGCTACAACCGCCGGGCTGTGCGCCTGCGCCAAACTGCGCGCCGGATCGCCGACGAGGGCTGGCCGACGAGTGCTGCCGGTCTCGCCGAGCTGCCTGGCGTCGGGCCATATACGGCAGGGGCGATCGCCTCGATCTCGTTCGGCGAGGCCGTTCCCGCCGTCGACACCAACCTCCGCCGTGTGATCAGCAGGTGGGAAGGTGAGCCACTGGAAGGGCGCTCGCTGCGTGATGCGGCGGCGCAGATGGTGGGAGACCCGGCCGGAAGCTGGAACCAGGCGATCATGGACCTCGGCGCATCGGTCTGTCGTCCTCGGGAGCCTCGTTGTGGAGGCTGCCCGGTGAATGAGTGGTGCACCGATCCGGCCGTATACACCCCTCCACCGAGACAGGCGGCCTTCGAGGGCTCACGTCGACAACTGCGAGGCGCCTTGGTGCGCGCCCATCTCGCCGGGGAGGACCTCCTCGAGATCGGGCTCGCCCTCGGCCGATCCGAGGACGAGGTTCGATCCGCAGTCGGTGAACTCGACGCCGAGGGCCTCCTCCCCACCCGAGAGGCCGGAACGGTCAGTTCTTGAGGAAGTTGGCAAGGAGCTCCTTGCCCTGGGTCGTCATCACCGACTCGGGGTGGAACTGCACCGCTTCGATCGGAAGGCTCACGTGCCGGACCCCCTGGACGACGCCATCTTCGGAGTGAGCAGTCGGCACCAGCGAGCCAGGGAGATCGACGGCCGCCAGCGAGTGGTACCTGGTCGCCTGGAACGGGTTGTCGAGGCCCTCGAACACACCCGTGTCGTCGTGAGTGATCATCGACGTCTTGCCGTGGCGGGGCTCCGGAGCGAGGTCGATGGTTCCGCCAAAGGCCACGACGGCCGCTTGGAGGCCGAGACACACGCCCAAGGTCGGGATCGTTGGGCCGAGCCGGCCCACGTAGTCGATCGAGAAGCCGGCGTCCTCGGGTCGGCCGGGCCCGGGGGAGATGACCAATCGGTCCGGTTCGAGCGCCAGGGCCCCATCGGGGTCGAGCTTGTCGTTCCGGACCACGTGCGGGTCGGCACCCAGCTCGCCGATGAACTGGGCGAGGTTGTAGGTGAATGAGTCGTAGTTGTCGAGGATCAGGACCTTCACCCGACACCTCCGCCCGAGTCGAGAAAGGTGTTCCCCATCCACTCGTAGACGAAGTTCAACACGATGAGTGCGACGATCACGATCGCAATGGCGATCAGCACCTTCACGGGAACAGGACCGGGCAGGCTCAGGAAGGCGCGCTTCATCCGGTGATCACCTCCGCATTCGGCCCGTCGACCAGCTCGGCGAATACGATCATTCGTTGCCGCGAGCTGAAACGCGGATGGCAAGTGGTGAGGGTGAGCCACGCACCATCCCGGGGCTCGGCGACCCAAACATCCGTCGGCTTGACGATGATCGTCTCGTCAACGGCATAGGTGTGGACACCGATGGCGGTCTCGACCTCGATCAGGTCGCCGGGCTCGAGCTCGTCCAGCTCGTGGAAGGGCGCGCCGTAGGTCGTGCGGTGACCGGAGATGACGGCATTGCCCGGCTGGCCAGGCAACGGCGTGTCGGGCATGTGCCCTGCACCACTGCGCAGGTCTCGCCGAGACACTCCCTCGACCACGGTCCAGCCATCGACCAGGCGGCGAATGCTCGGAATGCGGATGATGGCGAACGGCTGACCCTCCGGGGGGGACTCCTCCACCAGCAGAGTTGGCGGTGCGGAGGGTCCGAGCGTCGTCGTTGGAGACTCAGGGTCTGCAACTGTCGGCGGGGGTGCCAGGGGGCCGTATTCGACCTCGACGACGTCGGCTTCAGCGAAGTAGGCGGTCGCCTCCGCTGCGAGCTGTTCGTTGTGCTGCTGGGCGAACCACGTGGTGATGAACAGCTGGTGGGCGACGAACCCGAGGAGGAAGAGGCCGACGCCGATCAGCGTCCATCCCAGGCCTCGGACGATGCCTTTGGGGTTCCAACGCGACGGACCGGACGGTTCCACCGGCGCAGGTGCCGTGCGCGTGACGTCGCTCATGCGGCGGGAGGCTACCGCACCTCGGTGGTTGCGTCCCTGTGCCGATCCGGCACGTGGCGAACTACCCTGCCGTCCATGCCCAAGTCAAAAGGCCGGAAGAAGGCCAAGAAGCGGCCCACGCCACCGTCGCACAAGCCCACGGCCGTGGACACGAAGGGGCCATCCCCGATGTGGTACGTGGTACTCATGTTCGGGCTCATGGCACTCGGCATCGTCGTGATCCTGCTGAACTACGTCGGCTTGCTGCCGGGGGCAACCGCAAATGGCTACCTCTACGCAGGCCTCGCCATGATCGGCGTCGGCTTCGCGATGACGATGAACTATCGGTGACGAGTCACCGATAGTCGTAGTACGTAATCCGTAGTACGTAGTACGTACCAGGCATCGCGGTGATCGTGAACCACTCTCACCAACGATGCCTATGCGGTCGATTGATAGTCCGAACAGCACTGAGAAGCTCTCAGCACTCAGGCCTCCACCGCATACGTACTACGTACTACTTACTACGTACTACGCCTCGACCATGTCTTCTCGGCAGTGGCGGGGTGGGCTGAAGTCGCCGTCGTGGGCCTGGGTGACCGTGAGGCTCATGCCGCACACGGTGCACACGTATGGCACGTCGACCTCCAGGACGTCATCGGGTTCCGGATCGGGCGGAGGACCAGAAGCGATGAACCGGATCGCCCAGATCGTCAGCGCGATGATCATCACGCTCATCACGACGGCGATGGCGACCGTCATGACACCGCTTCGATGATGGTCCCGTTGGCGAGCCCACCACCCTCACACATCGTCTGGAGCCCGAAACGACCCCCCGACCGCTCGAGTTCGTTCACGAGTGTCGTCATCAGCCGAGCTCCGCTCGCCCCCAGCGGATGACCGAGAGCAATGGCGCCGCCGTTGACATTGACCCGATCCCAGTCCGCTCCCGTCTCACGGAGCCAGGCGGCGATCACGGCAGCAAAGGCTTCGTTCACCTCGAACAGGTCGATGTCGTCCAGCTCGAGCCTTGCCTTCTCGAGTGCGGTGCTCGTTGCCGGGATCGGTCCGGTGAGCATCGTGATGGGATCCGTGCCGGCCAGTGCGAACGAGACGAACCGCGCGCGAGGCCGAAGACCGAGTTCCTTCGCCTTGTCTTCGGACATGATGAGGATGGCCGCTGCGCCGTCGGTGATCTGTGAGGAGTTCCCTGCGGTGACCACACCGTCCTCCTTGAAGGCCGGCTTCAGCGACCCCAGACCCTCGATCGTCGTCGTTGGACGCAGGCCCTCGTCCGTACGGAGCTCGCGCACCTCCCCTTCCGCCTTGACCTCGATCGGGATGATCTCGTTGTCGAATCGGCCCTCTTCGGTTGCCCGCACCGCTCGCATCTGGGAGTCGAGACCGATGGCGTCGAGCTCATCACGCGTGAGGCCCCACCGGTCGGCGATGATCTCGGCCGACAAGCCCTGGGGGACGAGCTCATTGTGATAGCGCTGGTTCATGCGCTCCCCGAACGGATTCGCCCCCGCAAGGGACGATCCCATGGGCACACGTGTCATCGACTCGACGCCTGCGGCCACGACCACGTCATACGCTCCGGCCATCACGCCTTGCGCAGCAAAGTGAACCGACTGCTGCGACGACCCACACTGGCGATCGATCGTGACGCCGGGCACCGTCTCGGGCCATCCCGCGCCAAGGATGGCGTTTCGCCCGACGTTGTAGGTCTGCTCGCCCACCTGGGAGACGCAACCCATGATCACGTCGTCGACGACCGCTGGATCGAGGCTCGAGCGTTCGGCGATGGCGGCGAGGGTTTGTGCCGCCAGGTCCGCTGGGTGCCAGTCGGCGAGGCTGCCGTTCCGCTTCCCGAGCGGCGTCCGAACGGCGTCGACGATCACAGCTTCGGGCATGGGTAGCTCCTCGCTCGGCTTCTCCGAGATTCTACGAGGCTGGGACCGCAGCTTCGCATGGCCGCACCGGAGCTGGATCCGAACGAACCCCGCAGAGCCCCAAACAAGCGGAGGGAGCACAGGTCCGCCGCAGTCAGCGAACCGAACTGCAAGAGGAGGAGGGTCCCGCCGCAGTGTGCGAAGCAGACGGGGAAGGCAAAGGTCCGCCGCAGTATTTGCGAAGCAAACCGAGGGAAGCAAGATCCGCCGCAGTTTCCGCAGGAAACTGCGAACGGACCTGCCTCCGGCAGGTCCGCGTGGAGACGATCGGACTCGAACCGACGACCCCCTGGTTGCAAACCAGGTGCTCTCCCAACTGAGCTACGTCCCCGCAGGGCGGAAGTGTATCGGGCGGATCAGGCCAGCGATCAGATGCCCGGCTTGAGGATCATCACCACGAACGCCAGTGCGATGAGCGCGGTCTGGATATGGGCTAGGTTCCCGAGGGACCGCATGTTGGCGACGGCGCCGGGGTCGTCGAGGCCGTTCTCGCCGACGGTCTCCTCGATTTCCTTCAGGCGAGGCGACATGAGGAAGGTGCCGATGGCGAACGCCGCAACGATCACGACGAGCCCGATCGTGATGAACAGCTGCTCGAACTCGTAGAAGGCCGAATCGAGCACCAGCCAAACACCGAAGAAGAGGGTGATTGCGCTCGCCGGGCCCATCAGCCTCCCAGCCGTCTTGCTCACACGCAGCATCCCCGTCATGTACAGAGACCGGTCCTGCTCCCTGCCGGCCGAGGCCATGAGGCTCTCCATGTAGACGTGGGCACCGAAGAGCGTGGCGCCCCCGACGGCGTGGCCCAGCAGGATCCACTCGTACATCGCTTCTCCCTCTCGACTGGCGGCATCGTACCGCGGCGGTCTCGATCGTCGTGGTCACGGCCGATGGATGGGGAGGCGGATCGGGGGGAACGAAGGAGGCGAGTCCGCCGGGGCCCCCTGATGGTTCGCGACAGTGCTGGTGTCGCATGTCGAGCCTGCGAGCGACCGGTGTCCCCCAAGGAGCTTGCCGCCCCGTCCCGGTCTGCGGTGTTTGGCCGCGAACCCGCCCCGACGGACTCCCCTCCATCTTCGGGCATATCGGTTGGCGACGGTATTGGGGATGTCCCCTAAATCTCGTCCTCGCCGTCGTCGACCCACCCGGCGCGCAGTGCCCTCACTGACAGCTCATGCCGCGAGGCAACACCGAGCTTCTCGAAGATGTTGTGCATGTGAGCTTCGATGGTCTTGGGCGATACGAACAGCGCCTCGGAAGCCGCCTTGTAGGTGTAGCCGCGGGCGATGAGCTCCACGACCTCGCGCTCCCGCTTCGTCAGTCGCGCGAGACCATCGTCCTGGCTGGGTTCGATGCCTTCGTCGATGTCGAGCATGAAGCCCGCAACCTGGGGCGACACGGGCCGCTCACCGTCGAGCATGTCGTTCAAGAGCGTCGGGAGTTCTTCCCCGAGCGTCGACTTGAGCAAGTACCCACTCACCCCGGCGTCGAGCATCTCGACCACATCGCGTCGAGCAGCCGATACCGACAACGCGAGGAAGCGGCAGCTGCCGCCACGCTTCCCTACCGCCTTCACCACCTCGGCGCCCGATCCCGACGGAAGATGCACATCGATCAGCACGACGTCGGGCTCGCTATCGAGGATCACGTCGATGGCCTCGGACACATCGGCCGCCTCGCCCACGATGTCGAACTCAGTCTCGAGATAGGTCGCCGCTCCCGCGCGCACGATGTCATGATCGTCGACGAGCACGACACGGGGCCGAGTCACACCGACACCTCGACCGGGGCCGTCAGGACCACCTCGGTGCCCTTGCCGGGCTCGCTGTTCACCGCAGCGCCGCCCCCGACGCCTTCCATCCTCCGGTGGATCGAGTTGTCGAGGCCGTGGCCCTCAGATCGCTCGCTGGGGACGAAGCCTCTGCCCACGTCGCGCACATGCACGACGATCGACGAGCCCTCGAAGGCGGCGTACACGTCGATCCTCGAGACGTCTGCGTGCTTCGCTGCATTGCTCATCGCCTCGTGGGCGGCACCCACGAGCGCGCGAGTGGTTGCATTCGTCGGCGCCTCGGCACGGACGACGAGACTCACCTCGATGCCGTAGAGAGATTCGACCTCACCGGCAACGCGCTCGAGCTCCGCCCGCAGCGAGCCGCCTTCCTCGCTGTATCCCTCGACGAGGCTTCGGAGCTCACGCGACTGGCGACGCGCGAGGCTCCGGACTCGCTCGGGATCGTCGGCATGCGAGTCGATCACCGACAGCGTCTGGAGAGCCGAGTCGTGGAGGCGGTCCCCGAGCTCGATCCGTTCCTGACGGCGTGCGCTCTGTTCCTGCTCCTTTGCGAGCCGAGCCTCGGTGCGCCGACGCTCGATGTCCGTGGTCCGGACGGCGGAGATCAGGTACCCGAAGATGAACGCATAGATCACGAAGACGATGCTGCCGATGGCAGCCACCGCCGACCGGCCGCTCTGGAGATGCAGAAAGGCCTGGTGGATCATGAGGATCAGCGATGCGGGGAGCGCCCACCTGAGTCCGCCGCCATAGGCGGCGACGGCAATCGTCGAGATCGGGTAGCCGCCGTGGAACAGGTCGCCAGCGCCGGCTGCGTAAGACGCCGACGCGATGAGGAGCGCTACGACGAGATCGGCAGCCACGAACCACGCTGCGCCGAGGATCGATCGGTGGCGCGCCGCCCACCACGTGACGCCGGTCCATGCCGTTGCAGCCGCCATGGCTGCGACCGTGATCACCGGGTCCGCTTCCTCGTCTGTGGCCAAGGTCGCAATGACCAGCAGCAGCATCCAGAGCCAGCCGAGGAGGCGAATGATCAAGACGAGGCGCCGCAGATTCGCCTCGGTGCGATGAGTGAGGGCATCGGGCCGAGGCTCGGTGCCGATGTCGCTGGTGGTACGGGGGTCGGTGGCCACCTTCGATTCCCTACCGTCGCTGGCCGGAGCGTACCAGAGCGCATTCTCGGGCTCCGATTTGGGCTCACGCAGAGGCGCCCTGGCTTGCCTGATCCGCCTATCGCTACGCCCGACCCGCGAGGTAACCTCCCGAACTCACACGGGCCTATAGCTCAGCCTGGTTAGAGCGCATCCCTGATAAGGATGAGGTCCCTGGTTCAAATCCAGGTAGGCCCACATTGCAGAAGCCCTCCTCCAACGCGAGCAGGGGCAACACCGAGGCCTCACGCCATGGCGTGGGGCTTCTGCAATGTGGGCCTTGCGGCACACGACCCCGCTCCGCTCAGGCCGCTCAAACGCCACGGAGGCTTGCCCAATCGCAACCTCCACGAACCACAGAAGCCCTCCTCCAACGCGAGCAGGGGCAACACCGAGGCCTCACGCCATGGCGTGGGGCTTCTGCAATGTGGGCCTTGCGGCACACGACCCCGCTTCGCTCGCTCATCGCGTATCCAGCCGAGGACTCCATCCCGAAGACGGGACCTCCTTCGATCCGTGGTAGATCACCCGAGCCCGCCGGGGTTCGCGCAAAGAAGGTTCAAACCCAGAAGACCAAGGCGTTGCATGGCGTCATTCGGACCCGAGCGGGGTTTGGACGACTCAGTCGGCGGCCCGGACGTCGGGCATGACCACCGTCGAGATGAGCCGTCGCGTCCTGCCCTCGCCGGGCTCGTTCTCGATGGCCCTGCGCATGACCTCGGCCAGTGCAGCTGTCACCTCGGCGAACTCCTCATCGGTGAGCCACAGCGGAACCTGTCGGTACCCGACTCCATCCTCGATGAAGTCGGGATCCCCGGCCTCGAGATATGCCCCGAACGAGTCGAGGAGCGTGCCGAGGAACGTGGCGAACGAGCGCATGTGCTCCTCGGCGTCGACGCCCTCGTAGGCCTCACGTCCGAGCGACACCGCCTCGGTGACCACGCCATATGTCCGCTCGACTCCCCCGCGCACCGGCTGCTCGTCGACGACTTCGAGGAGCCCGCCCTCGTGGAGTTGGTTCACGTGGCGGTAGAGCGTTGCCTGGGCGACGTCCCCCAGCACCTCCTTGAGGCGCAGCGGCGTCATCGGGCGCCCGATGAGCGCTTGGATGATCCGCAGTCGGATCGGATGAAGGAGAAGATCTCGGGACATGGGCTTGACAGAATATTATCACAGATGATAACGTTCTCAATATCGAGAATGAAAGGACCGAACCCATGACCTCGACCACCGTCACCTTCCCCTCCGGCGACCTGACCCTCGCCGGCACCCTGACGACCCCCGACGGCCCCGGCCCCTTCCCCGCCGCCGTGCTCGTGAGCGGCTCCGGACCGATCGACCGGGACTCCAACATGAAGCGGGCCCAGCTCAACGTCATGTCGCAGGTCGCCGAACACCTCGCTGCCAATGGCATCGCTTCCCTCCGCTACGACAAGCGGGGCGTCGGCGAGAGCGACGGCGACTACAACGCCGCAGGCTTCTTCGACAACGTCGCCGACGCCCGCGCCGCACTCGACGCCCTCGAACAGCAGGACGTCATCGACTCCGGCCGGATCTTCGTCGTCGGCCACAGCGAGGGTGCCCTCATCGCCACCGAACTCGCTTCGGAGCAGCCCCCCGCTGGCGTCGTGTTGCTCGCCGGGGCTGCCCAGAGGGGCAAGGCAGTCCTCCAGTGGCAAGCCGCCCAGCTCGCCAAGACGCTCCCGGCCCCTGCGAAGTTCATCATGAGGCTGCTCCGCCAGGACCTCGCGAAGACCAACGAGAAGCGTCTCGCACAACTCGAGGCGACCACCGGCGACACCGCCCGCATTCAGATGGCGAAGGTGAATGCCAAATGGTTCCGTGAGTTCATGGCTCACGATCCGTCCGAGTCGCTGGCCGAGGCCATCGTGCCCGTACTCGCCATCACCGGCAGCAAGGACGTGCAGGTCGACCCCCGGGACATTGCCCGCATGGAGTCCGTAGCACCGAGCAGGTTCACGGGTCACGTGCTCGATGGCGTCACGCACCTCCTCCGCACCGATGACGGTCCCGCTGGCACGAAGACCTACAAGGCGCAGATGAAGCAGCCGGTGGACGAGACGTTGCTGAACATCGTGTCGGACTGGATCCAGGGGTACAGCGACGGGGCGGACAACGGGGTCGAGGCGAACCACGTCGGCGCCTGACACCCGTCGAGGTCACACCCCCATGACGACACCCCGGTAAGCACCACGAAGCCCGGTACAGGCCTGACACTGACCCGGTTGCTAGGTTCGCACCGACGTGGAGGACTCGATGACTGATGGCGATCGGCCGGCGCCTGTTGGTGCTCTTGACTGGTCCGCAGAGGATGCTCGGGCTTTCGGCAACGATGTGCTCGACATCTGGACGGAGCTGCTGGAGCGTCTCGACGGTGATCTGCCGGTGGTCCGGAGCCGATCGGCGGCAGAGGTTCGGGAGGCCACGGCGTTGGAGATCCCGGCAGGTCCGATGCCGATCGATGATCTCGTCGAGCATCTTCGAACGATCGTGTTCGACGAGTCCATGTACCCGGGACATCCGGGGTTCCTCGCGTACATCTCCGGTACCGGGACCGTGCCGGGAGCCGCTGCGGACCTGATCGCCGCCGGGCTGAATCAGAACGCGGGAGGGTGGAGGCTCTCTCCTGCGGCGACGGAGGTCGAGCAGCATCTGATGCGATGGTTCGCTCGACGCTTCGGTATGCCAGAAGGGTCGATGGGGTATGTGGTATCCGGTGGGGCGATGTCGAATCTCATCGGGCTCACCCTGGCCCGTACGAGGCACGCTGGGTGGGATGTCCGGGACGAGGGCATGCTGGCTGGACCGCAACTGACCGTGTATGCGTCGACAGAGGTTCACGACACGATCGACCGCGCCGCGCAGATGCTGGGCATCGGCATGGCTGGTGTCCGCCATGTCGTCACCGACGACAGGCTTCGGATGGACGTCGAGGCACTGCGGGCGGCGCTCGAAGCCGATCTCGCTGCCGGTCATCGCCCGATCGCTGTGGTGGGTGCAGCCGGAACCACCGGCACGGGGGCAGTCGACCCACTGTTGGACATCGCTGAGATCTGTGAGGAGTACGGGATTTGGTTCCACGTCGACGCGGCATACGGTGGCGCTGCGGCCCTCACAGAGCCGCTCCGTCCCCTCTTCGAGGGCATCGACCGGGCGGACTCCCTTGGGTTCGATCCCCACAAGTGGCTCTACACACCCCATGCAGGGGCATGCCTCCTCGTACGGGACCCGGATGTTCTCGTTGAAGCCTTCGCCGTCGACGCGTCATACATCGTCACGGACAGGGACCAGACCGGGTGGGGCATCGACGTCTACGAACTCAGCCCACAGTTCTCACGCCCCTTCGCCGCTCTGAAGATCTGGGTCTCACTCCTCGCCCACGGATGGGATGCCTATGAAGAAAGGATCAACCACGACGTGGAGCTTGCCCGCTACCTCCACCGAGTTGTGACCCTGCACCCCGAGCTCGAACCCATCGGAGAACCGGGCCTATCGATCACCTGCTTCCGATACGTGCCGCCAGATCTCCAAGGTCACGACACCACAGGCGAATACCTCGACCGGCTGAACGAGCGCTTGATGTTCCGCCTCCAACTCGGAGGCAACGTGTTCCCATCGAACGCCGTCATCAACGGCCAGTTCGCGCTCCGCTCGTGCATCGTGAACTTCAGAACCGAGGCCGACACCATGGACGAGCTCGCGTCCGAGACCGTCCGCCTCGGACGAACCCTCGACGCCGAACTCCGACCCGAGCACCTTCGCTGACAACACAGGTCCATGTCGCGACTCGTGCAGAATGCCGTGGATGGCTCCCGTCTATCTCGCTGCGAAGTACCACGCCGACCACAGCAATCGCGAACGCGTGGAGCAGGTGTCGAGCGCATTCGAAGCGTGCGGCATCGCAACCGTGTGTGTCCAGAGAGACTTCGAGCGCTGGGGTGAGACAGCCTTCCCAGCCCATGAGCTGATGCGCATTGCCTTCGAGGCGATAGCCGATAGCTCAGCCGTGGTCATCGAGTTCACGGAGAAGGGTGTCGGACTCGGGATCGAGGCCGGGTATGCAGCGGCACGAGGAGTCCCCGTGTTCGTCCTCCACCAACCCACGGCCGATGTCAGCGTCACGCTGCAGGGGATCGCGACGGGGGTGTTCGAATACAGCGATGCCGGTTCCCTTGCCAAGGCTATTCGCAGCATTGCTGAGACCTTGTCCGACGGCCAGGCATAGAGGCAGACCTGGGCAATGTCCTCCGTGCGATGCCCATGAGCAACTGGACCCGTTCGCCGCCTTCATTGCCGTGGTCGCCCTCAAAGGCTGAGATCACGCCCGGCCGAATCGGCACGTACGCGTGCACTTGGCTTCGGTACGATGCCCGCCATGGAGCCGAGGGAACTAGTCGAGACGTGGGTCGGCTTGTTCAACACCGGTGACGCAGACGGATTGGCCGCGCTGTATGCCGAGGACGCCATCAATCATCAGGTGGTCCGAGAGCCCATCGAGGGCAGGGAGGCCATTCGAGACATGTTCCGTGCCGATTTCGCCGGTGCGGACATGCAGTGCCACATCGAGAACCTCTTCCAGGATGGCGAGTGGGCGATTCTCGAGTGGCGGGACCCGAAGGGCCTGCGGGGGTGCGGGTTCTTCCACGTCGTCGATGGCCTCATCGTGTTCCAGCGGGGCTACTTCAACGAGCTGACGTTCCTCCGCCAGGAAGGCCTCTCTCTTCCTGCCGAGTAGTTGTCCTCGCCGGGCTCACGTCCTTGCATCATTGGCCGGCTCGTAGAGTTTCGAATCGCTGCGGCGGCCAGGATCGATCATCGATGCAGAGACAGGAGGCACACCCATGGGGAGACGTCTGATCCCCGTCCTGATCTGCGCCTCATTCGTGGTCGCTTCGTGTAGCTCGGCGCCTGAGCCGTGGGCAGGGCCAGAGCTCACCGAAACTCGCGACCAGCTCACGGTGGCACAGCTCCAGGGCGACGAGATCCTTCCCCTCGTCGACATGAGCTTCTTCGCCAAGCCCGAGTGGGCCGCCGAGGCAGCGCACGGATTCTCCGGCTCCCTCTCGTTTCAGGACACGGAGCTGAACTTCCCCATCGAACGGGCCTATTACGACGGGGAGAACGTGTTCCCGCACTTCACGGTGGAATTCGTGTCCCACGACGGAGAGCTGATCCCGCTCCAACGAGACATCATCATCACGAGACACCAGAGCGACAGTCTCTGGGACGTGTTCGTCGGGACGGGAGCCACATGGAGGGAGGACGGCGATGGCGACTGGAGTCGAGCCTCCTTCCCGCTGTCGCTGAGGGACCGCTACATCGGGCAGGTCCGGAACTGTGTGGCGACGTTCGTCTACACACCGGACGTTGCGAGCAACGTGTACGTGCAATGCAGTCAGGAGACGGCCGATCACGCCGATGGTCAGCTGGGAGACATGAGGGTCATGCTTCCCGCCGGCTACGAACCGCAGGTCCACGCGGAAGCGGACCAGGCCATCGACCGGCACATCGAGGCCACCAACGACGAGCTGCCGGTCCACTCGCTCGCCGACATCGACCTGGACGGCGAGATCGCTGACTACTTCGATCGGTCGCTGCTGACCAATGCGTCGACGAGTGTTGGTGCGGTGATGCTCGACGAGCAGCTGTACGTGAATCCGGCCGGCACGCGCCACGGGCCCTACCCCTACCCGAGCGAGATGCGCCACGGTGTGTACTCCGTCACCAAGAGCATGGCCGGTGCCCTCGCGCTCCTCCACCTCGCTGAGAGATACGGCGAAGGGGTGTTCGATGAGCTGGTCACCGATCACGTACCCGCTCTGGAGCGCCATCCCGCATGGCGGGGCGTGACGTTCCACCACGCACTGACCATGGCGACGGGCACCGAGGGCAGTGAGCGATTGGAGCACCTGTTCGAGATCCTCGTTGCGGCGGAGACCGCGGAGGAGTCGATCAACAACATCGCCACGCTCGGCGACTATCCCGAGGCGCCGGGGCAGGTGTTCAACTACGCCTCCACCAACTACTTCGTCCTCTCCTATGCGATGCAGCGCTACGTCGAGCAGCAGGAAGGCACTGGTGTCTTCTACTGGGACCTGGTCCGTGACGACGTGCTCACTCCCATCGGCGCTGAGCAGTTCACCGTGCTTCACACGCTCGAAGCGGAGGGCACGCGAGGAATCCCACTGCTCGCCTACGGAGCCACCCCCACGCTCGACGAGGCAGCGAAGATCGCACGGTTGTTCACGAACGGAGGGGTCCACGACGGGGAGCAACTCCTGCATCGAAAGCGGACCCAAGAGGCGATCTTCCGGAGTGAATGGCCCGGCTACCCAACCGGAGACCCCGAGGCGACGTATCGCGATTCTTTCTGGTCGAGAGGCGTCGACACGTCGGACTGTCGTGTCGACGTCGTGTACATGCAGGGGTACGGAGCCAACCACGTGCTGCTGCTGCCCGGTGACGTCATCGTCGTTCGGTTCATGGACGAGTACGCGGAGGACTTCAGCGATCTGGTCCGCGGTGTGGCAGACCAGGTGCCCGCATGCCCATGACGCGGTCTGAGTTCGGCCGTGGTCTGAGGGCCTAGTGTGGCTGCGCAGAGACGAGGCTGCAGTGCGTACGTCGGCAACGGTCCAACGAGGGGAGCATGATGAAAGGCACCATCCAGGCCGGATTCGGGGAACCTCGCGAGGTTCTGAGCATTGGCGAGGTCGACACTCCCGCGGTCGACGATGACGGTGTGTTGGTGCAAGTCCGGGCCGCGTCGATCCACATCGGAGCCGTGTACGGGGTGCGTGGGCTCCCGAAGGTCATGCGTCCGATGTTCAAGTCGTTCATCGCCGAGAGCGGAGTGATCGGGCAGAACATCGCCGGGGTGGTGGAAGCCGTCGGGAAGGACGTCACCCAAGTGTCTGTCGGGGATGAGGTGTTCGGCTCGTGCAAAGGTGCCTTCGCCGAGTACGCCGCAACGACGTCGGAGGCAGTGGCGCCCAAGCCGACCAATTCCACCTTCGAGCAAGCCTCGGCAATCGGCGTGTCGGCGTTCACCGCCCTGCAAGGGCTGCGCGACTACGGCAACCTGCAAGAGGGCCAGCATGTGCTCATCACCGGGGCCTCCGGGGGTGTCGGCACCTTCGCCGTCCAGATCGCCAAGGCCATGGGTGCGGAGGTCACCGGGGTGTGCAGCACCCGGAACGTCGACCTGGTCCGATCAATCGGCGCCGACCACGTGATCGACTACACGCAAGAGGACTTCACCAAGGGCGAACCTCAGTACGACCTCATCTTGGACAACGTCGGAGCCCATTCGTTGCAGGACATGCGAAGTGTGCTCACTCCCGACGGTCTGCTGCTGGCCAACGGGGCAGCTGCTCCGACCGGCTGGTTCGGCGGTTTGGGTCACCCGCTGAAGGTCACCGTGTCTTCCGTGTTCTCGAAACAGCAGGGGCGCGCGTTCCTGTCGAGGGAGAACAAGGAGGATCTCGACACGCTGCGGGAACTGGTGGCAACCGGCAAGATCACGCCGGTGATCGATCGGGTGTTCCCATTCGAGGAAGCCGTCGAGGCGGTCGCCTTCGTCGGCGAGGGTCACAACCAGGGAACATCGGTCATCGCCATGTGAAGGCGTCGATGCGAGCCGGTGAACTACCGACGCGCCGATCACTCAGCGTGCGTCTGGCTCGCGGAGCCCTTCACTGGAAGTTCGGTGCGACCTCCTCGGCGAAGAGGCGCCAGCTCTTGCGATTGGCCTCGACGCCGGCCCACTCGCGGTTCATGAAGATGATGCCACCGATACCGCCCGAGTCGGCCTCGATGGCCCGGATACGCGCAACGGCGTCGGCCGGCGAGCCGATGATGTTGCGTGCGACGTAGTCGTCGTACCAATCATCCAGGGATCCCGCGGGCCGTGGCCGGCCGTTGTACCCGACCTGGAACTCGAGGAACTCACGCTTGGCGCCGTCCCGGAAGCCCTCGACCGCCTCATCCGTCGTGTCGGCGAGATGCAGCACGTAGCTGAAGCGGATCTGGTCACGGGTGGCTCGTCGGCCGGCGCTCGCCGCCCCGGCCTCGAGCGCATCGAGAACGCCCGACACGCGATCCGGAAGACCACCCATCAGAACTTGGCCACCCAGACGCCCCATCATCTCGACGTTGGCAGGATGCGTCGACGCAACCGCAAACTCCATGTGCGGCTCGGTGTACGGGCGCATCTGCAGTTCGGCATCGTGGACTTCGAACCAGTCGGCCTCGACGGTGACCGGACCGTCGTCGGCAAGGAGGCGCAGCATCACGTCGAGGCTCTCGGCTGTGCGTCGCCCCGCAGTCTCCTTGTCCAGACCGAACACGGTCAGGTCGGACGGGATGCCCCCGCCAACACCGAACCCGAAGCTCGTACGGCCCCTGGTGAGGTGGTCGAGGAAGATCATGCGATCGAGCGCCACCAAGGGGTGGTGGATTCCGAGTTGGATCACACCGGTGCCGAATCTGATGCGTTCCGTTCGCTCGGCAGCCGCGGCGATGAACGCCTCGGGCGCGGCGATGTTCTCCCAGCCGGAACTGTGGTGTTCCCCGACCCACACCTGGTCGTACCCGAGCTCATCGAGCAGCACGACCAGGTCCAGATCTCGCTCGAGGGCCGCAGTCGGCTCTTCGGACGGATGGTGCAGGGGTTGGAGGAAGAGACCGAACTTCACGTTCACCACGCTACCGGCGACCGTCGGGGAGTGATCCGATCACCGCCGACGTCGGCTCCGGATGGTGCCGGGCCATAATGGCGACCATGCGTGTCCCGCCGACTGTCTACGTGATGTGCGGCCTTCCCGGTTCAGGCAAGACGGTGCGAGCCAAGGAACTCGAAGCCGCTGGGAAGGGGATCCTCTTGAACGCGGACGCATGGGTGTGGCAGCTCTACCCCGACGACGCCGAGGCGGCAGCGCGCGATGAGCGGAAGTTCCTGGTCCACCAGGTTCAGTGGGATCTCGTCGAGCAGTTGCTTGTTGCCGGTGTCAGCGTCATCTTGGACTGGGGTGTCTGGAGTCGTGAGGAGCGAGATGACATCCGCCAGCGCGCCAGCGGGCTCGGGGCCGACGTGCGGACCGAGTACCTCGAGGTACCGATCGAAATCCTCCATGAACGTCTCGCCACCAGGAATCTGGATCTTCCTCCCGGCACGTTCAGGATCGCGCCCGAGGAACT
>JASJCF010000025.1 GCA_030066265.1 Acidimicrobiia bacterium | reverse complement strand
GTCGTGGCGACGTCGACGCTCGACGACATACCGTTCGCAGAGCTGCGATCGTGGATCGAGGACGCCGTGACCCATCGACCGGAGCAGACGCCATGACCGATTCCGCCGACGCCACACCGAGCGTGGCCGCGCGTACGGGGCTCGTGGCCATTCGCGGGTACCAGAAGGTGCTCTCACCGGTCATGGGAGGTAATTGCCGCTATTACCCCAGCTGCTCGCACTACGCCTACGAGGCAATCGAAATCCATGGGCTCACGCGTGGCTCATGGATGGGCCTGAAGCGGATCGGTCGCTGCCATCCCTGGCACGAGGGAGGCTTCGATCCCGTGCCCGGCTCCGATGCGGCTCTCGAAGCCGGTTCGACCCTCGAGACAGACGCACATGCGCACGAGACCGAACGTGCGCTCGACACGGGGGGTGACGATCGATGAACCCGTGGCAACTATTGCTCGATCTGCTGGGCGGGATCCTCGCCTTCTTCTACGACATCATCCCCAACTACGGGGTGTCGATCATCCTCCTGACGTTGCTGGTTGGCATTGCGCTCTTCCCGCTGACCTACAAGCAGACCAAGTCGATGAAGGGGATGCAGGACCTCCAACCCGAGGTCAAGCGGCTCCAGAAGGAGTACAAGGACGATCGCGAGGAGCTGAACAAGCAGCTCATGGCCCTGTACCAGGAGCGAGGCGTCAATCCGGCGGCAGGCTGTCTCCCGTTGCTGGTGCAGATGCCGATCTGGTTTGCGCTCTATCGCGTGCTGTGGCAGGGAAGCGGCATTCCCGACGACTCCGAGCTGAAAGGGGTCATCACGGCGGCGAACGAAGCGCTCTACGTGACGGATCCGTCCACCGGCGAGTTGACCACGATGCTCCAACCAGGCGTGGACATCGCTGCCGACCAGTTCTCGAGCGTGATGTTCCTCGGCCTCAACCTCCTGGTTCGTCCCTCTGCAGCGGTGGATATCGGCAACATCCTCGGTTCCCTCCCCTACATCATGCTGATCGCAGTCATCGTGGTGGCCGGGTTCTACCAGCAAGTCCAGACGACGAGGCGACGAACGGACGATGGCGATCAGGAGCAGACTGCCCAGATGCAGACCATGCAACGGGCGTTGCGGATCATGCCGATCGTCTTCGGGTTCATCTCGTGGAACTTCGTGTCGGGTCTGGGTCTGTACTTCGCCACCTCGAGCATCTTCCGGGTCGGTCAGCAGGCTGTGATCCTGCGGACCACCGGTGGCGAGGACAAAGATGACGGTGATGACGGCCCCGGGAAGGAACCTCCGGAAGAACCGTCTGATGAGCCCAAGAGCTCGGGGCCGTCCCAAAATGCCAGCAAGAAGCGCAACCGCAAGCGGAGGAAATAGCCCATGGAGTGGGTGGAGGTAGAGTCGAAGACGGTCGATCTCGCCGTTGAAGTCGCGATGAGCGAACTCGGTGTGACCGACCGTGCCGACGTCGAGGTGTCCGTCGTTCAGGAGCCGAAGCCGGGTTTTCTCGGGGTTGGCGGGCGTGAAGCCATCGTGCGGGTCACGAAGGCGCCCAAGAAGCGGAAGCGTCGCCGGGGCCGTGGTGGCCGTGGTGGATCCGGTGGCGGAGGAAAGTCGGGCAACGGGCCCGCTGCCGGGAACGGGTCCGGGCAGAGCGACGCATCGGCATCGTCGAAGCAGAAGTCGTCGAGCCGCCAGAACCAGTCCAAGAGCAAGAAGCAGTCCCAGCAGGGAGCGTCGCAGAAGGGGCGTTCTCCGAAGACGAATGGGCAGTCGCGCCGTCAGGAGAAGCAGGTGTCATCCTCAGTCAACGAACAGCAATCGCGCGAGTCGGACGATCGCCCCGAGCCGGCACCCATCGAAGAACAGGCGAAGGTGGCGGCGGGATTCGTCGACGGCCTGTTGGATGCGTTCGGGCTCGAAGGAACGGTGGAGACGCGGATCGACGACGACATCCTCTACATCGACGTGCAGGGAGAGCAGACGGAGGCGCTGATCGGACCCAAAGGGAGCGTGATGCAGTCGGTCCTCGAACTCACCCGAACGGTCGTGCAGCGGAAGACGTACGGGGCCCCTCGCATGCGGATCGATGTGGCCGGCTACGGTGAGCGTCGTCGCGAGGCCCTCAAGATCTACGCCGGCAAGCTCGCCGAGCAGGTGATCGAGGAGCAGGGTGAAGTCATGCTGGAGCCCATGAATGCTGCCGACCGAAAGGTCGTGCACGATGCCATTGCCGAGATCGACTCGGTCCGCTCGTTCTCCGAGGGCGAGGATCCCCGCCGCGCCGTGGTGATCTCCTACGACGGCGACAGCTGATCGACCGTAGAGGCCAATCGTCATCAGATTGGCCGGCGGTGCCCCGGAGACCACTTATCGAAGCAACCACTCGAAGATGTTTCACGTGAAACGTTGTCCAGCCTGGGCCGCCAACGTACCGTCAGACCAGGCCCCGGCCCTTCGATGATGGATCGCCAGGTCGGGTCCGACGAGCAATGGAAGCAACTCGGCGCCGATCTCGGTGTCGATCTGGACGAGAAGGCGATTGCGCTCCTTCGCCGGTACGGGCAGTGGCTGATCGATGAAGCGATCCCGGCCGGTGCGGTGGGTCCCGACGAAGCCGATCGCCTCTTCGATCGGCACCTCGCCGACGCCCTCACGTATCTCACCCTGATCCCCTCCGAGAGCTCGACGCTCCTCGATGTGGGCTCGGGTGCCGGATTGCCGGGCGTGCCGTTGGCGATCTCCAGGCCGGATCTCTCCGTCACCCTGATCGATCGAGCCGATCGTCGGACGTGGCTGACGCGGCGCGCCGCTAGGATCCTCGGCATCGACGTGGACGTGGTCACCGGAGATGTCCATCGGCATGGAGAGGCGTACGACGTGTTGACATTCCGGGCCTCGCTCCCGCTGCCGACCGCCGCAGCGCTGGTGCAAGCACGCCCCGGTTCCGGCACGGTCGGCGTCTTCGGGGTCTCCCGAGGTCAGGAGCGGCCTTCGGTCCCGGAACCACCCCCCGCCATGTCCACCGAGCTCGTGGAGGTGACGTCCGCAGTGCTTGACTCCCCCGCATGGCTCCTTAGGATGCAAGGCGTCGAACTCGGATCCCACGAGGAGTCCAGCTCCCCATGAGCAGAGGCACCGTCGTCGCCATCGCCAACCAGAAGGGCGGTGTCGGCAAGTCCACCACCGCCATCAACCTCGGTGCGGGCCTTGCGTTTCAAGGCGAACGCATCCTCATCATCGATCTGGACCCGCAGGGCAACACCAGTTCCGGGCTGGGGATCGACCGGGGTTCCATCGAGGCGTCCACCTACGACGTCCTGGTCGATGGGACACCGGTCAGCGATGTGCTCGAGCCGACGTCGGTCATGGATCTCCACGTCGTCCCGGCGACGATCGAGCTCGCGGGAGCAGAAATCGAGTTGGTTTCGGTCTTCTCCCGAGAGCAGCGTCTCAAACAGGCGCTCGGGGAGGTGGTCGAGGACTACGACTTCATCCTCATCGATTGCCCGCCATCATTGGGCCTTCTGACGATCAATGGTCTCGCAGCCGCGGACGAGGTCCTGATCCCCATCCAATGTGAGTACTACGCCCTCGAGGGCGTCAGCCAGCTCACTCGGAACATCGGACTCGTCACCCAGAACCTCAACCCTGAACTTGAGGTTGAAGGTGTGCTCCTGACCATGTTCGACGGGCGGACGACACTGTCGGCGGACGTCGTGGCCCAGGTGCGGGAGCATTTCGGCGATACGACCTACAAGACCGTGATCCCGAGGACGGTTCGCTTGAGCGAGGCGCCGTCGTACGGCGAGCCGATCGAAGCATATGACGCCATGTCGCGAGGGGCGATCGCCTACCGCGAGTTGGCCCGGGAGTTCAGGAGGAGACATGGCCGCACGTAAGAGTGGCTTGGGGCGGGGCCTGGATGCCTTGATTCCCCAGGATCGGCCCACCGAGGGCTACGGGCTCATTCCCGTGGGAGCCGTCGATCCCAACCCCAACCAGCCGCGGACTGACTTCGACCAGACGTCGATCGACGAGCTCGCAGAGTCGATCGAGGCGGTCGGGCTGCTCCAGCCCATCGTGGTCAGAACGGCGGGGGACGGGTACGTCCTGGTGGCGGGCGAACGCCGCCTCCGCGCCGTCAAGCAGTTGGGCTGGGATGACGTTGCTGCGGTCATTCGCGACGAGACGGACGATGCGACGAACCTCACGGAGGCCCTCGTCGAGAACCTCCAGCGAGAAGACCTCTCTCCTTTGGAGGAGGCGGCCGCCTACCAGGAGTTACTGGAAGAATATGGAATGACTCATGACGGTGTCGCCAGCAGCGTCGGCAAGTCGCGCTCGACGATCACCAACTCGATCCGGTTGCTGCAACTGCCTCAGGAGATCCAGCAGCTTCTGGCTTCGGGCGTCCTGACTGCGGGTCATGCTCGGCCGCTCGTCGGGGCCGAAGACGAGGCGTATGCGATCCACATTGCTCGGCGGGCGTCTGCCGAGGGCTGGAGTGTCCGCCGGGTTGAGGAGGCAATGCGTCTCCGCGCCACCCAGGCCCAAGCCGGCAGGGCTCGATCGGCGGCCGTGCGGCCTGCGGCGATCATCGAGCTGGAGGAACGACTTCGCGATCGGCTCGACACCAAGGTGACCATCGACCATCGCGGCACCGGCGGCAAGATCACGATCCGGTATGGCTCACCGGACGACCTCGAGCGGATCTACCGTCACCTGTTCGAGCCGGAGGGCTGACGCTCCGCGGACATCTCGTACAGCGACGCAACAGCATGGGCGACGATCGTCCCGGCTCGACGGGACATGGACCGCATCGACACCACGACGGCTGGCGAGCGAGTGTCCTTGAGCATCGGCATCGATCGGCCTGCAGCCGGAATCGCCAGCCGCTCGGCGAGGATCTCAGCGATCACCTTGCCCGCTTCCGAGCGCGAATGAGCGGACTCGAAGTAGAAGACGCCCTCGACGCGGTCTGACGGGACGAAGAAGCCGACGACGAGATCGACGTTGAGCCGGTTCGCCCTTTGGGCGCGAAGGCGTGCCTGAGGGGACGTGTCGATGGATCGGCTCAGCAGCGAGTCACCTCCGAGCAGCCCGATGGCTGACCGCGCCTGGGAGGCGGCCACCCAGGTGGCTTCGGCTTCGTCCGCCGTTCGGCACTCGGGATCGAGGTAGATGCGCTGGCCGGCGATGGATCGGGGGAGTGACGACAACCACTGTCGCTCTCGTACGGCTTCCCTGCCGTGCTTTCGTGCCGTCGTGTCGACGAGTCGGAGCTCACCGGCGATGATCGGCCCGGCGATGCCATCTTCGGCGAGGCCGCGATTCTGCTGGAAGTCGATCACCCCGGCGAGGGTGTCAGGGCCGAAGATGCCGTCCACCTTGCCGGTGTCGAACCCGAGCGAGTTGAGTCGAGCCTGGAGCTCGGCCACGTCGTCGCCGCGCAGCATCGGCACACGGTGGTACAGGAGCCGATCTCCGAGCCGGTGGCTGGCGTCGACGAGGGCGCGCCAGGTGTCCGGACCCACGATTCCATCGGCTGGGAGCCCGCGAGCAGACTGGAACGCCGCAACGGCATGTTCGGTACCGTCTCCGAACACACCGAGGCGGTCGCCCTCGATTCCGAATCCCAGGGCGCGCAGGCGCGACTGCACATCGCGTACGGCTTCTCCACGGTCTCCGCGGTGATAGAGCCTCACGGCCCCAATGCTGGCAGGTCGAGCGCTACGACAGGAACTCGGCCAGCTCGGTCTGGAGCTGGCCCTTGCTCCGAGCCCCGACGAGGCGACGCTTCTCCTCGCCGTCCTGGAAGACGATCAAGGTCGGGATGCTCATCACGTGGTAGGCACCCATCGTCGAGGGATTCTCGTCGACGTTGAGCTTCGCGACGCTGAGCTTGCCCGAGTTCTCGGCGGCGAGCTCGTCCAGGGGACCGTCCATCATCTTGCACGGGCCGCACCACTCGGCCCAGAAGTCGACCAGCGTGGGAGTCTCGCTGGCGATCGCCTGCGAGAAGTCGCTGTCGGTGACGGTGATCGTGTTCTGACCCATGTCATCTACTCCTGTCAATATCTGGAAGATCGACGCGCGTGCGTCGAAACCTTGGTTCTCATTCCTCTGCGTCGAGCAGGCGCTCGGCGTCGAGGGCGGCCATGCACCCCATGCCCGCTGCCGTCACGGCCTGTCGGTAGACCTTGTCTGTGACATCGCCGGCGGCGAACACTCCGTGGACGGAGGTCGTCGTCGTGCCGGGCGCCGTGACGATGTATCCGTCATCGTCGAGTTCGAGCGCATCCGTGAACACGGACGTGTTCGGATCGTGGCCGATGGCGACGAACACGCCATCGGTTGCCAGATCGGTCGTCTCCCCGGTCTGGACGTTCTCGAGCGTCACCCCGGATACGACCGAGTCCCCGTTGATCTGCTTGACGACCGAGTCCCACACGACCTCGATCTTCGGATGATCGAGGACGCGGTTTGCCATGATCGTCGAGGCACGGAACTCGTCCCTGCGATGGACCACGGTGACCTTGGTGGCGAACTTGGTGAGGAAGAGTGCCTCCTCCATCGCGGTGTCGCCGCCGCCGACGACCACCAGCTCCTTGTCGCGGAAGAAGAACCCGTCGCAGGTCGCACAGGCCGAGACACCGAAGCCTCTGAGCTTCTCTTCGCCTGGCACGCCGAGCCACCGCGCCGAAGCACCGGTCGAGATGATGACCGTCTCCGACTCGTAGGTATCGGAACCGACCGAGATGCTGAACGGGCGTGAGCTGAAGTCGACGGCGGTGACGTTCGAGCTGATGATGCGGGTGCCGAAACGCTCGGCTTGCTTGCGCATCTGTTCCATCAGGTCAGGCCCCATGATCCCGTCTGGGAAGCCCGGGTAGTTCTCCACGTCGGTAGTGATCATCAGCTGGCCACCACGCTCCATGCCCTCGACCATCAACGGGTCGAGTCCGGCACGCGCCGCGTAGATCGCTGCGGTCAGGCCGGCGGGGCCAGAGCCGATGATGGCGACCTTCTCGGTCATGGTCACTCCTCAGAGGTGCGGTCTTGTGGGTATCGCCGGGACCAGACGAATGCACCCACGACGATGAGCACGAGTCCGACCACGGCGTACGCCGTTTCGACTCCCATCAGCGCACCGAGGATCCTGAATATTCCGACGAGGAGCCAGATCAGCGCCAACACCGCACCGACGATGAAGATGAGCGCCACGGCAGCCCACGTGATTGCGTTCGCAGCCCGGTCGACGGTCAAGCTGCGAATCTTCTCGGCGACCTGTTCGAGGAAGTCGGCAATGCGGACGGAGAGTGTCGGATTCTGTTCAGGCATGCAATGGCGAGGTTAGTCGCACTCCCGTTGACCGTGGCTCAGGGCTCGCGTCCTGGGATGGTGGCTAGGGACTCGTGTCGACGACGCCGCATGTTTCGAGGGCAATGGCGATCACCTGCTCGATGCCTGTTTCGCCCGAGACGCCGACATAGAGAACCTCGGTGCCTTCGCCCTCCGAGGTCGCCAAGGGGATGATGTCGCCTCGGGGCAATTCGTCTTGGAGCGCCTCCAAGCACCGGTCGACCGAACCAGTCCGTGCGAGGTCGAATGTGGACACACCGGCCACCGATGCGTCGTCGACGGCACCTTCGACCTCCTCGAGATCGCGTTGACCCTTGGTGGCTGCAAGCAGCTCATCAGAGACGTCATCGACGGTGGATTCCTCTGTCGACGCGTCTGCCGAAGCGGAGATCGTCGTCGTGGTCGCTTCCGGAGCGGCCTCCGCGCCCCCCTCGGCTTCGGCACTCTGGAGGTCGAATGCCGCACCGTCGTCGATGGTGGTCTCGGCGATGAGCGCCTCTCCTGTCTCCGCTGCGTCGTCGGACGACTGGTTGAGGCTGCCGGGGAGAACGACGATCGCCGTGACCACGGCCGCCGCAGCGGCGAGACCGAGGACGGGACGCCACCAGGCCGAGCGTTTCGGCGCGGCGGCGACAGGGACCGCTTCGGTTTCGAGGCGGAGCTGGGACATGAGCTCAGTTCGGAGCTGGGAGCGCTCGGATGCCGTCAACGACACCGGAGGCACGGCCGACAACGCGTCGAGCGCCGCAACCTGCGCTGCGTATTCGGCGGCGAGCTCGGGGTTGGCTTCGATGCGCGTCATCGCCTCGGCTGCGTCGGCCTCTTCGAGCTGACCTGCGGCGAGAGCCATGATGAGATCGCGGTCTTGATCGTTCATCGTTCTCCAGTGTCCCCGTTTGGATGCTCACTACCCGGGCTGAGGTTCCCGAGAATCTTGGCGAGCTGACGTCGGGCGCGAAACAGGCGAGATTTGACGGTTCCGGTGGGCACGTCGAGGGTATCGCTTGCCTGCTCAAGCGACATGCCCTGGAGATCGACGAGCACGACGGCTGCGCGGTACTCGTCCGAGAGCGAGGCGAGGGCTTGGTCGATGTCCGGCCTCACCTCGGCGGCCGCATAGAGATCGTCGGCGCTGAGGTCGGGCGGGTCGTGGGTCTCGGGCAACGGCTCGGCGCGTTTGCGTTTCTGCCTGCGCAGGTGGTCGTAGCAGGTGTTCACGGCCACGCGATAGAGCCAGGTCGAGAACGCAGCTTGGGCCCGGTAGCGGTCTGCCTTGCGGAACACCGTGAGGAACGTGTCCTGCGTGGCATCGAGCGCCGCCTCTCGGTCCTGCATCATGCGGTAGCAGATGCCGAAGACGCGGTCCTCGTGTGCGGCCATCAACTCGTTGAACGCCTCGACGTCGCCGCCCAGGTAGCGGTCGATGAGTTCGATGTCGAGGTCGGCTCGATCGGTCATGGCGATGGCTCAGAGTAGGCGCTCGATGCCGCGCTGGACGCAGACGTCACGGCACGAACCGCACCTCGGAGATGCGGCTCTGGAACGTGCCATTTCCTCGTTCAGGGAGACCGGTGAGCCAGAGCCTCCACGTGCCCCCGAGCCTCGCCGGTAGCTGGATCCTCGTCTCAGACGCCTGAAGGGTGCCCCGTGCGATGTGCTCCCAGTCGAGAGCGTCGTCGGGCACTGCTTGTGCCCAGCCGACCACGAAGGTGGTCCCGGGAGAGCCGGTCACGAACATGGCCGATGGTGATCCATCGACGACGAAGAGGATGCCAACGCCGTCCTTG
This sequence comes from Acidimicrobiia bacterium, assembly GCA_030066265.1. Taxonomy (GTDB): domain Bacteria; phylum Actinomycetota; class Acidimicrobiia; order Spongiisociales; family UBA5794; genus SZUA-442. The sequence goes on along the minus strand of JASJCF010000025.1, from coordinate 18,464 downwards.
AACTCACGGATGGGCCTCGAGTAGGTCTCCGTCACCCACACCGTGGCACGGTTCGAGTCGAGGACGAGCACCACGGCCTCGTCGCTCTCCGTCCCGTCGCCGAACGGGTCGTAGACCGCTGCGGTTGCACTCAGGCCAGGGCCGGGGGTCTCGCGCAGGGGCTCGGCCGGAGGACGGCTCTGCGGGTCGACGGTCTCGCCCCCGACGGGATACAGGAAGGGGGAGTCGGGATCGAAATCTGCAGCAAGGCCGACGGCTCCCAAGAGGGAGATGAGGACCACGATCGCTCCGAACAGTGCCAGGGCGCGCCATGGCTTCGGCTCGGCCACCTCGGCCGGCGCATCGTAGGTGACGGAACCCAGAGCGGTGGCGAGCGACCGCGCATCGAGGTCTCCCCGAATCCCGCTCTCGAGTGCGGTGTCGACGCTCGTGGGGATGCCGTCGATCACCTGAGACGGGAACACGGCGGGATCCTCCGTGCCGGTGATCGCGCTCCTCAGCACCTCGGCCATTGCCATGGTGTCCTCTTCGGGATCGCTCCAGCGCCGTTGTCTTCCAAAGGCACCGAGCTTCGCCGGATGAGCGGCCGAGAAGTGCACCGCGGAGATGTCGATTGCGCCGTGAATCCCTCCGGCATCGTGGAACCGAGCGAGCGCCAGGCACAGACCGGAAGCGTTCGGCAAGAACTCCTCGACCGGAAGTCCCTCGCCCACCCGCAGCCGATCGGCGATCGTCACGCCGCCGTCCCATTCGGATACCGAGTAGGCGGAGGCAGTGGTCTCTCCCGCTGCGAACACCTTCTGGAGGTGGATCTCGGTCAGGCCGGCGGCGGCTTGCACGGCTTCGAGGAACGCTCGATGGCGGTCGGGGGTGGATTCGGGGGCCAGGTAGCGGATCAGGACGGGGCGGTCGAGGTTCTCGTCCTGGGCGAGCCACTCCTCGATGTCGCCATCACTTCCGAGGCGGATGTTCAGCCGATAGCGGTCGGGGAGCCGAGGAGGCATGCCATCACCCGGCCCTCAGGACGGCAAGCGACTCCGGCAGGGTGACGAAGCCCTCGTCTTCGTAGAGCGTGATCGCCGGGTCGTTGTCAAATTGGGTGTTGAGCAACATCGCCTTCGAGCCGTTTCGCTTGGCGCTCCTGGCCGACGCACGCACCAGGCTGCGACCCATGCCCTCTCCCTGCCATTGCGGATGGACGGCAACGCGTTGGAGGTACGAGATTGCATGCCCGTAGCCGACCACGGCATAGCCGGTGATGCCCTCGTTGCCGTCTCGGATCACGAAGACGCTCGAGGACCCGGTGGCCTGGGTGGACTCGACGAGGCCGGCGCGGTCGAATCGCCAGAAGTCGGGGAAGGCCGCCCGGTCGATGTCGAGCATGAGGTCGAGGTCGAAGTCGTCTTCACGAACGACGAGGTGTGTCGGCGCAGCGATGGAGTCCTGGAGCGACAGCCGCATGAGCGCGAGGTCGATGTGGGAGCGGAAGCCGGCGTTCTCCCACGGACGACGAGCCGATGGCGCGAGCGGGGATGACAGGATGCTCGGTGCGCCGAGCCCGATCAGGCGGTAGACACACGCCTCGAGGAAACCCGATCCTCCGCGGATCAGTCGAAGCGTGGCGTCGTCGACGGCATCGTTCCATGGCCGCGCCTCGGCGCGTGCCCAGCCGCGGCGGAGCGATACCGATCCGGGCCAGGTTCCCCGCTGGAACACGCGAGGCGGGGTGTCGGCCAAGGCCATCTGATGCTCCCAATCGTCCTACCGACGGCCGTAGCGTAACCGCGCTCGGTGAGCGGCCAGTTCATGCGAGAATCGGCGGCATGTCGCTGCTGCTGCTGACCCACGATCTGAGCCTCGAGCATCGGACCCCACCGGGACATCCCGAGCGGGTCGAGCGGGTCACCGCATCGGTGAATGGGCTCCGATCCGTTCCGGTGCCCGTCATCGACGTCGAGGCACCGTCGGTGGATCGGTTGCTGCTCGAACGCCTGCACGATCCCCACTACATCGACGATGTCCATGCGTTCTGCGTCGCAGGCGGAGGAGCGCTCGATCAGGACACCTACGCCGTGCCTGCCACGTGGGACGCAGCACTCCACGCTGCCGGAGCCGGGCCCGCGGCGATCGATGGGCTCCGACGGAGCGTCGCCGACACGGCGTTCGTGGCCGTGCGGCCGCCCGGACACCACGCCGAGCGGCGCCAAGCCATGGGATTCTGCTTCTTCAACAACGTCGGGATCGCGGCCGCCTATCTGCGGGCGCAGGGCGAGCGGGTCGCGGTGGTGGATTGGGATGTCCATCACGGGAACGGCACGCAACACTCGTTCTACCGGGATCCGGATGTCCTGTACGTGTCCCTCCACGAGTTCCCCTTCTATCCGGGGACCGGCTGGCTCGCCGAGACCGGGGATGGTCCGGGAGCGGGTATGAATGTCAATGTTCCCCTCCCCGCAGGGACATCTCCTGACTCGTACCTCGGCGCGTTCCACCGCATCGTCACTCCGATCATCGAGCAGTTCGAGCCGGATTGGATGCTGATCTCGTCGGGATTCGACGCCCATGTGGACGATCCGCTTGGCGGGCTGCGGCTCGAGGTGCGGCACTACGCAGTGATGGCACGAGCACTCGCCGAGCTGGTCCCGGCGAACCGGACCGTGGCGTTCCTGGAAGGTGGATATGACCTCGATGCCGTGGCGGAGGGATCGAGAGCGGTCGTCGAGGGCAGCCTCGGGTATTGGGGTGACGGTGCGCTCCCCACCGAGGTCAGGGGGTCGGCTGCGCGCATCGTCGAGCTGACCATCGAGGCGCTCGCCCCGCAGTGGGAACTTCATTAAGCGCACGCCGCGCAGGGCCGATATCCCACCTGGGTACCTGAAACCGCGCGCGAAGGACGTCCGATGGAAGCGATACCAAGCCTCGACGAGCTGCTGTCGAAGCTCGTCACGATCGGAGGGTCGGATCTCCACTTGAAGGTCGGCTCTCCGCCTGCGTATCGGATCGATGGCGTCCTCCACCTCGCCGAGCTCCAGCCGCTCACAGCCGAGCACACCAGCGAGCTCCTCGACCGCCTCCTGCCGGAGCACCTCAAGGAATCGGCTGACCAGGAGACCGACTTCGACTTTGCGTACGGCAGGTCGGGACTCGGACGCTTCCGTGTGAACTCGTATCGTCAGCGCGGATCCGTGAACATCGTGGTCCGTGCCGTGGCCCCTTCATCTCAGACCTTCGTCGAGCTCGGCTTGCCGGAGACCATCGCCAACGTCTGCGATGAGCCCGACGGCCTGATCCTGGTCACCGGGCCGACCGGCTCGGGGAAGACCACGACGTGTGCGGCGATGATCGACCACATCAACACGACCCGCAGGGCCAACATCATCACGATCGAGGACCCGATCGAGGTGTTGCACAAGGACAAGCGCTCCATCGTGAGCCAGCGCGAGGTGGGCGTGGACACCGAATCGTTCGCTGCCGGCATGCGCTCGATTCTCCGTCAGGATCCCAACGTCATCTATGTCGGAGAGCTGAGGCATCCCGACGCGCTCGAGGCCGCGCTCATCGCGGCGGAGACGGGACACCTGGTCATCTCCACGATGTACACCATCGATGCCGTGGAGACGGTCCACCGCATCCTCGACACGTACCCGCCATACCAGCAACGGCGTGTGCGTCAGATGCTGGGGACGTCACTTCGCGGGGTCATCTCGCAGCGTCTCCTCCCGAGGAACGAAGGCCAGGGCCGCGTGCCCGCCGTCGAGATCATGGTCGGCACCGAGGGGATTCGCGAGCGGTTGGTCGATCCCGAGAAGATGGGCGAACTGTTCGAGCAGATCGCCGAAGGCGCGTTCTACGGCATGCAGACGTTCGATCAAGCCATCACGGCCCGGTACGACGCCGGCGAGGTGTCGTTCTCCGATGCCCTGATGCACGTGACGTCGCCGCGTGACTTCAAGATCGCAACGGGAGTGATGACCGGCGCACCCCCCTCCGCCCCCACCTGAGCCACGCCGAGACCCTCGTCGACTGGGTAGAGCCATCTGTGCCGTCGACCTCGCCAGCTACGGATCGACCACTCCTCGCAGTGGGCCTGACCACAGGTCGGCGAAGGTGCACCACTCGAGACTCGAGGCTCGAGACTCGGGGCTGATAGCTCACGGATCAGCTGCATCGTCGCGATCCCCTGCAGGGGTCTGCCTACCCTCGCGACATGCCTGACTTCATCTGCCAGGACTGTGGCGACGACTTCTCGCTGCCCTCGTCGGTGCTCGATCGGTACCCGGGTTGGACACCGCGCCAATGTCGCTCCTGTCGAGATGCGGGCGCTTCGTCGGGAACCGGGACCGCTTCCGCTTCGCCGAACGCCGCTGCCGTTGCGGAAGGAGCGGACGATCCGACGACAGGCGTCTTCACGGACGGCAGCTCGGTACCCAACCCTGGTCCCGGAGGGTGGGGCGTGGTCTACGTCGAAGACGACGAGATCATCGATGAGCGATTCGGGTTTGGCGGGGACACCACGAACAACCGCATGGAGCTGACGGCCCTCATCGAGGCTGTTCGTCTGGTACCGGCGGGGACGTCTGCAGTGGTCTACTCGGACAGCAACCTCGCCGTCAGGACGATCAACGAGTGGGCCGCGGGCTGGGAGCGTCGAGGTTGGAAGCGCAAGTCCGGACCCGTCGAGAACCTCGATCTCGTCAAGGAGGCCTACCGGGCGTATCGAGACCGGCCCGAGCTCGAGCTCCGTTGGATCAAGGCCCACGTCGGTTTCAAGTGGAACGAGTACGCCGACGAGCTGGCCAATCGCGGCCGCAGGGAAGGCGGCTGAGTGGTACCCGAGCGGCTCAGGGCCGTCCTTTCTGGCGATGTCATCGACCTCGCACGCCGCTTCGCCGACGAGGGATACGACCTGTTCCTGGTCGGCGGGTCGGTGCGCGATGCCTTGCTGGGCCGCGACATCGCAGACCTCGACTTCACGACCAATGCCCGTCCTGACGACATCGAGCGAATCGGCGCCGCCTGGGCGGACTCCACGTACTTGGCCGGAAGAGACTTCGGCACCGTCGGACTGGTGAAGGACGGGGTCACGTGGGAGATCACCACCTTCCGATCGGAGGTGTATCGGAACCAATCGCGCAAGCCACAGGTGACCTTTTCCGACAGCCTCGCCGAGGACCTGTCTCGTCGGGACTTCACCGTCAACGCCATGGCGATGCGTGTCCCCTTGGAGGCTGATGATCCGCCGGTGATGGTCGATCCGTACGGTGGTCTCGCCGATCTCGCCCAAGGCACGCTCAAGACACCGGTGGAGCCGGAGATCTCGTTCGGGGACGATCCGCTGCGCATGCTCCGGCTGTTTCGGTTCGTCTCGACGCTCGGGTTCGCGCCGGACGCTGCAGCGATCGATGCCGTTCAGCGCATGGGTGACCGTCTCCAGATCGTTTCGGCCGAGCGCATCCGGACCGAGTTCGACAAGCTGATGACCGGAGATCACGTCACCGCCGCCCTCGTGGGGCTCGTCGAGACGGGCCTCGCCGAGCAGTTCATCCCGGAGCTTCCGGCCCTCGCACTCGAGCAGGACCCGATCCATCATCACAAGGACGTCTTGGCCCACACGATCGCTGTCGTGAGCAAGACCTCCCCGCGCTTACGTCTTCGCCTGGCCGCCCTCTTCCACGACATCGGCAAGCCGGCGACGCGATCGTTCGACCGCGGAGGGGTGACCTTCCATCATCACGAAGTCGTCGGGGCTCGGATGACCAAGGCCCGGATGCGCGACTTGCGGTATCCGAAGGAGGTCGTCGACGGGGTCTCCGAGCTCGTGTTCCTTCACATGCGTCCCCACACCTACAAGATGGGGTGGACCGATTCGGCGGTCCGCCGGTATGTGCGCGACGCAGGACCGCTCCTGGAGGATCTGAACGAGCTCGTTCGCTGCGATGTCACGACCCGAAACGCCCGGCGTGCGCGCGCGATTGCGAACCGCATCGACGAGCTCGAGGAACGCATCGAGATCCTCGCCGAGCAGGAGGAGCTCGCTGCGCTACGCCCCCCGATCGACGGGAACGATGTGATGCGCTACCTCGACATTCCGCCGTCGCGCGAGGTCGGCGAGATCATGGACATGCTGCTCGAGCGCCGTATCGAGGACGGTCCGTACTCCCCGGAGGAGGCGTACGCCATGCTCGACGAGTGGCGCAACCGCACCTGACCATTCCTGCGTCCTTTCATCCCGTATCTGGGACGGAGGGACGCCAGAATGGTTGGGAGCGTGCATACTCGCTGCATATACGTATACTCGCCGGATGCTTTCAACGGTCATCGTCGGTGCTTCCGGTTATGCGGGTGGCGAATTGGTGCGGCTGGTGGACGGCCATCCCTCGATGGAGGTCGCCGGTCTCGTCGGCCATGCCAGCGCGGGCAAGCGGCTGAGCGAGGTGCATCCCCAGCTGTCGGGGGGTGATCGCCTCCTCGTCGAGTTCGATGCCGATGCGTGTGCCGATGCAGATCTCGTCTTCCTGGCACTGCCGCACGGCGCATCCACACAGCCCGCCCTCGAGCTGCTCGGCCGAGGTTCCAAGATCGTGGACCTGGGGAGCGACTTCCGCCTCGACACGCCCGGGCGGTATGCAGCTGCCTACGGCGCCGACCATCCGGCGCCCGACCAGCTGGGTACGTGGGCCTACGGGATCCCCGAGTTGTTCGCCACGGACATCGCCACATCGGATCGGGTGGCGGCCCCCGGCTGTTACCCGACCTCGGCCGTGCTGGCGTTGGGGCCGCTCGTCGCCGACAGTGTCGTTTCAGCCGAGGGGCTCATCGTCGACTCGATGTCCGGGGTGTCCGGGGCAGGGCGATCCCTTGCCGAGGGATTGCTCTTCGGGACGGTCGACGAGTCGGTCAAGGCCTACAAGGTGCTCGAGCATCGCCATCAGCCGGAGATGGAGCGGGCGCTCGAGGCGGTCGGCGGGCAACCCGCCACGGTGACGTTCACGCCGCACCTCGTCCCGATGCAACGGGGCATCCTCTCGACGATCTACGCCACGCCGACGGATGGCACCACGCTGGCGGATCTCGAGGAGTCGCTCGACAAGGCCTATGCCGGCTCCCCGTTCGTGTCGAGGCTCGACACCCCTCCCGAGACGCGATGGGTGGTCGGATCGAACAACGCCCACATCTCGATCCACCTCGACGCAGACCGTGGCGTGCTGATCCTCATGAGCGCGATCGACAACCTCCTGAAGGGCGCCGCAGGGCAGGCCGTGCAGTGTGCCAACCTCATGTTCGGGCTCGACGAGACGGCCGGGCTCCCCCGGGAAGGGTGGATGCCGTGAGCGTCGTCCTCCCAGCCGGCTTCACGGCGGCGGGCGTCTCCGCTGGGATCAAAGACCGCGGGCTCGACGTCGCCGTGGTGGTGTCCGATTCGGGATCTGTCGCGTCCGGGGTGTTCACCAGGAACCAAGCCGCGGCCCCGCCGGTGGTCATGAGCCGCCGTCACCTCGACCGCGCCGACGAGATCCATGGTGTGGTGATCAACTCCGGATGCGCCAACGCCGCAACCGGCGATCAGGGGCGGGCCAACGCCGAGCGCATGGCAGCGACCCTCGCCGAGGCGATCGGATGCGATCCGACCGGTGTTCTCGTGTGCTCCACCGGCACGATCGGACCGCAGCTCCCGATGGAGCACGTCGTGCCGGGCATCGATGCTGCCGCCGCAGCCAGATCCCGTGAAGCGGTCGCAGGCACGGCCGCCGCCGAGGCCATCACCACCACCGACACAGTGACGAAGGAGGCCGTTGCCACGATGGGATCGTGGTCCGTCGGCGGCATGGCCAAGGGTGCTGGCATGGTCCGGCCCGACATGGCGACCATGCTCGCGATCATCACCACGGATGCCGTCGTCGACCGGCAGACTCTGGACCGTGCCCTCAACGACGCCGTGCAGGGTTCGTTCAATTCGCTCAACATCGATGGCTGCGAGTCCACCAACGACAGCGTGCTCATGCTCGCATCCGGGGCCTCGGGAGTGGAGCCAAGCCCAGCGGACTTCGCCAAGGCGGTTGAGGCAGTGTGCGTGGATCTGGCGATGCAGATGGCTCGTGACGCCGAGGGCGCGTCGCGGGTCGTCACGATCGATGTCACCGGCGCTGCCGACGACGATGAAGCCAGGTACCTGGGCAAGCGCGTGGCGGACTCCGCCCTCGTGCGGGCGTCCTTCTACGGCGGAGACGTCAACTGGGGCCGGATCGTCGGTGCCCTGGGTGCCGCCGGTCGGCCCGTCGACGTCGATTCCGTGTCCGTCAGCTACCAAGGTGTGGTCGTCTTCGACGGCCTCCAGGTCGTCTACGACGAAGCCGCCCTTCTCGAGGAATGCGAGACCGGGGATCTCGAGATCGGCATTGTCGTCGGACAAGGGCCCGGGCGTGCCCACATCGTCACCACTGATCTCACTCCCGAGTACGTCGTGTTCAACGGTGAGCGATCGTGACCGGACACAGCTCGCCGAATCCCGCCAGGCCGAGAATCGCCTCGACCATGGGCAAGGCCGCGATCTTCTCTGAGGCGCTGCCCTTCATCCGTCGCTTCCGTGGCACGACGGTCGTCATCAAGTACGGCGGGTCGGCCATGGTGGACGAGGACCTGCGTGAGACGTTCGCAGACGACGTGGCCATGCTCCACTACGTCGGCATCCGTCCGATCATCGTGCACGGGGGCGGTCCTCACATCTCACGAGCCATGGGCCAGCGCGGCATCGAGCCTCAGTGGTTCGAAGGCCTCCGGGTCACCGACGAGGAGACGATCAAGGTCGTCCAGACGACGCTCAAGGGGGAGATCAACCCGGACATCGTCCGCCTGGTCAACAACCACGGATCGGTCGCGACGGGCCTCTCCGGCCTCGACGCCAACCTCTTCGTGGCCGAGCCGGAGGACGAGCGCCTCGGGTTCGTCGGCCGCGTCACGGAGGTCAACACGGACCTGGTGCACGGCCTCCAAGACCAGGGGTATGTGCCGGTGATCGCCCCGCTCGCCAGGGGTGCGGACGGCCGGACCTACAACCTGAACGCGGACACCGCCGCTGCGGCACTCGCCTCGGCGCTCGGTGCCTCGAAGCTCGTGTACCTCACCGATGTCGAGGGGCTCTACCGGGATCTGGGAGATCAGGACAGCCTCATCCAGCGCATCACCACGCCTGAGCTCACGGAGTTGATCGATTCCGGCTCGGTGTCCTCCGGCATGCTCCCGAAGCTGCGGTCCTGCGTCGAAGCCATCGATGCGGGCGTCGAACGCGTCCACATCCTCGACGGGCGGGTCCAGCATGCGTTGCTGCTCGAGGTCTTCACCCCCGAGGGCATCGGAACCATGGTCACGAAGGAGCCGGTGCCGTGAGGCCCGACACGAGTGCCCGTCGGCGTCATCTGCGCATGCTGGTCGAATCGCGCGACATCCCGAATCAGTCGGCGATCAAGGACGCGCTCTCCGATGAGGGGTTCGAGGTCACCCAGGCGACGATCTCGCGTGATCTCGATGCCATCGGGGCGGTCCGCGTCCGTGAGAACGGATCCAACGTGTATCGGCTTGCCACTCCCGGCCGTGCGGACGAGGAACGCACGGCCCTGCATGAGGCGATGGATGAATTCGTGACGGCAGCGAGCGTCAGCGGCAACCTCATCGTGCTCATGGTGCCACCCGGGGCTGCTCAGCTGGTTGCGTCGCGCATCGACGGCGCCGGGGTCGCAGGCGTGGTCGGGACGATTGCGGGCGACGACACGATCCTCGTCGTCGCAGCCGAGGACGCTTCGACGGCCTCGGTGCTGAAGAGTCTGGAAGGAACGGAGTAGCGAAATGGGTGACATCAAGAAGGTCGTGCTCGCCTACAGCGGCGGTCTCGACACGTCGGTGATCCTCAAGTGGATCAAGGAGGAGTACGGGGCGGAAGTCGTCGCGTACACCGCCGACGTCGGCCAGGGAGAGGAAGTAGCGGAGGCCAAGGCCAAGGCGCTCGACACCGGGGCCATCGAGGCGATCACGGAGGATCTGAAGGAGGAGTTCGTCGAGGACTACGTGTTCCCGGCGGTCCGGGCATCGGCCATGTACGAGGGGTACTACCTGCTGGGCACCTCGCTCGCTCGGCCCGTCATCTCCAAAGGGCTGGTTCGGGCGGCGGTCGAGACCGGCGCCGACGCGATTGCACACGGTGCGACCGGGAAGGGCAACGATCAGGTCCGCTTCGAGCTCTCCGCGTATGCACTCAAGCCGGACATCAAGGTGATCGCCCCGTGGCGGGAGTGGGATCTGAAGGGGAGGGCCGACTGCGTCGCCTACGCGGAGACCCACGGGATCCCCATTCCGGTGACGCCGGACAAGCCCTACTCGACGGACGCCAACCTGCTGCACATCTCATATGAGGGCGGCGTGCTGGAGGACCCCTGGGTGGGTCCGCCGCCCGGCATGTTCACGATGACGGTCGATCCCGAAGACGCACCAGACGAGCCCCAGTTCGTCACGGTCGGATTCGAGGCCGGCAACGCCGTCTCGGTCGACGGGGTCGCCATGCGGCCCGTCGAGGTCCTGTCGACGCTCAACGAGATCGGTGGCACCCACGGCGTGGGACGGGTTGACATCGTCGAGAATCGATTCGTCGGGATGAAGAGCCGCGGCGTCTACGAGACACCCGGCGGCACGATCCTGTACCACGCGCACCGGGCCGTGGAGTCGCTCACGCTCGACCGCGAGGTCGCCCATCTGCGTGACGAGATGTCGAACCGGTACGCCGAAATGGTCTACAACGGGTTCTGGTTCGCTCCCGAGCGTGAGGCACTGCAGCATTTCATGGATGATCTCCAGAAGCCGGTGACCGGCGAGGCGCGCATCAAGCTCTACAAGGGACAGGCGACCATCGATGGGCGCCGTTCTGACACCCACGGCCTCTACGACGAGGCGACGGTCACCTTCGAGGCGGACGACGTCTATCACCAGGGTGATGCCGAGGGCTTCATCAGGCTCCAGTCCCTGCGGCTGCGCACCTTCGCCGAGAAGCGCCTGGGCGAAGGCGAATAGATCGTGGCTCATTGCCAATCGCAGTATCTGGTACCGAGTACCTGGTACCGGGAACCGAGAGATTCGGCCCGGTGCCAGATACCGGCGACCAAGGACGAGATGTCAGGAACCAGCTACCAGGTACCAGGTACCAGGTACCAGGTACCGGAAGGTCGCCCATGACGTTGTGGTCCGGAGGCCGGTTCGACCAGGAGCCGTCGGACGTCATGTGGCGCTTCACGGTCGACACATCGGATCGGCGGCTCCTGCAGGTGGACATCGAGGGATCCCTGGCCCACGTCGCCATGCTCGACCGCGTCGGCTTGCTGAGTAGCGAGGAGGCCGAAGCCATCACCGAGGGCCTCGTCCGCATCGCCGGGGAGGCTGCGAGTGGCGAGTTTGCATGGCTCGCCGAGGACGAGGACGTTCACAGCGCCGTCGAGCGCCGACTCGGCGAGCTGGTGGGGGAGGTGGCTGGGAAGCTCCACACAGGCCGGTCTCGGAACGACCAGGTGGCGCTCGACCTCCGGCTCTACTTGCGCAACGCGGCGAAGTCACACCGTGATCGGATCGGTCGCCTGATCGCCGTGCTCGTCGAGCAGGCGAAGCGCGCCGGCATGTCCGTGGTGCCGAGCTACACCCACCTCCAGCAGGCCCAGGCCGTGCCGTTCGCCCACCACCTGCTCGCGTACGCATGGATGCTGGTGCGAGACGCCGACCGGTTCCGAGACGCCTACGCCAGATTCGACGTCTCGCCGCTCGGGGCGGGTGCCTCCGGGGGCTCGTCGCTGCCCCTCGAGCCCGGCGTCACGTCGGCCCTGCTCGGCATGGGAGGCGTCTTCGACAACTCGATGGATGCGGTGGCGTCGCGCGACGCAGCGGCGGAGTTCGTGTGGTGCGCCACGCAGACGATGGTCGACATCTCGCGGCTTGCCGAGGATCTGTTGCTGTGGTCGTCGTCCGAGTTCGGGTGGGTGACCTTCGCCGACGAGTACACGACGGGCTCATCGGCGATGCCGCACAAGAAGAACGCCGACATCGCCGAGCTCGTGCGTGGCAAGACGGCGACCCTGATCGGTGACCTCACCTCGATCGCCGCCCTCCAGAAGGGCCTGCCGATGACCTACAACCGCGACCTCCAAGAGGACAAGCGGATCGTGTTCCATGCCGATGACACGCTCGCCGGGTCGCTGGAGGCCTTGGGTGGGCTGATCGACACCGCGACGTTCCACCCGGTGGCTCCCGAGGGCTGGGTGACGGCCCTCGACCTCGCCGAGGCACTCGTCGCCCGCGGGGTCCCCTTCCGCGAGGCACATCATGTGGTCGGTCGACTCGTCGCCGAGCTCATCGGCGCCGGCGAGACCTTCGACGACCTGACCCCCGACCGCCTGGAGTCCCTCGACCTCCGGTTCCAACCCGAGGATCTCGATCGGCTCGACCCTGCTCGCTCGGTTGAGCTCCGGTCCACACAGGGCGGGGGGTCCACAGCATCGGTTGATCGCCAGATCGATGCGCTGGAGGCGATGCTCGAGCAGTGGTGAGCGCTCGGACCGACGAGTCGGTGACGTCCGGCCATCCTTGCTAGCCCTCGAGCCAGCCACCGTCCGGGGGTAATGCCCCTGCCGTGCCGGCGCCATGCCCGCCCTGCCAGTCCTGGCGTGTCGATCGACATCCCTGTGTGTCAATCCATGCGAGTCGCCGTCGCTCTTGCTCAGGCGACCAGGCGCAGGCAGCCCGACTCGATCCGGGCCGCTCGGGCCGGCCACTCGGGCCGGCCGCTAGGGCCAGCGGCGCTCAGGCTTGCCCGGTCAGGCTGCTCGGGCCGGTTCGTCGGGACGACAAACGCCGCATCCGGAATCGTCGCATCGGTCGACGATGGTGACGGTGAGCCCGGCGGAGGCGAACAGCTCGATGAGTGCCTCGTCGGTGCCGGCGACAGGGTCTTGGCCCCGGTGGTTGCTGATCATTCGCATCGTTTCCATGCTCACACCGTATCCGCCGGGTGTGACACGAACGCGGGCAGGGCTCGAGGGTTGACCCGACCGGCCGGCATTGCTCGTGGGAGAAGGGGCGTCGGTAGGCTCGGCAATATGGAACTCAAACGCTACGCCGACGTGCCCCCGTTCGCCTTTGCGGACATCCAGCTGCGGGAACTGACCCCGGAAGCCTTCGATCTGGCCTCGTTCGCCGAGATCGTGCTCCCGATCGGGGTCGAGCGTCCGGAACGCACGAACGCCAAGGACCATCGGATGTACATCTGCTTCCGGGGAGACATCGAGTTCGTCGTCGACGAGGAGACGTTCCACCTCACGCCCGGCGATGTCGTCCACATCGACAAAGGCGAGAAGTACGGGTTCCACAACGGTGGATACGAGGAGGGCCGGTTGCTCCTCATCCGCGTCCCCGGTCCCGAGCTACCGGAGTCCGCTCAGCCCTAGTCGCTCATCCCTGGCCGGCCAGCCCTGGTCGTCGCCGAGGCGGTCAGGCGCCCTTCGGGAGCACGTAGCGCCACACCATCACGAAGTGGATCGCCGTTCCCACGATCACCATCACGTGGAACAGCTCGTGGTACGAGAACACCCGTGGCCACAGCTTCGGCCAATTGGTGATCAGCAGGACCATACCGATGGTGTAGACGGCGCCCCCGATCACGCCCAGGAGGGCAGCGGTCCATCCGAGCTCGATCACGAACTTCCAGGCGATGAGAATGCCGAGCCACCCCATCGTGGCGCCGAGCGCCATGGAGAAGGTCTGCTGCTCCCGCGGGAACCAGGCGTGCTGGATGGCCCCGATGGCGACCGTGCCCCAGGCGACCCCGAGCACGATCCACTGGGCCCAGCCGTCGAGTGCGACGATCGTCGGAGGGGTGTAGGTGCCGGCGATCAGGACCAGGATCATCGAGTGGTCGAGCCGCTGCATGCGCTTCTTCCAGTTCCCGTCCCACGGGATGCCGTGGTAGAGCGAACTCGTCGTGTAGAGCGCGATCATCGCCAGGCCGAACACGATGACGCCTACGCGGATGCCCCAGTTCGGCGCTTGCCACACGAGAAACGCGGTGCCGAACACCGCAGCCACGGCGGCACCACCATGCAGGAATCCCCGAACGGGGTTCTGCATACGGCCCAAGGTCCAACGAGCGATCTCCACCAGACCGGGATCGTACCGCACGGATCGCCTTCGCGACGGGGTGATTCTCAAGCCGTACCGGCAGCCTGCCGACTCATGATCGATCGATCGGAACGGAAGATCCCGCCTAACCTGTTGCTCGCTGCAGCGGAGAAGCCAATGACTGCCAAGGACACCCTCCTCAAGCCGATCTATCGGGTCTACGAGGAAAAGCTGTTGCGGGACCTGGATCGCAACGCCCTTCCTTGTCATATCGGTGTGATCCATGACGGGCATCGCCGGTACGCACGCGCCGAGCGCTTGCCCGACTACCAGGCGTCGTATCGCGTGGGCATGGCGAAGTTCGAGGAGTTCCTCCAGTGGACGGCCGAGCTCGAGATCGAGGCGGTCACCTGCTGGTTGCTGTCCACGGAGAACCTGTTGCGCCCGGACGAGGAGCTGGTGCCGTACTACGAGGTCCTCGTCGAGCTGTTCGAGCGGATCCCGGATTCGGTGGGAGATGACGTTCGGGTGCGGTTCATCGGGAGCCTCGACCTGCTCCCGTCGCATCTCGTCGAGGCCTCGAAACGCCTCGAAGAGCGATGTCCGACGGGCTCGCGGCAGGTGACGATCGCCCTCGCCTACGGAGGCAGGCAGGAGATCGTCGATGCCGTGAAGGACCTCGTGTCCGATCTCGCCGACGAGGGATGGTCGTCCCACGAGATCTCCGAGCACATCGAGAAGCAGGCGCTGTCCGAGCGCATGTACGCCTCGGATCTCCCGGATCCGGACCTCGTCCTCAGGTCTTCCGGCGAGGCGAGGCTGAGCGGCTTCCTCCTGTGGCAGGCGGCCTACGCCGAGTACGCGTTCGTCGACGTCTACTGGCCAGCGTTCCGCCGCGTCGACTTCCTCCGCGCCCTGCGCGACTTCACAAGACGAGACCGCCGCTACGGGAAGTGATTGGGGCTTCGCCCCGTAGTACGTAGTACGTAGTACGTACATCCTGGGCGAGGTTGCACCGAACGATTGTCCTCGTAGCTGCGACGAGCCCGTCCGGCCTTCGTGCCCTCGCTTGTGGGCATACGTACTACGTACTACGTACTACGTACTACGTACCAACTACCTCGAGCGAAGCTCGAGAGGAATGTGATCCTGGTCGTTGAAGGTTCGCAGGCTCGGTACGTGGGCGCCGGCGAGGGGGATCATCTTCACCCGTGCAAACGATGCGTGGAAGAGGACGAATTTCTCCCATTCCCACGGCGCCGGGGGGATGCCGAGGAGATGGGTGAGGCACACGGAGTTGGTTCCACCGTGGGCCACGATCACGAGCCGACCGGGATCCTGCTCGACCCTCCAGAGCTGAGGGTCTCGGGGATCGCGGACCATCCCACGTTCTGCGAGGAGCTCGTCGAGGGAGGTGGTGATCCGGTTGTGGAACGCTCGGAACGACTCGCCACCGGGGAGGCCCTCCCACCATTCGTCGGGACTCCGATCCTTCGTGGTCTTGAAGATCTCGATGACCTTCGCTTCAGTCACCCCCCGCCAATCGGGCATGCGGAGCTCGACGAGGTCGTCGATGGTCTGCATTGCGAGCCCGGTCGCCTCGGAGATCGGACTGGCGGTCTGTTGCGCACGCACGGCGGGTGACACGATCAGCTCCGCAGCAGCCTTCCGGTCGTTGGCGATGCGCTTGGCTGCCAGATCCGCCTGGATGTGCCCGAGCTCGGTCAGGTACGGATCGTTCTGGGAGATGCCTTCGATCGCCCACTGTGGTTGGCCGTGTCGGATGAAGACGATGTCCATCCGAGGGAGGCTAGATGGGTCCCAGGACCGAACTACCCCAGAAAGAATCGAAGGCCGCCTTAGCGGCGGCCCCCGATTCGGGCTTAGACGGGAGGTTAGGAAGGCATCCTGTCTGACTACCGTATCGACGCATCCCGGACGGGACTTGAGAGGATTTCTTGGATTTTTCTGAAGACTCCAGAAACGCCGTCATACAGCACCTTTTGGCACATGCGGTGCGAACCGATGGCCCCTTCGTCCTCCGGTCCGGGCGCACCTCGTCGTGGTACCTCGATGCACGCCAAACCACCTACTCGGGAGCGGGCGCGACAGCGGTTGGCGCCGCCATGCTCGGTCACATCCCGTTGGGTGCCTCCGCCGTCGGCGGTATGACGATGGGCGCAGACCCGATCGCTGTTGCCACGGCGATCGCTGCGACCGCGGAGGGCCGTTCGCTCGACTCCTTCTCCATTCGCAAGGAGGCCAAGGACCACGGGACCGGGGGACGCCTCGTCGGCCCTGTCCAAGCCGGTGACGCCGTTGCAGTGGTGGAGGACACCACCACCACGGGCTCGGCGCTCGCCGAGGCAATCGCCGCGCTCCGTGCCGAGGCCGTGGAGGTTCTCACGGCCGTGGCGCTGGTCGATCGCTCCGGAGGACGGGCGGCCCGGACGATGGCGGACCTCGGGGTGCCGTACGTGGCATTGATCGAACCGGACGATCTCGGGATGGAGGGGGATTGACTGCCTACCGGTCACCGCTGCGGCTGTTCGTGTTCGGCCTCCTGGGACTGGTGCTCATCGTCGCCTCCATCGACGTGATGTTCGGACACTGGATCTCCACCGAGCCCCAGAACACCGACGGCGTCCTCACCACCCGGGGCCAGGCTCAACAGCGCGGAGACATCGTGTGGGGTGCGGTCCTCGTCGGCACGGGCACCCTGCTGCTGGTCGGTGGCATCGTCGAGTTGGTGAGGCGACAGCCCCAATGCCGAGTCGCCAACGAAGGCATCCACCTCCCCATGGGACGGCACGAAGAGGAAGTCGTGATCCCGTGGGGCGACATTCGATCGGTACGCCTCGACGTCGATGACGACGAGTTCGACGGCAAGCGTCGCCAGCACCTCGTGATCGAGGTCGACGATCCTGGCCGCCTGCCCGAACACCCGCACAACGCCATGTGGGTCGGTCGGGAACTCCATGTGGACGGTTACGCATGGACCGTGGATGTCGGGGAGATAGCCCTCGCTGCCCAAGGGGCGCTCGCGCATCATCGTCGGATGGAGGAGATCACTCAGATGGAGCCGCCTTCCCTCACCTGGCGAACGACGGTGGCGGCTGGCGCAGCTCCCGCAACGGAGGTCGATACGGCAGAGAGCACGGAGGCCACAGACCCCCCCGAGCCGCACCCGGAGGAGTCGGCGGATCCCTCTCAGGACGAGCAGACCTCCGCCGGCGAGCCGCCAATTGCAGCTGAGGCACCGGAGGAGGAATCCATGCCGGACGACGATCAGGGAGACGGCGCATGATCATCGGTGCACACGTCGACCCGAAGCATCCACTCGACGAGGCAGAGGCCCGTGACGCCGACGCCGTCCAGGTGTTCCTCTCGAATCCCCAGCAGTGGAAGGCCCCCAAGCCGCGTGACGACGCCGAGGAGCTTCGCTCATCCGAAATCGACATCTACGTGCATGCGCCGTATCTGATGAACCTCGCATCTGCCAACAACCGGGTGCGGATCCCCTCCCGCAAGACGCTGGCGGGGACCGTCGAGGCTGCCGCCGCCGTTGGTGCCAAGGGCGTCATCGTGCACGGAGGCAGCGTGGGTGACGGTGAGGACGTGTCCGTCGGCTTCGAGCGCTGGCGGAAGGCGCTCGACTCGTTCGACGTGTCCGTGCCGATCCTCGTCGAGAACACAGCAGGAAGCGGAACGTCCGTGATGCACGATCTCGAGAACTACGGCCCGCTGTGGGAGCAGATCGGTGACTACGACGTCGGCGTGTGCCTCGACACCTGTCACACGTGGGCTTCGGGAGCCGACCTCGCAACGGCGGTCGATCTGATCACTGGGCTGGTCGGAGGGGTGACGCTGGTGCACCTGAACGACTCCAAGGATGAAGCCGGCTCGAACCGGGACCGCCACGAGCTCCTCGGTGAAGGTCAGATCCCCGACGACCTCCTGCTGGACGTCGTCCGATCCGCCGGTGCGCCCGTGATCCTCGAGACGCCAGGTGACGCCGACCAACATCGGGCGGAGATCGCCTGGCTCCGCGAGGCTCTCACGACGTGAGATTGGATCCGTCGACGGTCCAGGTCGTCTCGGTGACGGCGGCGGCGAGCTCGTCGTCGTGGGTGATCAGCACCACGGCGCCTGGGTAGGCCTCGAGCGCGGCCTGGAGCCGCTCGATGGATGGCAGGTCGAGGTGATTCGTCGGCTCGTCCAGGACGAGGAGCCAGGTCGACGTCCCCAGTCCGAGGGCGAGTGCCACCTTCCTGGCCTCCCCCGGTGAGGGCTGATCGGATGCGAGGAGTGTGGCTGGGTCC